>NZ_JADKSF010000019.1:0-4846 GCF_015350875.1 Frondihabitans sp. VKM Ac-2883 | reverse complement strand
GGATAGATCTTCTCAAATTTCCTACGCGCGCAGCGGATAGGGACCGAACTGTCTCACGACGTTCTAAACCCAGCTCGCGTACCGCTTTAATGGGCGAACAGCCCAACCCTTGGGACCTACTCCAGCCCCAGGATGCGACGAGCCGACATCGAGGTGCCAAACCATGCCGTCGATATGGACTCTTGGGCAAGATCAGCCTGTTATCCCCGAGGTACCTTTTATCCGTTGAGCGACAGCGCTTCCACAAGCCACTGCCGGATCACTAGTCCCGACTTTCGTCCCTGCTCGACTTGTCAGTCTCACAGTCAAGCTCCCTTGTGCACTTACACTCGACACCTGATTGCCAACCAGGTTGAGGGAACCTTTGGGCGCCTCCGTTACTTTTTGGGAGGCAACCGCCCCAGTTAAACTACCCACCAGGCACTGTCCCAGAACCGGATCACGGTTCGTAGTTAGATATCCAAAGTGACCAGAGTGGTATTTCAACAATGACTCCACCTGAACTAGCGTCCAAGCTTCACAGTCTCCCACCTATCCTACACAAGCCACTCCGAACACCAATACCAAGCTGTAGTAAAGGTCACGGGGTCTTTCCGTCCTGCTGCGCGTAACGAGCATCTTTACTCGTAGTGCAATTTCGCCGAGTTCGCGGTTGAGACAGCTGGGAAGTCGTTACGCCATTCGTGCAGGTCGGAACTTACCCGACAAGGAATTTCGCTACCTTAGGATGGTTATAGTTACCACCGCCGTTTACTGGGGCTTAAATTCTGAGCTTCGCTTGCGCTAACCCTTCCTCTTAACCTTCCAGCACCGGGCAGGCGTCAGTCCGTATACATCGTCTTGCGACTTGGCACGGACCTGTGTTTTTAGTAAACAGTCGCTTCCCACTGGTCTCTGCGGCCTTCCCCGCTCCCGGAGTAAATCCGTTCACGGTTCCGGCCCCCCTTCTCCCGAAGTTACGGGGGCATTTTGCCGAGTTCCTTAACCACGATTCTCTCGATCTCCTTGGTATTCTCTACCTGACCACCTGAGTCGGTTTGGGGTACGGGCGGCTTGAACCTCGCGTCGATGCTTTTCTCGGCAGCATAGGATCACTGAATTCCCCCAATCGGGGTATGCATCGGGTCTCAGGCATCATTGACGACGGATTTGCCTATCGTCAGCCCTACATCCTTACACCAGGATCACCTTACGGATACCATCGCCTGGCTCAGCTACCTTCCTGCGTCACACCTGTTAATACGCTAAACGCACCAGCATGGGGTCGAGCGTTAGACCGGCCGGCATCACCCCGAAGGGATCCACTCAGCCGGGTTAGGACTCTTAGCACCACTGGATTATCTTGGGCGGTTCTTCGCCGGTACGGGAATATCAACCCGTTGTCCATCGACTACGCCTGTCGGCCTCGCCTTAGGTCCCGACTTACCCAGGGCGGATTAACCTGGCCCTGGAACCCTTGGTCTTTCGGAGGACGGGTTTCTCACCCGTCTTTCGCTACTCATGCCTGCATTCTCACTCGTGTGGCGTCCACGGCTGGTTTCCACCGCCGCTTCACTCGCCACACGACGCTCTCCTACCAATCCGTACGACTGAACCACGAAGGCTTATCGAAAGTACGAATTCTACAACTTCGGTGGTGTGCTTGAGCCCCGTTACATTGTCGGCGCGGAATCACTTGACCAGTGAGCTATTACGCACTCTTTCAAGGGTGGCTGCTTCTAAGCCAACCTCCTGGTTGTCTCTGCAACTCCACATCCTTTCCCACTTAGCACACGCTTAGGGACCTTAGTTGGTAGTCTGGGTTGTTTCCCTCTCGACGATGAAGCTTATCCCCCACCGTCTCACTGCTGCGCTCTCACTTACCGGCATTCGGAGTTTGGCTGACGTCAGTAAGCTTTTAGGCCCCATCGGCCATCCAGTAGCTCTACCTCCGGCAAGAAACACGCAACGCTGCACCTAAATGCATTTCGGAGAGAACCAGCTATCACGAAGTTTGATTGGCCTTTCACCCCTATCCACAGCTCATCCCCTCCATTTTCAACTGAAGTGGGTTCGGTCCTCCACGACGTCTTACCGTCGCTTCAACCTGGCCATGGATAGATCACTTCGCTTCGGGTCTAGGACATGCGACTGAATCGCCCTATTCAGACTCGCTTTCGCTACGGCTACCCCTCACGGGTTAACCTCGCCACATATCGCTAACTCGCAGGCTCATTCTTCAAAAGGCACGCTGTCACCCCTACTAAGGAGGCTCCAACGGTTTGTAAGCAAACGGTTTCAGGTACTATTTCACTCCCCTCCCGGGGTACTTTTCACCTTTCCCTCACGGTACTTGTCCGCTATCGGTCATCTGGGAGTATTTAGGCTTATCAGGTGGTCCTGACAGATTCACACGGGATTTCTCGGGCCCCGTGCTACTTGGGATACGCATTCAGCCAGCAACACCATTTCGGCTACGGGGTTGGCACCCTCTATGACCCGGCTTTCAATCCGGTTCGCCTATAATGCGCTGTAACTGTTCCAGTCCGGCAGAACTGAACAACACGTCCCACAACCCCGACCATGCAACGACCGCCGTCTATCACACATGACCGGTTTAGCCTCTTCCGATTTCGCTCGCCACTACTCACGGAATCACTGTTGTTTTCTCTTCCTGAGGGTACTGAGATGTTTCACTTCCCCCCGTTCCCTCTACCCGCCCTATATATTCAGGCGGGAGTCACCAGGTCAGCACGCCGCCTGGCGGGGTTTCCCCATTCGGACACCCTCGGATCACAGCTCGATTATCAGCTCCCCGAGGCTTATCGCAGATTTCTACGTCCTTCTTCGGCTCCAGATGCCAAGGCATCCACCGTTTGCTCTTAAAAACTTGACCACAAAGAACCACGACAACAAGGCCACCCGAAGGCGACCCGATTGACGCGGTCTATCAGTGTTATCTCGTTACCCCACCAACCGGTCGAAACCAGCTGCTGGGGAAGAAATTGCACTCGAACATCACCCCACAACACCACCCCGAAAGGCGACGAAGGAAATGACGCTCAAGATGCTCGCGTCCACTGTGTAGTTCTCAAAAAACGGGCGACCCCAAGAATCCCCGGCAAGTGATGCCAGATCATCAAGGTCCGCATGAGGAGTTCACCCCCCAACACCCTAAAGGCGCCAGGAAAGGCTTGGTCCCTCAGGACCCAACAACGTGCACGCCCCGGCAATCCCGATCCCGCACCGTTCCAATCCCCCCGAGAGGAGATGTACTGAGCACGAAACCTTCATCCGAAGGCCACTGTCAAAGTTCCACCCATGAGCGCCACCCACAACATTCGATGTGGCGTGACTTGACCCGTTGATCCCCGTGGCGAGTGTGTACAAAGACACAGCCCGTGGGGCGAGTACATGCTCCTTAGAAAGGAGGTGATCCAGCCGCACCTTCCGGTACGGCTACCTTGTTACGACTTAGTCCTAATCACCGATCCCACCTTCGACAGCTCCCTCCACAAGGGTTGGGCCACCGGCTTCGGGTGTTACCGACTTTCATGACTTGACGGGCGGTGTGTACAAGGCCCGGGAACGTATTCACCGCAGCGTTGCTGATCTGCGATTACTAGCGACTCCGACTTCATGAGGTCGAGTTGCAGACCTCAATCCGAACTGAGACCGACTTTTTGGGATTCGCTCCACCTCGCGGTATTGCAGCCCTTTGTATCGGCCATTGTAGCATGCGTGAAGCCCAAGACATAAGGGGCATGATGATTTGACGTCATCCCCACCTTCCTCCGAGTTGACCCCGGCAGTCTCCTATGAGTTCCCACCATAACGTGCTGGCAACATAGAACGAGGGTTGCGCTCGTTGCGGGACTTAACCCAACATCTCACGACACGAGCTGACGACAACCATGCACCACCTGTATACCGACCTTGCGGGGCGACCATCTCTGGACGTTTCCGGTATATGTCAAGCCTTGGTAAGGTTCTTCGCGTTGCATCGAATTAATCCGCATGCTCCGCCGCTTGTGCGGGCCCCCGTCAATTCCTTTGAGTTTTAGCCTTGCGGCCGTACTCCCCAGGCGGGGAACTTAATGCGTTAGCTGCGACACAGAAACCGTGGAATGGCCCCTACATCTAGTTCCCAACGTTTACGGCATGGACTACCAGGGTATCTAATCCTGTTCGCTCCCCATGCTTTCGCTCCTCAGCGTCAGTAACGGCCCAGAGATCTGCCTTCGCCATCGGTGTTCCTCCTGATATCTGCGCATTCCACCGCTACACCAGGAATTCCAATCTCCCCTACCGCACTCTAGTCTGCCCGTACCCACTGCAGGCTGGGGGTTGAGCCCCCAGATTTCACAGCAGACGCGACAAACCGCCTACGAGCTCTTTACGCCCAATAATTCCGGACAACGCTTGCACCCTACGTATTACCGCGGCTGCTGGCACGTAGTTAGCCGGTGCTTTTTCTGCTGGTACCGTCAAGAGCAAGCTCCCTTCTTCCCAACTAAAAGAGGTTTACAACCCGAAGGCCGTCGTCCCTCACGCGGCGTTGCTGCATCAGGCTTTCGCCCATTGTGCAATATTCCCCACTGCTGCCTCCCGTAGGAGTCTGGGCCGTGTCTCAGTCCCAGTGTGGCCGGTCACCCTCTCAGGCCGGCTACCCGTCGTCGGCTTGGTGAGCCGTTACCTCACCAACTACCTGATAGGCCGCGAGTCCATCCTTGACCAAAATTCTTTCCACCTGCAGACGATGCCGTCACAGGTCATATCCGGTATTAGACGTCGTTTCCAACGCTTATCCCAGAGTCAAGGGCAGGTTACTCACGTGTTACTCACCCGTTCGCCACTAATCCAAGGA
>NZ_JADKSF010000018.1:0-5806 GCF_015350875.1 Frondihabitans sp. VKM Ac-2883 | reverse complement strand
GGGCTGATGTTTGGGGTGATGGCGATCACCAGCAGGGCGGTGAGCTCGACCGGCGTCATCGCAAGGCTCCTCGCGACGTGGCTCCGGAATCTGCGGTGGACCTCGTCGAGGCGGTGCAGGGTTTGAGACAGGGGAGCGACTGCCTCGTAGGAGTGATCGGGTTGGTCAGTCATGGTTGATCCTTCCACGCAGTTGCTCCGTCCTCCAACGGTCGACGTTCATAACCGAACGAAACCTAAACGCGTTCTCGGGCCCACAGGGCAGGGGTGGCGGCGGGCACTTTGACTGGCCGCGGGTGAGGTCGGGGCGCAGAAGATGCCGCACGCTTCCAAACCCGGTTTTGGTGGCCCATTCCGTCGGCCACACGAGAAGGCCGACAGCGAGAAGGATGACGCCGGCACCCTCGCCGTTGACGGCGAGAGCCGCCCCTGTCAGCAGCAGGGCAAATCCAGCAACATCGATGCACCGGTATGCCCAGCGGGTGGGCGGGACTGTTCGGGCCATAAGAGTTAGCGGGCCTGGAGAGAGCGGCGGTGGGTTTCGCGAAGAGCCCGGAGCCTTTCGCTGCTTTCCTGGACCGGCCCAGTGGTCGCACTTTGGCGGGCAAGAATCAGCGTGGTTGTCGCGGCAGCGATAAGGAGAACGATGCTGATAAGGGCGATGAGCACGATGATGCCTCCACGGGCAAATGGGTTGACGATCGAGATTCTCCGTAATGGAGTGTCTTCATGGAACGGCATCTCGGTTGTCTTGTCATGCCCCAGAACGGGGTAGCTTCGGCCGATAAGTTGTTTTTGCCGCATCGCCTAGCCAATCCAGCTCAGTGCGAGTAGCGCAACGGGTGGTGACGGGTTGGGTCGGTTTCTACCGTTTGAGGTCTTTGCGGACGGTGAGGTGTTCCCTCACGACGTGCTGCCACCGCGGATGTTTCGGCCCCCGGCCGGTGGGAGTGACGATTTGATAGGTGGTGTCGGTGGCGTGGAGGTGTCCGTGGCCGATGACGATGCTGCCGAGTGTTTCGGTGATCTCCCATATGCTCGCCCGGGTGCTCCGGAGTCGGAAGACGCGGCCGTTTAGTCGGATGTGGGTGTGTTGCCCGCTGATGTGGGGCAGTTGCGCGTCGTCAAGGTCGATCGGTTCCACACTGCCCCCTGATTGATACGCCCATCTTTATCCTGAAGGCCTCTAGGGTCGTGGACCTCAAGGTCGTGTCGTCCCGCCGAGCCCACCGGATCGACGCCCGAGGGAGAGGGGTTTAGGTGTTGCTGGCGTGGAGGACGGCGGAAGTCAGCGTGGTGAGCTGCTGCATCATTGCCGGTTTTTCAGAGAGGGCAGTGAGTGTTGCCTCGTATTGGCGGAGAACATGGTTGACGGCGTTCCGGCCGGTCGGGGTGAGGACGAGAAGCAGGCTCCGCCGGTCGGTGGGGTGCTGCAGACGGGTCAGATACCCGGCCGCGTCCAGCCGGTCGGTGACGGCGGTAATCGCGCCGGTGGTGAGCTGCAGGTGGGCGCGAAGCTGACCTGGGGTGACCGGTTCGTCTTCCGCGAGTTGCAGGAGAGCGTCAAGGTCCGTGGTTCCCACCCCGAGCTGGTGGGCGGCAGTGTCGAGAAAGACGCGGTGCGCGTGGTCGAACGCGAAAAGAGCACTGCGAATAGTCGCGAGCGTGTTCCCGTTGCGCCCGGAAGGCAGGGACTCGAGCTTGTTTTTGAGGTCAGGTGTGGTGTGGACCGTCGTGGTCATCAGGTACTCCGTATCTGGGACCATCCATGGTCCACTTCACCCTGACTCAACCACCACCGGGTCCTGCTGTCATTCCCCAGAAGGGGGAGTTGGGGTGAAAAGGGCCGTGGGGCTTTACGATTCCTGACGTGTAACGCATTCACAACCAACACTGCCCACATCACCAAATGAGGCCCCTCGCGGAAAACCCGGTGGGCGACGAGCAACAGGCAAGATCAACAGGCGCGGATCGGGCAGCTTTCACTCGGGATGGGTACCGTCGGGTGGACCGGGCCCGGCTTTCCCTGTTCTGTCGTGGCCTGGTTGGCTCGGCCCGGCTCGTGACCCGAAGGTCGGGCCATTTCTTGGTTAAGGACAGGAATGGCGTCGGTTCACTGGTTTCACCTCGGGGTGGCGCGTTCGGGATTTGCCGTTGGGGCTGTCAGCCGTGGAGGGCGGCGAGGACGACGAGCGTGATCATGGCCGCGGCCAGGATGCCGACCGCGACATAGATGACGCGAGGTGTTCCCGGTTGTCGCGGCGGCCCATAAGGGTTCTTCTTGCGGCGCCTCATTCGACCGATTTTATGGTCTAGATCGGTAAGTACGGGTGGGGCTCTGGCCCTTTTCCCGTGCGGGGTGCGGGGGTATGCCCCAACGCGCACTCTCCTGCCGTGGGCAAGTTTCGTTCGGCCTGCGGCGGTGTTGATGGGGTGGAACGGACCCGAACCGCGCCACCACATCTCGAGCTGCCCCGAAGGGGTACAACCCGCTCCAGGAGAAAATCTCGACCGGAGTGGCAATAAAGATAGGCCGGTCTGACCTGGCAGGGCCAAGGTTGTGTTGTTTCCAAGACGCTTCCACTGCTTGGAAGGCGCTCTCTTCATGCACATGCCCACATGGTCGAATTTGCGGTGTGCTATCCCCAGAACGGGGGTGGCAGCACGGTGGCGGGGTACACGTACGGTGAAGATGCTTCTGTTGCGGGCGAGGAGGTCCCGAGGGAACACCCTGGCCCCGAATCTGGTGTGTTCTTCGCCGTGTCGGAAGCCAGCGCCTCACTGTTGAGGGAAAACTCGCGGAGTCCTGCGACAACCTTCTACCCGGATTGCGGAGGTGTCGCAGGACACTGGGCTCCCGTTTGATAGGCCGTTTCATGGGTAAGGCGCGGTGCGTGTTGCCGGATCGGACGCAAGCCCACCGTGATGGCCCGCACGTCTTGAGGTGGCTGGCCGTCGTGTCAGACGTTCCGAAACGCGTCGAGTCTGCAGGCCAGCTCCGCCGCATAGTCGTGAAAGCGGACGAGGGCCTGGGCGCTAGTGGGCGCTGAGGTCCCAGACGGGGGCGACGTATTCGCGGTTCCACCCGGCCCGCATGCGGGTCACGGCCCGGTCGTAGGCTTCGAGGAGGTTCATCGTGGGCCGGACCATTGACTGTAATTGCAGACCTTCGTAGAGGGCGATGAGTTGCTCGGCGCCGCGGGCCGGTTCCATAGTGGACGGTTCCCTTCCGGCTCGGATGTCGGCGGCGAGTTGGTGGGCGACCATGAGGTGGAATCGGTGGTATTCCTCGTGGAGGAATGACGCCATCGGGTGTTCCGGGGTGGCGGCGACGTTCACTGTCGCGGACAGTAATCGCATGAGGGCCGGGTCGTCGATGTTCGCTTGAACGATCCCGCGGAGAAACGCGGCCGCGCCGGAGCGTTCCGCGACGGGCAGGATGAGGCGCATCCGTTGCCCGTTCCAGTAGTCGATCGTCGCGATCAGCAGATCATCCCAGGTGGGGAACCGGGCCGTGACTTCCTGCACGGTGACTTTGGCTGCGGTAGCGACGAGATCGAAGGTGGCCTCATGGAACGCGAATCGGCGGAACACCGTGATCGCGCCCTGGATCACCAGCAGACGAGACTTGGTGTCACCGGTCTGCAGCAGCGACACCGGTTCGGGGAAGGCCGACAGGGTCGGCGTTCCTGTTGTCAGTGTGGAGTGTGCAGGGGGCATCGACTGGTCGGCCATAGTGACACGGTAATCAGTCACGTGTTAGTTTTTGTAGGCCCAGTTCAGGGTGCAGGCACTCCTGCTGGCACCTGTTCTGGGACATCCCAGAAGGTTGCGCGGGACCTGTGTTCGCGGTTCGATTGACGCGTGTCGGATGGGGATCTGGCATGAAGCGCGAACCACTGAACGTGGGGTCTCCTGGCAGGAGGGCCTCACCGCAGTGGGGCTTCATACGCTTGTTCCGGCTTTGTCATCCTTGGGAGAGCTGGTGGGAGTGGGAGGGACGTTCCCGGGTGCGTTGCTGATTCCAACGCATCCGCAACCACGGGATTGTCCTAAGGCTCCCGGTCGGAAGGCCGGGAGCCTTTTGTCGTCCCCGAGCCCGAAAAGCCGCGCGCGCATCGAGCGGGTACTGAGAGGCCCCGAAGGTGTGGGGTGAGTGCGGGGTCTCCCGCCCGGGCGGGAGACCCCGCGGCCACGCCCCACGGGCGCCAGATCAGAAGCATCCACACGGGGCGGGCCTTCGCCTGGGGTACCACCCCCCGGCACCACAACCGTAACCGCACCGGGGAGGGCGCAACAGGATCGCGGTCAATTTAGCGGTCACGCTCAGCTTCGACAGGCCGAGAACATCCTGGTGGGAGAGCTGAAAATTGCAGTCAGCTGTCGCAGGCGAGTAGCCGCAGAAGGTCGGCTTCGATGTCCTCGAACCGAATGTGGGGGTTCTCTGTCCAGGAGGCGAGGGTCTGTTGCCACCCGGCGGTCCCGAAAATATGTCCGCCTAAAAGCGTGACCAGCGTCGCCAGACGCTGCTCCAATCCCAGCGCCCGAGCGAAGGAATCTCCCGTGTCGCGCTGAGGGCGCGGGGTGGCGATTGCGGTGGGTTCCTGGTGAGGGACACCCGTTGGGTTCTGATCCAACCTCACATGCTAGAAGGCGCCCCTAGCAGGGTCCTGCCCCCACTACTGGGAGTCCACGGTGCTCCACCGTCATGGTCGAATGCGGGCGTCCCCGGCGGACGACGGCGCAAACTCGAGCTGCTTTCGGAGAGCAGGGAAGGCTCCGAGCTGGGGTGTGGGTGTTCTGCGCGTGCTTGGTGCATCATCCGGAACGAGGACGCGTCCGGGAGTGTGTGTGAGCTGGGGGGCACCCGGTTGGGGTTCTAGTCGAAGTCGACACGGGTCCATATGTTCAAGTGGTGCGTATCAACGAGTACCCGAACCTGCCGGTGGCCGGTCGTATCGACAAGGCGGCGAAGGCGATCGCGTTCGACGCGGGCCTTCCGGCGGTGACGTTGCGTCGTGTCGTGGCCCAGACGGGGCTCGAGCCGGCTGTTGTCGCTCAGCAGGAACCGTCAATGCCAGCGCTGGCTGCGCGCATGTTCCGGGACATCGCCGCCGACGAACTCGCCGCAGCACGCGCCCACGTGGAAACTCTCACCACCGCTCGGGCAGCGTTGCAGTACCTGACCGATGACCTCTTCACCGGGGAACATACCCGGGAAGACTGGGTCTGGGCAGACGGGTGGAGTGTGGGACGCCGAAACCCCGTCGTTGCGAAAGTGGCACGAGAAAGCACAACCCTGTGGGTCGAATTCGTGGCCGGCATCATCACCGCGGGCGTGACCAACGGAGAATTCCGAGCCCGTGACCCTCATTTGGTCGCAGAACTGTTCGTCGCCCTGATGGACAGTCTCAGTATTTATTCGCTCGTGGGGCACAGCACCCCGACCCGGAGAGCGGCCATGGTCGAAGCATTCATCCGCGCCGCTCTCGACCCGACCTGCAACGTCCCCGCCACCCCACCCCAGCAATAGAACGCGGGGAAGTCGACACCTGAACCGTCGGCACGAACGCCTTCGACGCAGGCACTGCTCAAGGCCTGTCTCAACAAGCCCAGGGTCATCATGCCTGGCCATCGAGTTGCGAGAACGACTTGTCAAGACACGAGGACACCTGGTTATTCGGGCGTGTTCTGAGCCGGTCAACCGCGACCTGAGACGTCCAAAAACCATTAGATTTCCGAGACGGCAGTTCTGCTGAGGGCAGGCGGTGGGTTGTTTGCGGGGCGGTCCGTCAGGGCTTGTGACG
>NZ_JADKSF010000017.1:0-10121 GCF_015350875.1 Frondihabitans sp. VKM Ac-2883 | reverse complement strand
TTGAGACGAGAACATCCGTAACGCGCGCGCCAACGGGAAACTGGTCAGGCTGTTCGGCAGGCAGCGGTGAGTAGGGCTCATGCTGACCTGAAGACGCGTGCTTGTTGACGCGGAGGCACGAATGTGGGCGGGTGTTGGTCTGATTAGAAGAAGTCGGGTTCGCTGGGCTCGTTCTGGTAAACGGACATGAGCATCGCGGCGGCCATGCGGGCGGATCGTGCGGGGCCGGCGTGGTGATGAATACCCGGTTCGGCGCGGGCGCCTTAATGAGGATTGTGAGGGCTTGAGAGACGTAGACGGGGAGCTCGGCTCCCAGGCACAGAGCGGCCATGTGGCGTTCTACTTCGGTGAAATGTTCGACGGCGAGGTCGGCGATGCCCTGGTCCTCCCGGCCGAGCTCGGCGTAAGCGTTGACGAAACAGCAGCCTCGCCAGGTGGTGTCGACGAAGCATTCTTCGAGACACGTGAACACGGCGAGGATCTCGTCCCTCGGGTCCTCGATTTTCTGCCCGTTGCGTTCAAGACGTCGAACCCACCCCTGGTGCTTGTACGCAAGAACGGCGACGAGGAGCTCCCGCTTGGTGGGGAACACGTCTTGGACGGCTGCAACGTCCAGGCCAGCGCGGGTAGCGACGTCAGTGAAGGTGACAGTGGCGATGCTGTGCTCGGTAAATAAGCTGTCGGCTGCCCGTAGCAGCTCATGTTGCTCGGCGGGGGCCACGCGGTTGATGAGCGTTGTCGTCATCGGCTGATCGCCAGGCTCGCAATGACGGCGAGAAGGATCACTAAGGTGATCGGTAAGGAAGCAGTCATGCTCGATTCCACGATGCGGCATTGACTCGTATCTGATGCGCGATCGCGGTTCTCTTGCCAAAGGGCAGGCACATTCATGCGTTGATTGCGTGTTTCTCGAGGCGGTCCTTCGCTCCTGCGAGGGTGGGGTAGTCGCCGAGGTAGCGTCCGAATTTGTCGCGAGTGTAGAAATGGCCGCCCTGCGGGTCCACGCTGCCGGCGAAAGCGCCCCTGTTATTGGCCACCCAAGCTTTGCCGTCATTGAACGTCCACCCGAACGATCGGGTGAAGGTGGAACGGGCTGGGAGCAGGAGAGTCATCTCGTGTTGCGGCTTTCGGGTATGGGTAGGGCCGGGGCGGGCGGTTAGGACTGCAGCGACCTAGTGATGAGGTCGAGAAGTTCCTCGTGAGTGAGGCCCACCAGGTCGGTGGTGTTGGGGTGGTCGATCATGAGGCGACCGCGACTGCCTCAGGGGCGGCAAAGAAGTCGGCATAGCAGACGTCGTCTCGGCGCTGCGGAGTGACGGCGAGATGTGTGGTAGGTGCAAGGGGGACCGCGCTGCTCCGGTTTCGTTTCGGGTATGCGCCGATTCGGGCAGCCGGGACATCTGGGTAGGAGATGTACAGGCTCATCGTCCCAGCCCAATCATGAGGGCGACCGCGGTGACGCTGCTGGCTCCGAGAGCGATCACGGCAGATGCCGCGCTCACGTGGCTAGTGATGAGGTGCCGGCCACCAGTGGGAACGGTCGTAAAGGTGGTGCGTTTGCGGCGCGTGCTTGTGGTTCCGGCGGGGACAAGGAAGCCGTCGCCCCGGTGGGCGGCAGTGCGCAGCGGGTTCGTCGATGTTGGGGTGGAGGTCATGGTTGTCATGATCGGATCCTTTGTGAAAACCCGTTCCGGGGCTTCGGCTCGCCGGGGCAATTCCCTCCGACGAACCCGACGTTAGGGCCCTCCGGGCGGGCCCCTTACGGGTTTCCCGGGATCCGGCCTGAAATCCGCGCTTATCGGACGTGCAGACTACGCAAACCGCATTCGTGCCCCTCAATCGCCGTAGGCACGGGGCATGCGACCCAAGAAATGGCACGCTCCCGGCGTCGTCGAGTTGTTGCACGACGGTTCGGGGGACCGAATCGGGCCCGTTCAGAGGTGGTCACGTAGGGTCGGGTCAACCTAGTTTCCTTGCACACCCCAGTTTGGTTTATGACCTCTGCTGCCCTTCTCACGTCGGTCGTTGCGACCAGCGATGTTCAGCGCGCCGCTGTGAATGCCGCTGACGAGTTGTTCACCCTGCACGGCATCACCCCAGTGACCCTTCCCGAGATCGCCGCCCATGCCCAGGTAGATGCGACCATCCTGCGCCGGGCATACCCGGAAAAACGGGACCTCGTTGTCGCGGTCCTGGCATTCAAGCATCAGCAATGGTTCGCCGAGATGGACCGCATCGGGCGCACTCACGATGACCCGCGCGACGAAATCCTGGCCGTCTTCACCTATCTTGAGGAATGCTTCACGGAACCTTCCTGGCGCGGATGCGTGTTTATCACCGGCTATGGCGACGTCAGCCGGCAAGAGCCCGACATTGCACATCTCGCCGGGCAACACCTCGATGCGGTCGAACAACACATCGGCGTCCTGTGCGCTCGTGCTGGCATCCCATCCCACATCGCTGAAACGCTGAACCTCCTGATCCAGGGCGCGCAGACGGAGTCAGCAATCCATCACACGGTCCAGCCCGCCCGCGCCGCACGTAGTGGAGCCGCGATGCTGATGTCGATCTACCAGAGCGAGCACTCGCCCCTCGACTTCTTCTAGGGCCGGGCGGCACGGCCACCAGCCGGGGGCGCACTCGCGCAGACCGGACGCCGGGGACTTCCCAATTCATGGATTTCTCTGCCATATTCGACCAGTTGTGACTGACGAAATTCCGCCGCGCATCCGCGAGAAAGCCGAGACCACCGATATTGGTGAAGCTCGCTCCTCGCTGTCCGACGTCTACGCTGGTATTTCCTGGTCTGCCGACGAAACCGACAAAGACTTCTGCTATCGGTACGCTGCTGCCGGGGACGCATCCATGACGGTCCGCGCGATCAAATTCGATGGACACCTTGAAGGCGAAATGCCCGCCGGGGACGACTTCGTCGTCGCGCACATCCTCCGCGGAACCGGGATCCTCGACGTCGGAAATGAGCAGGTTTCCCTCCAGCCGGGCAGGCCTCAACTGTGGCCGGTAGAAGCGTTCCAGTTTGACTTCCGCGACTACGACCAACGCCTCATTCAAGTGAACCGGCACGCCGTCGAGAACGTCCTCGCCGAACGAGGCCTGTCTACGGACGGGGTTCGCTTCGACCACAGGGTCGAACCCACCGATATCGCTCGGCGTCAATGGCAGCAGACCGTCAACCTCATTGCGAAAACGGTCCTGGAGCCCGGGGTCAGCTCCGTGCTTCAGGCCGAGATGGGCCGCATTGCCGCCGTGTCCCTACTCGAGATGTACCCGGTCGAAACGTCAGCTCTACCTCCTGGGTTGCTGATACCGCGGAACGCCCACGTGCGAACTGCCGTCGAATACATCCACGAACACCCCCACCTCCCCATCACAACCACCGACCTCGCCCGAATCGCGAATGTCAGCCTCCGCACCTTGCAAGAGACTTTCCAACGACTCCTCGGGATGACACCCAATGCGTATCTGCGGCAAGTGCGGCTCGATCGCATCCACCACAAGCTTCTCGCCGCAGAGCCTGCCGGCACGGTCATCGCCGATGTCGCCCGCACTTGGGGGTTCAATCATCCCGGCCGCTTCGCCGCCGCCTACACAGCCCGGTTCGGCTGCTATCCCCGCGACACTCTCGGACACACCGCACCCGCATCTAGACGCTAGGCATCCTGGCCGACGGACCATTGCAAGTCACCAGACAGATTCATTGGAGTCCCCGCGTCCGTCGCTCAGCAAATCAATGAGGAGCCCCCTTTGGGCTATTCTCGGCGAAGCTGGCTCGATGGCGTTCCGGGTTGTTTCTGCCGTGGTTAGCGTCCTCTAATTTCGAGCGCGAGGGAAAAGTTCAGGAACGTGCGGAGAAGGAGCGAGAGGTCGCTACGGTCTTACGACAATGATTTCAAGTGCGCGCGGTGGCCTTGTCGCTCTGGAAATCTATGATGCCTTCGGCGCTCCAGTGAATATTCCGATCGTGACGTCGGCGTTTCGCGAGCTTGTGGTCCGGGTGGGCGTTCTTCGGGAACGCACTATTCACGAGGACCTCAGCGAAGGTGTGCTCATGGAGTGCGGTCATCTGCTGAGCATGAGCCATCTTGTTAGCGCCAATCTCGGAGTGTGCGTTCCGCCCGTTCAAAAAATCATGCGGGCCCAATTGAGCGTCACGACGTCCTGGCTCGAGGCCACCCAGTCAGGCTAAGAAGCTTCGTCGATGCCATGCCTGGGCGTGTCGGCGAGCTAAGCCGCATTTACGACGAGCTTCCGGAGGGCGATGAGGCTGTCCCGGAGGCGTGTTTTCATTGTGCCAAGAGGGACACCAGCTCGCACCGCTGCCTCCGTGTTCGTCAGCCCCTGAAAGTACGTCAGCTCTAACGCTTCTCGCTGATGTGGGGTGAGTTGGCCCATAGCGGCGCGAACGCGCTGGTGCTCCAGTTGCACTTCGACGGTCCCGGCAACGTCATCGACTGGTTCTTCGAAATTTCGAATACCCACGGTCAGGTCTCGGTCCCGGCTCGACTGGGACGAACGAACACGATCGATGGCCCTTCGGTGAGCCATGGTCAACGCCCACGATGCCGCCTTTCCTCTCGTCGGGTCGAACCGTGACGCGGTCTGCCATATCTCGAGGAACACATCCTGAGTCACTTCTTCTGACTGTGCGCGGTCGACCAGCACTCGCTTGATGAGACCGAACACACGGCCGCAGATCCGGTCGTAGAACACGGCGAAAGCGTCGTGATTCCCCTCCGCAACCAAAGCAAGGAGGTCTTCGTCTGTTCGTGGTGCGTCGGGCGGTGGGGCAGGGGCGAGCGTCATCGGGTTGTCCTTGAGTGCCGCAGGCTCGGCACGATGTACTGCGCCGGTCGGGTCCGGAGCAGATGACTGCATGTTATGCGTTCGCATACAACCACGCGCCCCCAGAACAGGGGTAGACCGGCCCGCCCGAAGACCCTCGTTCGACGTGTACCCCACTTGAAGGAGCTTTTCGCTAAGGCCGCCTACTGTCCCCGTCATCGGTGACCTGAGGACCAGGTCGCCCTGACTCGAGGAGCACATCCGCGTGAAGGCACTTATCTACCACGGCCCGAAAAACGTCAGCGTTGACGAGGTCGAGGACGCCAAGATCGAACACCCCGACGACATCCTAGTCAAGGTGACCGCCACGAACATCTGCGGATCTGACTTGCACATGTACGAGGGCCGCACCGACTACGAGGAGGGCCGTGCGTTCGGCCACGAGAACCTCGGCGAGATCGTCGAGGTCGGTGCCGGCGTTTCGAAGCTGTCCATCGGCGAACGTGTCGTACTGCCGTTCAACGTCGCGTGCGGGCACTGCAAGAACTGCGAGAAAGGCATGACGAGCTACTGCCTCACCATGCAGCCCGAACCCGCCTACGCGGGCGCCGCTTTTGGATTCGCCGACATGGGCCCGTACCAGGGCGGCCAGGCCGAGTTGCTGCGGGTCCCATTCGGTGACTTCAACGCTCTTCGCTTGGGGGAGGACTCGGTCGAGAAGGAGAACGACTACGTCATGCTCTCCGACATCTTCCCCACCGGCTGGCACTGCGCCGAACTGGCGCAGGTCTTTCCCGGCGACACCGTTGTCATCTACGGAGCCGGCCCGGTCGGTCTCATGGCGGCTCTCAGCTGCTCGATCAAGGGCGCCGCCCGCATCTTCGTCGTCGACCACGTCGCCGACCGGCTGAAGCTAGCCGAATCTATCGGC
Organism: Frondihabitans sp. VKM Ac-2883; assembly: GCF_015350875.1. Lineage (NCBI taxonomy): Bacteria > Bacillati > Actinomycetota > Actinomycetes > Micrococcales > Microbacteriaceae > Frondihabitans > Frondihabitans sp. VKM Ac-2883. Next base: position 4,387 of record NZ_JADKSF010000017.1, on the reverse strand, counting down.
GCGATCGCCGTCGACGACTCGAGGGTCGACCCGGTCCAGTACGTCCTCGACCAAACCCTCGGACTTGGAGCCGACGCTGGCCTCGAATGCGTGGGGTTCCAGGGCACCGGCACCGGCGGCAAAGAGAAGCCGAACCTGATCATGAACCGGCTCATCGCCTCGGTTCGCTTCACAGGGCACATCGGCGTCGTCGGCGTCTACGTGCCAGAGGACCCGAACGCGCAGGACGAGCTGGCGAAGAAGGGCCAGTTCGCTCTCGACTGGGGAATGCTGTGGTTCAAAGGCATCTCGATCGGCACTGGCCAGGCTCCCGTGAAGAAGTACAACCGGCAGCTGCGCGACCTCATCACCGCTGGCAAGGCGGAGCCGTCGTTCATCGTCAGCCACAACCTGCCCCTGGCCGAAGCTCCCGACGCCTACAGGCACTTCGACGCGCGCGACGACGGCTGGACGAAGGTTGTGCTGCACCCATGACGAAGGCCGACCACGAGGACACCCGCCACGAGTTCGGTCAGGCAGTGAACATGACCGCCTCCGAGATTGAGAAGTGGCTCGGCACCGACGAGTCGAAGGGGGTCGGCCAGAAGACCGATGGCCACGAATCGGTTGGGCACGAGAGCGGCCGCCACATCATCAGGATCCTGCACAGGAAGCAGGCTGACTTGACCGATGGCGACTATGCGCACATGCGTAAGGTGATCGGCTACGTCGCTCGCCATTCGAAGCAACGCCCAGGCGGTGACGTCAGCGAGACTCCTTGGAGGTACTCATTGATGAATTGGGGCAATGACCCACAGAAGAAGTACCGGTGAAGCCGGCAAACCGAAGGAGCACCTCATGAAAGCAGTCGTCTGGCATGGAGTCGGCGACATCCGCCTCGACTCGGTCGCGGATCCCACGATCCAGGAGCCTGCAGACGCGATCGTCGAAATCACTCGCAGCGCCATCTGCGGCACCGACCTGCACTTCATCCGCGGCACCATGGCTGGCATGAACGAGGGCACGATCCTGGGCCACGAGGCTGTCGGCGTCGTACGTGAGGTCGGTTCGGCGGTGCGCGGCTTTACGGCGGGCGACCGGGTGATTATCAACTCGACCATCTCGTGTGGTGTCTGCCGGTACTGCCGGGTCGGTCAGACGGCCCAGTGCGATTCCGCGAACCCGAACGGCCCCTTAGCCGGCACGAGTTTCTTCGGCGGTCCCGCCGGCACCGGCCCGGTGAACGGGCTGCAGGCCGACTACGCCCGGGTGCCGTTCGCACAGAACACCCTCACGCCGATCCCCGACAGTGTTACCGACGACCAGGCGATCCTGCTCTCGGACATCTTCCCCACGTCATGGTTCGGCGCCCAGCTCGCCGGCATCCGCCGCGGTGACACCGTCGCCGTTTACGGCGCCGGTATCGTCGGCCAGCTAGCTGTCGCCTCCGCCTTCCGACAGGGCGCATCACGCGTCTTCGCAGTCGACGGGATCGAGACGCGTCTCGCGGTCGCTCTCGGCCAGCACGCCGAGGTGGTCGACTTCAACGCCGAGGATCCCGTGGAGGCCATCATGGACGCCACACGCGGCATGGGCGTCGACGCGGTCATCGACGCGGTCGGCGTGGACGCGCAGAGTCCGAAGTCAGGTCCGGCCGCGAAGGCCGCCGCTGAACAATCGGACGAGTTTGCGCGCGAGGTGGCGCAGGTGGCGCCCGAGCAAAACGCCGACGGCGACAACTGGATCCCCGGCGACGCACCGTCGCAGGCCGCGCAGTGGGCCGTCCAATCCGTTGCCAAATACGGGCGCATCGGCATCATCGGCGTCTATTCGCCCGACATGGCGAGCTACCCGCTCGGCGCGGCCATGAACAAGAACCTCACCATCCGCATGGGCAACTGCGACCACCACTCCGTCACGCCGCCGCTAGTCGACCTTGTCTCCACTGGGCTGTTCGACCCGACAGCGTTCATCACGCAGGAGACTGGCATGACTTCGGCAATCGATGCTTACAAGAGCTTCGACCGCCGTGAAGAGGGTTGGCTGAAGACGGTCCTTGATGTGCGAGTGGCCAACTGACCGGACAGGGCAGGGCCGTCTTAGGCGTCGCCACGCAGGTGCTTCCTACTTCAGCAATGAGACTGCGCGGGCGATGACAAGTCCCAGGAGGATGAAACCCGTGGCCGATTCCAGGGCCATGAGCGCCTTGGCGCGGATTGATAGCGGCATCGTGTCGGTCGGGCTGAAGGCCATCGAGTTGGTCAGGGAGAAGTAGAAGTAGTCGAAGTACGAGGCGACCCACCCGGTCTTTTCCGACGACCGGGTTGCGACCTCCTTGACGGCATCGGCGTCCTCGTCTTGCGGAAACCGGAAGTCGGCATCGGGCATGCTGTTCCGGTCGGCGTGACGTCTCGTCACCGGTCCGCCGCGGTCAAGTTCCCAGTAGACGAGGGCGTAGGCGATGATGCCGGTCAACCACACCTGGAGCGCTGCCAGGAGCAGGCGCGGCCCGTCCTCGGACGACGACGTCACCAGCTGCGTAACGAGCTGGGCGAAGGCGACGAGGTTCGCCGCGACGAGAAGGAACGCGATCCCGCTGGAGACGTATTTCGACCACCGCGTCTCACGATGCATCCGAGCCGGGTTAAGGGCGACCAGGGGGATCATGGCGACGACTCCGACGGCGACGACGCCGAAGCGTAACGGGGGCCAGAACGTGCTGGGAAGGGTCGCGTACAGCGCCAATGCGACAAGGAGGGCAATAACAGCCGGTAGGCGGTGCTCAGAGCGCTCGCTCTGAGGGGAACCCGTCATCGTGAGCGGCCAGCGTATGCGGACGCGAGGTCGTCGAGCCTGCCTACGGTCTTTTTCATGAGGCCTCTCCGAAGCGTTATCCGGTGACATCGGGGTGGTCCTCGCCGTGCTCGTAGGCGTAGGCGCGTGCCTCGGCTCGCAGACTGACGAATTCGGCCGCGGCGTCGGGATGCCGCGACGACAGGCCAGGCACGTACTCGAGCACGTCGAGGACGAGCTTGTACCGGTCAATGTCATTGAGCATGGCCATATCGAAGGGCGTCGTCGTCGTGTCCTTCTCCTGAAAGCCGCGCACGTGGATGTTGTCGTGCCCGTGGCGCCGGTAGGTGAGCTGGTGCACGAGCGACGGATAGCCGTGGAAGTCGAACACCACGGGCCGGTCAGTCGTGAACAGCGCGTCGAATTGGTCGTCCGTGAACCCGTGGGGGTGCTCACGCTGGTCTTGCAGCTTCATCAGGTCGACCACGTTCACCACACGGACGGCCACCTCGGGGAAGCTCCTCCGGATGATGTCGGCGGCCGCGACGGTCTCGAGGGTCGGGACGTCGCCGGCGCAGGCGAGGATCACGTCGGGGAGGGGATCGTCGCGATCCGCTGAGCCGGGAGTTCCTGCCCAATCCCAGATGCCGGCACCGAGCCGCACGTGCTCCTCGGCTTCGTCGATGCTGAGCCACGCCGGCTGCTCCTGCTTGCCGGTGACGACGACCTGCACGGTGTCGACGTCGCGCAGCCCCTTGTCCATGACGGCGAGGAGCGTGTTGGTGTCGGGTGCGAGCGAGATCCTGACCACGTGGGCCTGCTTGTTAACGACCACGTCGAGAAATCCCGGATCCTGGTGCGAGAAGCCGTTGTGGTCCTGGCACCAGACGTGCGACGACAGCAGGTACACGAACGGCGAGATGGGGCGGCGCCACTCGATGTCCGCTAGCGAATAGCCGAGCTCGCCGCCCTCGTTGATCGATCCCGGCACGTTCGGCGCATCGTGCGAGGGGATACCGCCGGGGAATGAGAACTGACGGAATAGCCTCTGCATCCCGGCCTTGTCGCGCGTCACGTCGGGCACCAGCTCGGAGTACGTGCCACCGAGCCAGGCGTTTGCGACCATCGCCGGGCCGCCGTGCCCCGGGCCGCACACGTAGATCATCTGCCGGCCATCGCGGACGCGCACCCGATTCAGGTGCGCGTAGACGAAGTTCAATGCCGGCGAGGTGCCCCAGTGGCCCAGGAGCCTCGGCTTGATGCGCTCCGGAGCGAGAGGTTCCTGCAACAGCGGGTCGTCCATCAAATAGATCTGACTGACGGTCAGGTAGTTGGCAGCGCGCCACCAAGCGTCAACAGTTTCCACTGCAGAGGTCGTAGTCATGCGTCTACTCTGCCCCCGCACCTGTGAAGCCGACCATGACTCATCACCTTCGCTCAACGAGGTGAGGCAATAAGAAGCCGAGCAAGAACGCCTAGGTGGAACGCATAGCGTCAGTTCTCGTGCATCCCCAACCGGCTTCGAGGGCAGCGAGCCGATTCCTGGGGATGTGACTCAAGACTGGCGGAATGGGGGTACTGCCAGTCGCTCTTGTAAGTCGGTGAGGCGTCTTAC
>NZ_JADKSF010000016.1:0-13981 GCF_015350875.1 Frondihabitans sp. VKM Ac-2883 | reverse complement strand
GTGACGAGGTGGGGTTGGGTGCTGCTGGGGACGCGGTGCAGCAGGCCAGCGTCTTCCAGGCCGTCGATGAGCGCCGTTGTGTTTCCGTCCGAGGTGGAGAGGTCGGCAGCGAGGCTGCTCGGGCTGATGTTTGGGGTGATGGCGATCACCAGCAGGGCGGTGAGCTCGACCGGCGTCATCGCAAGGCTCCTCGCGACATGGCTCCGAAACCGTCCATGAGCTTCGTCTAGACGGTGCAATGTTTGGGACAGCGGAGCAACTGCCTCAATGGAGTCATCGGGGTGGCCAGTCATGTTTAATCCTTCCACGCAGCTTGATGTTCCTTCAACGGTCGTCAGCTATCAACCCGAGGAGGTTTAGACGCTCTTTCGGACAAGCGAGCTAGGTGTGACGGTGGACGGCTCGACCGGTCGAGGAGCGAGGCGTGACGAAGTCGACGCCATTCGTCTTCGGAGCATTTTGGTGGCCCATTCCGTCGGCCATACGAGAAGGCCGGCGGCGAGAAGGATGACGCCGCCTGCCTCGCCGTTGACGGCAGAAGCCGCCCCCGTCAGGAGCAGGGCAAAACCTGCGGCGTCGATGCACCGGGACGCCCACAGGATGGGCGGGACTGATCGGGCCATAAGAGTTAGCGGGCCTGGAGAGAACGGCGGTGAGCTTCGCGAAGAGCCCGAAGCCTTTCGTCGCTGTCCTGGACCGGCCCGGTGGTCGCGTTTCGGCGTGCAAGAACCAGCGTGCTTGTCGTGGCTGCGAGTAGGAAAACGATGCTGACGAGGGCAATAACCACGATGGTGCCTCCATGGGCAAATGCGTTGACGATCGAGATTCTCCGTAATGGAGTGTCTTCATAAAACAGTATCTTGGTAGTGTCGTCATGCCCCAGAACGGGGCGGCTCCGCGCCGCCCAGCCATGATGGCCGCATCACTTGGCCATTCCCTCTCCGTGCCAGGGTTGCGAAGGATCGGGTTCCGGGTGGGGTTGGCTTCTACCGTTTGAGGTCTTTGCGGACGGTGAGATGTTCCCTCACGGCATGCTGCCACCGGGGATGTTTCGACCCCCGGCCGGTGGGAGTAACGATTTGATAGGTGGTGCCGGTGGCGTGGAGGTGTCCGTGGCCGATGAGGATGCTGCCGAGTGTTTCGGTGGTCTCCCACACGCCCGCCCGGGTGCTCCGGAGTTGGAAGACGCGGCCGTTTAGCCGGATGAGGGTGTGTTGCCCGCTGGCGTGGGGCAGTGGCGCGTCGTCAAGGTCGATCGGTTCCACACTGCCCCCTGGATTAGTAGGCCCATCCTTATCCGAGGAGAGATCCAGGGGTGGGTGATTTTCCCCGTGTCGTCCCACCCGTACTCGCGAACCCGGACCGCCGGCAGAGGCCCTAGCTGAAGTCGTCGCTGCTGGCTTGGAGAACGACGTCGGCCAGGCTCTTTAGGTACTTGTGTGTCATGGCTCCGTCAGGAAGCCTGGTGATGAGAGCGTCATACCGGGTAAGGACATCGTGGACAGCGTTCCGGCCGGTTGGGGTGAGGACGAGGAGCAGGCTGCGTCGGTCGGTGGGGTGTTGCAGACGGGTGAGATAGCCGGCGGCGTCTAGCCGGTCGGTGACGGCGGTGATCGCGCCGGTGGTGAGCTGCAGGTGGGCGCGAAGCTGACCTGGGGTGACCGGTTCGTCTTCCGCGAGTTGCAGGAGAGCGTCAAGGTCCGTTGTTCCCACCCCGAGCTGGTGGGCGGCAGTATCGAGAAAGACGCGGTGCGCGTGGTCGAACGCGAAGAGAGCACTGCGAATAGTCGCGATGGGGTTGGCGTCCGGCTCGGGAGGTGAGGGCTCGAGCGTGGTTTTGGGGTTGGGTGTGGTGTTGACCGTCGTGGTCATCAGGTACTCCGTATCTGGGACCATCCATGGTCCGCTTCACCCTGACTCAACCACCACGGGTCCCTGCTGTCATTCCCCAAAAGGGGGAATGAAATAAACAAGGTGGATGGGGCTTCGAGGTGCGTGTTTTCGAGGCGGGGCCGGGCCCGGTGTGCGATGCCGAGGTTTGCCACAGTGAGTGTCACCTCGGATACTTTAAAAATCAGCCGCCACGGGTCAAGTGGTGCCGATGTCCCCACAAGTGGGTCCTCTCTGGGGGTTCGTAGCCCTAAGCCGGCTTTGATTTGCGAGGGCACTGCTCGAATCTCGGTAGGGGGCCAGTATCCGGATGGCTGTTGTGTGCTTGTTCGGATGCTCGAGGCGACAATACGAAGTCGTTTTGCGCTCGAGGTTGCCTGGCGCGGTGGGTGGCAGAGGGCCGTGGTGACACTGGACCCGACACCGAACCCCTGGGTTGAGTGCTGTGGTGAGTCGTGGGTCTGAGCACTTGTGGTGACCACTTTGGCGACGTAGACGGTTCTGTCTTGCGGGGAAAGTGAAGGTCTCATATGGTGTGCTCGTTACGGGGAGCCCGGCCGGTAAACCACATTTTGTGGGCAAATCCGGTACTGATCGCCAGAGACCAGCTCGAGGCGGGGTACCTGTAGATGGGAATTGCGCATGCGCGCTCTTCGATTACGTCGCACCAAGACAATGCTTGCCACTACTGCCGTTGTTACGGCGTTGATTGGTGTTGCCTCCACGGGAATGGCGGCGCAGGCCGCGACGCCGGTGTTGCCGCCGGTGAATGGTCAATTCGATTACCAGATCGGCGGGGCATACACACCGTCGTCGACGGTGTCGATTGTTGACCGGGATCGGTCGGCGAACCCGGTGTCGGGCAAGTACAACATTTGCTACGTCAACGCGTTCCAAACCCAGCCGGGCGAGAAAACCTTCTGGACCGGGTCTCATTCGGATTTGCTACTGAAAAACAGTAACGGCAGCTATGTCGAAGACCCCGACTGGCCGGGGGAGTACCTTCTGGACACGTCAACTGCGTCAAAGCGGACCAGTATTGCCGGCATCATCAACGAGTGGATTGATGGTTGTCAATCAAAGGGGTACCAAGCTGTCGAACCGGACAACCTGGACTCGTGGACGAGGTCAAGCGGGAAATTGACCAAGGCAAACGCGGTGGCATACGCCACCCTATTGACCACCCGCGCGCATGCCGATGGTCTTGCGATCGCTCAGAAGAACACGACTGAGCTCGATTCCGCAGGAAAGAACACAGTCAAGTTCGATTTCGCCATCGCGGAAGAGTGCCAATTCAATACCGAATGCGACGCCTACACGAGCGTGTACGGGAACAACGTCATCGAGATTGAGTACACGGACAATGCCCGGAGCGCATACACGGCTGCGTGTGCAACGCAAGGGAAAACCATCTCCGTCATCCTCCGTGACCGAGACGTGGTCCCTAGTGGCGATTCGGCCTACCGGTACGAATACTGCTGACGTCAAAGGCCTCTTGAACAGCGCGCCCCGGTCGGGGCGCGCTGTTCGACACCGATGCGTTTGATCCACCGAGTACGGGGCTGGGCGACTGGATTATGCGCGGCGGAACAGTTTGGTCTCAGGCGGCCTGCGCCCCGCGGTGTCGCGCATCGGGGGGCGATGACCGGCGCTTAGCGAGTGGTCTTTATTGCTCGCACTCCCTGACGGCGAAGGTTGATCATGGCAGTCGTGGATTTACTCTCTGGTGTGACAAACAATTCTGAAGAGGCAGCTGCCCTCTTCCCTCTTGTGGAGGCAATGTCGGCTTTGCAAACGGCGGAGGCCCTCCTTCGCTGGCGACTGCGGGATCTTTTTGACCTTAGGGCTAACGAGATGGTGGCGTTGGAGTACCTGGCGCGCTTGGAGCACCTTGGTCAGCCCGTTCGTGTTCTTGACGTGGCCCGTGTGCTTGGTGTGACGAACGGTGCGGGCACGATCATTGTGGCTTGTCTTATGGAGCGAGGCTTAGTGACTCGCACCGAGAATCCGAGGGACGGCCGCAGCAAGCTGTTGCAGTTGACCCCCAAGGCAGCCACGGCATTTGCCGATGCCCTCGGGGGCTCCCGCATGGATCTCCGAATTCTTCTGGCGGGCCTCTCGTTGCGGGAGCGGAAGCGATTGATTGTGCTTCTCACTGCGGTCACAGACTCTCTAAATCGCAGCGGGTTTGCCGCTAGTACCTGAATGCGTACCGGCGGGCCGACCAGAAGGGTCATCGCAGGAGCTCCGCAACACACGTGTTCAGAGTTGGGCCTTTGCCCGACGGTCTTTCAGGCGCCCGCCATCGCTGAACGCTGATCGTGTCACGAACGGGTAACGCTCGTGAGAGCGACCAATCCCTTTCGGGGTGGGGTGGCGAACACCTGGCATCGGGCAAACGCCCTTGGAACATCTACCGGGTGTCCCGGATTCATCCAAGCAACACCCATCAAAGGATTTAGTTATGCGTAAGATCTCCAAAGCTGGAATCAGCTTCGCCGCCGCTGGCCTTCTCGTGACCGGTGTCGTCGGCGCCGGTGTAGCCGCGAACGCCGCCCCCACCTCGAACGTGCACCTCGCCGCATCGTCCTCGACGGTCCCCGCGCCCCTCGCCGCGGTTCCCGAGGTCTTCGGTGGCGACACTTCCGTTGCCCTCGACAGCAACTTCCTCGCTGCGCTGAAGAGCCTGAAGCTCACCCCCGGCACCTCCGGCAACGCGAAGCTTTCCGGCACGGACATCTCGTTCCCCATTACGGGCGGCTCGCTGGCGTACTGGAACCCGAAGGGCGACTACCGTCCCTACGTGCAGGGCATCCTCCAGCACACCGGGTCCGGTCTGACCCTGAAGGCCGGTTCGACCACGGTCACCCTTGAGGATCTGACGGTCAACCCGGGTAACTCGAAGCTTTACGGTGACGTCCTCGTCAATGGCAAGGTCGCAGCCGAGCAGGCCTACATCTTCTCCCTTCACGGCGGCACGCTGAAGCCCCTCACCATGGACGGTAAGAACGGTGTCCTCACTGGCACCACCGTCCACGTGTCGGGAACGGCTGCGAAGCTGCTGAACTCCACGTTCAAGACCGACGCCGTGAAGGCCGACCTCCTCGTCGGTGTTGCTACCATCAGCGCCCAGATCACTAAGTAACACCCTGGGAAGAGCCCACCGCACGATGTGAGGTGGGCTCTTCCCCTTATGCGTGCTCGCTCCCGAAGGCGGGCACGGGAGAGTCTTGTCCTCTCGCATAGAGGATGAGATCAGCTCGGAGAGTGGATACCTCCGGGCGCCCGATGGGAGCCCACCACACCTTTAGGTGCGGTGGGCTTTCGGCAGTCCGGCAGGAGTGCCAGTCGTTTATAGTGCAGTCGTTTAGGCTGGGCATCACAACGATAAAACGCGGAGGACACGTTCGTGTCGGTGGTTGCGGGTTAGCTGACGGGAGTGGATGAGTCCAACGGATTTATTCGCAGTGTCTGGCTTGGGGCCTGTCCGGCCGTCCTGCAAATGGGTGGCCGATGAACACCCCCCCCCGGCACCGGTTCTGCCCCGCGCAACGACGCGCAGGGCAGAACCGCTCGCAGCCCTCCTCGACCGAGGAGGGACGACGAACAGCCCCTCTCTAATAGAGACGCAGTCCTGAGACGCCGCAAGGTCAGCCAGGAATGGCCGGCAGCCTCTAATGAGGCGCGGCTTGGGCAGGATCCTCGAGGGCTTGTGTCGGAGATGGTGTTCCTACCAGGGCTCGGTACAACGTGGCCCTGTCGACACCAAGCTTTCGCGCCACGACCGTTTTCGGCACCCCTGTCGCGACGAGCTCACGTGCCTCGGTGACTTGGTCTGGGGTGAGCTTCTTCGCCCGGCCGAGGTACCTGCCGGAGTCTTTCACGATCCGAATCCCTTCTGCTTGCCGCTCCCGGATGAGAGACCTCTCGAACTCGGCAAATGCACCAAGCAGGTTCAACATCAATTGCCCCATCGCATCCTCGGCATCACGGCCGTAAGTTTGCTGTTCCTTGACGAACGCGACGGTGGCGCCTTTCCCGGCAACCTCGTCGACAATGTCCCGAAGGTCCCGTAACGATCTGGCGAGCCGGTCCATGGAAGCAACCCGGACAACATCACCATCTCGGACGTACCGAATGCACTTCGCCAAAGCAGTCCGGTCGGTGCGGGACCCGCCGGACAGTTTCTCCTCGAACACCCGATCGACCGGGCCGATGGCCTCGAGCTGACGATGGAGGTTCTGGTCGGTCGACGACACTCGGACGTAAGCAACGGTCTGTGTTTTGTGGGGCGTCACGTCTAGACCCCACACCTATGCCGCAAAAGTAGGGATTTGGACTCTATTGCGACGCGGTTTGGGTCTTTACCATGTGGGGTGTTGAGGTATACCCCAACGCGCGCTCTCCTGCCGTGGGTAAGTTTCGTTCGGCCTGCGGCGGTGTTGATGGGGTGGAACAGACCCGAACCGCGCCACCCCATCTCGAGCCGACCCCGTGGGGTTCAGGAGGATCTCTCGACCGGAGTGGCGCCAAACGTAGTCCAGTTCGGCAAGCCCGGGCCACGAGTCCGTCGGTATCAAGACAATTCAATTCGTCGGCCGCATGTCTTCCCGCGATGCGTGGTCTGCAAAAACGTGTGTCGGTGGCTATCCCCAGAACGGGGGTCGACGGGTGGGGGTGGGGGAGTCGTACGTTGAGGGTGCTTCTGGGATGGGCCTTCAGGTCCCGAGGGAACACCCCCGCCCGAAACTGGTGTGTTCTTCGCCATGTCAGAAGCCAGCGCCTCACTGTTGAGGGAAAACCCGCAGAGTCCTGCGACAACCTTCTACCCGGATTGCGAAGGTGTCGCAGGACACTGGGCTTTCCTTCAAGTGGGACGTGTCCAGGGGTAAGGCGAGGTGCATGTTGCCGGATACGACGCAAACCCACCGTGATGGCCCACACGTCTTGAGGTGGCTGGCCGTCGTGCCAGACCCGAAACGCGTCGAATCTGCAGGCCAGCTCCGCCGCATAGTCGTGAAAGCGGACGAGGGCCTGGGCGCTAGTGGCCGCTGAGGTCCCAGACGGGGGCGACGTATTCGCGGTTCCACCCGGCCCGCATGCGGGTCACGGCCCGGTCGTAGGCTTCGAGGAGGTTCATCGTGGGCCGGACCATTGACTGTAATTGCAGACCTTCGTAGAGGGCGATGAGTTGCTCGGCGCCGCGGGCCGGTTCCATAGTGGACGGTTCCCTCCCGGCTCGGATGTCGGCGGCGAGTTGGTGGGCGACCATGAGGTGGAATCGGTGGTATTCCTCGTGGAGGAATGACGCCATCGGGTGTTCCGGGGTGGCGGCGACGTTCACTGTCGCGGACAGTAATCGCATGAGGGCCGGGTCGTCGATGTTCGCTTGAACGATCCCGCGAAGAAACGCGGCCGCGCCGGAGCGTTCCGCGACGGGCAGGATGAGGCGCATCCGTTGCCCGTTCCAGTAGTCGATCGTCGCGATCAGCAGATCATCCCAGGTGGGGAACCGGGCCGTGACTTCCTGCACGGTGACTTGCGCTGCGGTAGCGACGAGGTCGAACGTGGCTTCGTGGAATGCGAACCGCCGGAATACGGTGATGGCGCCCTGGATGACCTGGAGACGCGATTTGGTGTCAGTTGTTTGCAGCACGGAAACCGGTCCGGGGAATGAACCTGTTGCCGGCACTTCGACTTGGGGAGCAGTAAACGCGGGCGAGGCTGACGTATCGGGCATGCCGTCACGCTAATGAACCAAGGGGTGGTGGTTGTAGGCCCAGTTCAGGGCGCAGGCACTCCTGCTGGCACCTGTTCTGGGACATCCCAGAAGGTTGCGCGGGACCTGCGTTCGCGGTTCGATTGACGCGTGTCGGATGGGGATCTGGCATGAAGCGCGAACCACTGAACGTGGGGTCTCCTGGCAGGAGGGCCTCACCGCAGTGGGAGCTTCATACGCTTGTTCCGGCTTTGTCATCCTTGGGACAGCTGGTAGGAGTGGGAGGGACGTTCCCGGGTGCCTTGCTGATTCCAACGCACCCGCAACCACGGGAATGTCTTAGAGGCTCCCGGTCTGTGACCGGGAGCCTCTTCTCATTCTCTGGCCAGGGGTCATCGGATGCCGAGGTGCAGCCGGAGCGCTTGCTCCCACCGCGCTGCCGCGATCGGTGCCCCGCCGGGAACGGCGGCCGTGTAGTGATGCCCGTGAAACACGAGCCGGCCATGGTTGATGCTGGTGGCCCTGATGTGTTCGGTGATCGTCCACACGTGATCCGAAATAACCGTGAGTTCAAGCATGCACGAACCGAGCTGAACCCTTTTGGCCTCGCCCTGTTTCGTCGGTAATACCGTGTCCCAGACGGTGATCGTCATGACGTGCCCCCCTTGGTCAGTCGCTGGCCTGCAACCGTCAGCGGTCATTCGGAGAACCGCATCAGGCGGTTTGCTCTTTCATTCGAATCGGGGATGCACGCTTCTCGATCGCCCTAGTGCCTGGCAGGTGGACCGTCCGCACAGACTTACTCGGCGATCCCGGTCCCGGCCCTGGTCGCGGCGGTGTCGATAGCGTTCGCGGCGTGGCGGAGGCAGTCGATCAGGCCGGCATCGAACACGCAGGGGGAGTTCTTGACGACGTCTTCGATAGCGGAGTTGTAGAGACCCATGATGCTGTCCATGGCTTCTTCACCACGGAAGGTGAGGGTGAGTAGTTGGCTTCGCCGGTCGGTGGGGTGGGCGATCCGTTCCACGTGTCCTGCCTTGTCGAGCCGGTCCACCATCGCGGTGATGGCACCGGTTGAAAGGTCAAGCTCTGCGGCGAGGTGTTTCGGGGTGCAGTTTTCGGTGCTGCCGATGAGGAAGATAGCTGTCAATTCGCCGGTGGAGAAGCCGAGGTCGTGGGCGAGGCGGTGCCGGATCCGTCGATGGGAGGCATCTATCTCTACAAGGGCGGCGCTGAGCGCTTCCACGGCAGCCAAAATCTCGGCCGGGTCCGTAGGGGCAGGTGCGAAGGTTCGGGTTGTCGAGGTCATCCGTGCTCTCTCTGGTTCGGGTGGGCCATCCGTGGCCGCATAGTCAGGGTAAGGACGCGGACACGATTCGGGATAGGCCCCCTAAATGGGGACTTTGCTCACTCATCAAACTAACCCACAATTGACCTAACGCACTGCAAAACCACCTGATAAACGACTTACAAGACGGCAAAGCCGACCGATAGTCGAACAAGTCACCAGTCCTTTCTTCTTCTCCCTCATTTACTTCAGGAGCCCACTTCGTGTCGAACCTCACCCCCGTCAAGGCCAAGCGGATTCGCTTCGCCCCGATCGCTCTGGCGACCGGCGTTCTCGCCGCCGTCCTCCTCTCGGTCACCATGACGGGCACCCTGTCGGGCTTCGCCGCGCAGATCACCAACTCGAACAACACCGCTGCCACCGGCGCCCTGACCATGCAGGAGCAGAACTCCGGCGCGACGGTCACCTGCACCTCCACCGACGGCGGCTCGGTCTCGAACAACACCGCCACCTGCGCCACGATCAACAAGTTCGGCGGATCGACCACGATGATCCCCGGCCAGACGGTCACCACGCCCGTCACCATCAAGAACACCGGCACCGTCGCCGCGAGCACCTTCACCCTCACCCCCGGCGCCACCTGCGCCCAGTCGAACTCGGGCGCTGCCAACGGCACCGCCACCGACCTCTGCGCGAAGCTCTCCGTCGTCATCACCAACACCACCGCGAACACGGTCGTCTACTCGGGCACGCTCGCCGCTCTCGCCGGCTCGTCGGCCTACACCCTCCCCGCCGTCGCCGCCGGTGGCACCACCGGCTTCAGCTTCGCCGTAACCCTCGCCTCCTCCGCCGGCAACACGTACCAGGGCCTGCAGGCATCGCTGCCCCTCGTCTGGAACTACGCCAGCTAAACCCGAATAACCCCACCTCACGGGCAGGGGCTCCGCCGAATCGGAGCCCCTGCCCCTCCTTTATGAAACGGACTCATCGCTGTGACGGACACTCGAGACACCACCCCGCACGACGTAGCACTCGCGTCGACGGTGGTCCGTCCCGACACGACGTCGACCACGCTGGCACCCCAGTCGATTGGCCTCGAGCGGATCACTCCGCGGCTTCGACGAAGCGTCCTAGTCACGGTTCTCTCAGCGTTGGTGGCAGTAGTGGCAACGACGTTGGTGGCTGCCGCGTTGCTGTTTCACCTCCACGGCGGGTCTTGGTTTATCGTCAAGACCCCGTCGATGGGGACTGCTGCCCCCGTCGGCAGTCTCGTTCTCACCACCCCCACCACAGTGGCCGACCTGCATGTCGGGGATGTGGTCGCGTTTCACCCGCCCACTGACACCGGCGAGACGTACACACACCGGATCATCAAGATCAGCAAGGCCGGTCTCCTCACCACCCGAGGCGACATCAACGGGGCCACCGACCCTTGGCAGCTGACAAACCAGAACCTCGTCGGAAAAGCGACCACGATCCTTCCCGGTATCGGCTGGCTCATCCGAGGCCTGCCGATCGTGCTCCTCGGCATCGTCATCGTATTTTTTGCCACTTCCCGGGTACGGAACGCCACCCGGAGAAGCGCCTACCGGATCTCCGGGATGTCTCTTGCGGTCTCCGTCGCGGCGTTCGTGCTGAAGCCATTCACCGGGGTCGTTGTGGAGCAAGTCACCACGACCGGCGGTCACCCCGGCGCCACCGTTGTCTCCACCGGCCTTCTCCCCATCCGGGTCCAGGCGGTCCACGGGACCCACGCGGATCTTCTTACCGGGCAGGTTGGACATGTGACTGTCCCCGCGTCGGCGCATCAGGCGTTCTACAGCCTGTCCACCGGCCTGCACCTGGGGTTCTGGGGCTGGGTCATCCTGATCGGGGTATGCTCCCTGCCGTTGCTGTGGACGATGACCGTGGGACTCCCTCCCAAAGAAGAGACCGCCGCGTGACCGGCAGGCCGAGTCACACCAACGGCCGTCGGGTACGCCCGTCGCGGGTCCGCCTCGGGTTCTTGGTGGTCGGTGTTGCCGCTCTCACAGTGGCTGCAGTGTGGGCGGTCTCGGGTGCGACCCCGTTCGCAATCGCCGGGTTCACCGCGAAGATCAGCAACAGCAGCAACACTGCAGCAACGGCCCAGTACTTCAAGTGCACCAATGCGGAAGCCGCCGATAAATCCAGTGCCCTGTTCCAGTACTACCTCAATGAAGCATCCGGGTCGACAACGGCCGTTGACAGTGATGGCAATTCGGCCAACGGCACCTACCAGGGCACGATGACGACCAGCACGGCCACCCCGATTGCGTGCTCAAGAGACACCGGCAGCGCTTACGTGCTCAACGGCAGCAGCAGCTTCGTCTCCACGCCGACGTCGTACGCGAACCCGACCACGTTCAGCGAAGAGGTCTGGTTCAAAACCACCGTCGCGGGCGGCCTGCTGATCGGTTTCGGCAGCAACCAGGTGAGCTCTTCTGGCCAGCACGACCGACAGATTTACCTCAACACGTCAGGAAAGCTCGTCTTCGGCACCTACAGCTCGACCGTGCAGGTGGTCACCTCGCCGCTCGCGTACAACGACGGAAAATGGCATCACGTTGCCTCGACCATGTCCGCCTCCAGTGGCATGCGCCTCTACGTCGATGGGACCCTGGTGGCATCAAACGTGAATTACACCGCCCCGGAGAACGCGACCGGGTACTTCCGTATCGGCTACGACACCATCTCCGGTTGGCCGGGCACCGCCAGCAACTACTACTTCACCGGACAGATGCGGTACGCCGCCGTGTACTCCACCGCCCTCACCGCACAGCAGATCAGCAACCACTACGCCGCCGGACAATAGCCACAACCCCACCCCACTGACGGCCCGCCCGGATCAGGACCAAACCATGAACACTACTTCTGCCCGCACCCCGGTCGACGTCAACGAAGCCGACCTCCTCGCGCTCCTCGGCGCCTATCAGCACCTCCAGGCACAAAACCTACGGATGAGCACCCACCTATCCGCCGATTTGGGACTCCGCCCGGCGGACCTCCGTGTGCTGCTGTATTTGTTCCGCACCGAGAACGTCTCCCCACGGGACCTCGCGACTCTCCTCGAACACACGACGGGATCGATCACCGCGATGGTCGACAGGCTCGAGAGAATGGGACACGTCGAACGACGTCCCCACCCCACGGACCGGCGCAGCCAAACCCTCCACCTCACCGACAC
Source organism: Frondihabitans sp. VKM Ac-2883 (assembly GCF_015350875.1). NCBI lineage: Bacteria > Bacillati > Actinomycetota > Actinomycetes > Micrococcales > Microbacteriaceae > Frondihabitans > Frondihabitans sp. VKM Ac-2883. The sequence continues at coordinate 1,879 of NZ_JADKSF010000016.1, read as the reverse complement.
CGGAATCGCAGCCGTTCAACACGTCCGAAACGCTTACCAGAACGCATTCGATGGGGTATTCACCGGCCCCGCCCTCCGCACCGCCTCCAAAACCCTCCGCGCCCTCGGCGACGCCCTCACACCTCACCGTCCTGTCAAGTAAGCCTTAGACGGACGTGGGGGACTCGCAGGACTCGAGGTATCACTTGGCAGGGTGGGCGGTCTCCGGCCAAGCACAAAAGATTCTCGCGCCGCAGGACCGGAACTGGTGAGTGCGGGGTCTCCTGCCCGGGCGGGAGACCCCGCGGCCACGCTTCACGGGCGCCAGATCAGAAGCATCCACATGGGGCGGGCCTTCGCCTGGGGTACCACCCCCCGGCATCACAACCGTAACCGAACAGAGGAGTGCGCAACAGGTCGTGGTCATCTTGACAGCCACGCTCAGGATGAGTCTGGAAGGGAAACTCTCGGGGGAGCGTTGCCGATCTAATTGTCGCAGGCGAGTAGCCGCAGAAGATCGGCTTCTATGTCCTCGAACCGGATGTGGGGGTTATTGGACCAGGAGGTGAGGGTCTGTTGCCACCCGGTGGCGCCGAGGATATGTCCGCCTAGAAGCGTGACCAGCGTCGCCAGATGCTGCTCCAATCCCAGCGCCCCAGGAGAAGGATCTTCCGTGTCAGGCTGGGGGTGTGGGGTGGCGGTGGCGGTGGGTTCCTGGTGAGGGAGACCCGTCGGTTTCTGATCCATCCCCACATGCTAGGAGGTTGCCTTGCCCGGGGCCTGCCCCACTACTGGGTGTCCACGACGCTCCACTGTCATGGTCGGATGCGGGCGTCCTAGGCGGATAGCGCCGCAAGCTCGAGCTGCTTTCGGAGAGCGCGGCAAGGCGCCCAGGTGGGGTGTGGCATTTCTGCCCATGCTGGGTGCATCACTCGGAACGAGGACGCGTCCGGGGGAGTGTGTGTGAGCTGATGGGCACCCGGTTGGGGTTCTAGTCGAAGTCGACACGGGTCCGTTTGGTCAAGGCGTGCGTATCAACGAAGAACCGACCCTGCCGGTGGCCGGTCGTATCGACAAGGCCGCCAAGGCGATCGCGTTAGACGCGGGCCTGCCTGCGGTGACTTTGCGTCGTGTCGTGGCCCAGACTGGTCTTGAGCCGGCCGTTGTCGCTCAGCAGGAACCCTCAATGCCAGCGCTAGCAGCGCGCATGTTCCGGGACATTGCCGCCGACGAACTCGCTGCAGCATGCGCCCATGTGGAAACTCTCACCACCGCTCGGGCAGCTCTGCAGTACCTGACCGATGACCTCTTCACCGGGGAACACACCAGGGAAGGCTGGCTCTGGGCAGACGGGTGGAGTGTAGGACGCCGAAACCCCGCCGTTGCGAAAGTGGCACGAGAAAGCACAACCCTGTGGGTCGAACTCGTGGCCAGCATCATCACCGCAGGCGTGACCAACGGAGAATTCAGAACCCGTGACCCGCATTTGGTCGCAGAACTGTTCGTCGCCCTGATCGACAGCCTCAGCATTTACGCACTCGTGGCACACAGCACCCCGACCAGAAGAGCTGCCATGGTCAAGGCATTCATCCGCGCCGCCCTTGACCCGACCTGCACTGTTCCCGCCACCTCACCCCGAGATTAGGAACTCCGAGGATTTGGTGCTGCCGGCACGAACGCCTCTGACGAGTACTAATGTATCCCTGTCTTATGAAGTCCGGGGTGACCATGCCGGGCCATCGAGCTGCGGGAACGACATCTCGAGACACGACGACCCCTGGCTTTTCAGGCATGTTCTGGGCGGGTGAACCGCGATCTGAGATGTCTCAAAAAACTTTGGTGGCCTCGACCGGTCGATGCACCGCTCGTTGATTCGAGAGTAGCGGGCGACGATTCGGCC
>NZ_JADKSF010000015.1:0-21015 GCF_015350875.1 Frondihabitans sp. VKM Ac-2883 | reverse complement strand
TGGGCAGGAGGTGTCGCCCACCGGCGCCACCGGCGGCTCGCTCTACGCTCCCCCGGACGACACCGGAGAAGCGCTCGGCCTGCCGGCTTCGGGCCTCACCATCACGATCGGCTTCGGCCCCTCGCTGTTCGACGATCGCTTCGGCCTCGTCTCGAAACGCCCGCCCAAGCTGATCGACCTGCCCGAGTTCCCCGGCGACAACCTCATCGCCGCGGCCAGCGACGGCGACCTCTGCATTCAGGCGTGCAGCGACGACCCGCAGGTGGCCGTCCACGCCATCCGCAACCTGTCGCGCATCGCGTTCGGCCGCGCCTCGCTCCGCTGGTCGCAGCTCGGATTCGGTCGCACCTCGTCGACCACCCGCGGCCAGACCACACCCCGCAACCTGTTCGGCTTCAAAGACGGCACGGCCAACCTCAAGGCCGAAGACACGGCGCTCGTGCGCAAAGACGTCTGGGCCCAAGGATCCGACGGCGCGGCCTGGATGGCGAACGGCACCTACCTGGTCTCCCGCAAGATCCGGATGCACATCGAGACCTGGGATCACCAGTCACTCAAGGAGCAGCAGGTCGTCGTCGGTCGCGACAAGGGCGAGGGCGCTCCGCTTTCGGGCGGGACCGAGTTCAGCTCCGTCGACTTCACCAAGAAGCAGCACGGGGCGCCGCTCGTCGCGACCACGTCGCACGTGTCGCTCGCCCACCCCGACCACAACGGCGGCGCTCAGCTGCTGCGCCGCGGCTACAACTTCGTCGACGGCAACGATGACCTCGGTCGCCTCAACGCCGGGTTGTTCTTCATCAGCTTTCAGCGCGACCCCGAGGCGCAGTTCGTCCGGATCCAAAACGCCCTGGCCGCGAACGACGCGATGGGCGAATACCTGCAGCACGTGTCGAGTGGCATCTTCGCGGTGCCGCCCGGAGCCCGTGCCGGAGGGTATGTGGGCGAGACGCTGTTCGCGTAGATCGCGCCGCTTCCGATCACTCGCTCTGACACTGTGATGCACGGCGGAGCGACGCGAAACGGCCAACTCTGAACACCGTGGGGCGTCCCGGTGGCCGTTTCACGTCATCCTCGGCCGCTACGAAGCAGCGACGGGGAGGTGTTCCGCCCACCAGCCGAGGATCTCGTCGAACCTCTGCACCCGGTGCCGCGGGCGACCCGACCGCGACAATTCGTGGTTCTCACCCGGAAAGACCAGCATCTTGGTGTCGACGCCAGCCCGCACGAGGCCGAGGTAATACCGCTCAGCCTGCGGCAGCGGACAGCGGAGGTCGTCCTCCGAGTGCACGACGAACGTCGGCGTCGTCACCTGTGACACGAAGGCCTGCGGGCTCTGCGCGGCCATCGCCTCGGGGTCGGCCCCGGTGTACTGCTCGACGAAGAAGGTGCCGATGTCGGAAGTACCGATGAAGAACTCCGGGTCAAGGAACCCTCGCTCGACGATCGCACCAGCAAAACGGTGATCGTGCGCGATGGTCCAGGCCGTGAGGTAGCCCCCGTACGAACCGCCCATGATGCCGACTCGCTCCCCATCGAAGCTCGGGTTGGCAGCCACGGCGCCCTCGAGGAAGTCGAGGACGTCGGTCATGTCGATTGTGCCCATGCGGTTCCGGATGGCCCGCCCGAAGGCTTGACCGTATCCGGAGGCGCCCCGCGGGTTGCACATGACGACGCCGTAGCCGGCGTCGGCATAGACCTGAGCCTCGTCGAAGAGCGACCCGGTGTACTGCGAGTACGGCCCACCGTGGATCACGAGAAGCACGGGGTGCGGCCCCTCCCCCGACGGAGTGAGCACCCAGCCGTGGATGGGGGTTCCGTCTCGAGCCTCGATCGTGGTCTCGACGGCCTCGCGCAGCCCGGTCGCGCGAACGGCGGCGGAGAAGTCGGTGACACGGTCGAACGACCCGCTCTCCACCACTGCGACGTCGCCCGCTGTCGACTCGTCGATGTACGTAACTGCGGTCGTGGCCCCGGAGACGGCGTACCCGGTGACCTCCAGGCTTCCCTCGGTGAGGCGCGTCGTCACGCCATCCGCTGTGACACGCAGCAGCTGAACCGTGCCGCGTGTCGTCTCCGCCACGAGCACTGCGCCGTTTCCGGCGCCCACCAGCCTCGACGAGGAGAGGTCGACGTTCTCCGGGTCGGTCAGCCGCGTCAGCGCGGCCCCGGCCGCCGGCCGGACGTAGAGCGCCGCGTTCGTGCCGACGAACTCGAGCCCGGTCGGACCGGTCTCGGAGGCGAGGACGAACGCACTCCCGCTCGGCTCGACGAGGATGTCTTCGACGCCGAGGTCGAGCTCGGGGCCGACCAGGGTCGCGATGTCGCCCCCCACTGCGGGCACCGAGTACGCCCCGGAGCGGAGATCCGAGTCGCTGCCCTCGTGCAGCGAGGCCACGAAGGTGATCTCGGAGCCGTCGGGCGTGAAGCGCGGGTGAGCATGGTCGGCAGCGGCCGAGGTGAGTTGACGCGCCGTCGGGAGCCCGGAGGACTCTCCGTCCGGCCGCCCCGTCGCCTCGTTGTTCGCACCCGGATACGGGGCCGACTTCACGAAGGGCTCCGCTCCGATGTCGGGAACGTCGACGACGAAGAGCTGCGCATGGCGGTCGATGGTGTAACCGACGCCGTTCGAGAGGTACCGCGTCGTCGTGATGGTGCGGGCCGGCTCGGCGCCCGACGAGATCCCCTCGACCGTGCCGTAGCGACCCTCCTCGGGTACGCGTGACACGAAGACGAGACGAGAGCCGTCTGGCGACCAGGAGAAGTCGGAGACGCCGAGCTTCCGATCGGTGACCTGGAGCGGCTCTCCACCCGCGGCTCGGACCACCTGTAGCTGAGGAGCATCGTCGCTGGTGGCTCGCAGAAACGCGATAGTCGAGCCGTCGGGCGAGAACGACGGGCTGAAGTCATGGAAGCCGCGGGTCAGTCGCTCGGGCGGCGAGGAGGCGTCTGCCGCAGCCTGCCACAGCTGGCCGACGTAGGCGTCACCGTCGATGTCGGGTCGCGTGACGGCGAACACAATGCGCTTGCCGTCCGGCGAGATCGTGGGGTGAGAGGTGGACACGAGCAGATTCAGGTCGGTGGACTTCACCCCTACGACCCTACGCGGGGTCGAGTCGTGGCCGTTGCCATGGGGCCGCAGCGGCTCCGGTTCAAGCCGAGCCGGAGTGAACGACGAACGCCCCCGGATCCTGAAGACCAGGATCCGGGGGCGTCCCGTCGAGCGGGAGTCGTACGACTACGCGTTCTGCTTCTTCAGGCGAGCGGTCGAGCGCTGGCGAGCCGACGCGTCGAGTTCCACCTTGCGGATGCGGATTGCATCCGGGGTGACCTCCACGCACTCGTCGTCGCCGGCGAACTCGAGGGCCTCTTCGAGCGAGAGCACTTTGGAGGGCGTCATCGATTCGAAGTTGTCAGCCGTCGACTGACGCATGTTGGTCAGCTTCTTCTCTTTGGTGATGTTGACGTCCATGTCGTCGGCGCGCGAGTTCTCGCCCACGACCATGCCCTCGTAGACCTCTTCGGTGGGCTGCACGAAGAAGGTCATGCGCTCCTGGAGGTTGATGATGGCGAAGGGCGTGACGACACCCGAGCGGTCAGCGATGATCGAGCCGTTGGTGCGGGTCTGGATCTCGCCGGCCCAGGGGCCGTAGCCGTGGCTGATGCCGTTGGCGATGCCGGTACCGCGCGTGTCGGTGAGGAACTGCGTGCGGAAGCCGATCAGGCCGCGGGCGGGGACGATGAACTCCATGCGGACCCAGCCCGAGCCGTGGTTCGCCATGTTCTCCATGCGGCCCTTGCGCGAGGCCATGAGCTGCGTAACGGCACCGAGGTACTCGTCGGGCACGTCGATGGTCATGTGCTCGAAGGGCTCCTGCAGCTTGCCGTCGACGCGACGCGTCACGACCTGCGGCTTGCCGACGGTGAGCTCGAAGCCCTCACGGCGCATCTGCTCGACCAGGATGGCCAGCGCGAGCTCGCCACGACCCTGGACCTCCCAGGCGTCGGGGCGCCCGATGTCTTCGACCTTGAGCGAGACGTTACCGATCAGCTCGCGGTCGAGGCGGTCTTTGACCATGCGGGCGGTGAGCTTGTGACCCTTGACCTTGCCGATGATGGGCGAGGTGTTGGTGCCGATCGTCATCGAGATGGCGGGGTCGTCGACCGTGATGGTCGGCAGCGGACGCACGTCGTCGGGGTCGGACAGCGTCTCACCGATGGTGATGGTGTCGAAGCCCGCGACGGCGACGATGTCACCGGGGCCCGCGCTCTCGGCGGGGTAGCGCGAAAGAGCCTTGGTGACGAGGAGCTCGGTGATGCGGGCGTTCTGAACGGTGCCGTCGTGCTTGACCCAGGCGACCGTCTGACCCTTCTTCAGCGTGCCGTGAAAGACGCGCAGCAGGGCGAGACGACCGAGGAACGGCGAGGCGTCGAGGTTGGTGACGTGCGCCTGAAGAGGGTGCTCGTCGTCGTAGGTCGGAGCCGGGACGTGCTTGAGGATCGCATCGAAGAGCGGCTCGAGGTCGTCGTTATCGGGCAGCGAGCCGTTTTCGGGCTTGTTGGTCGACGCAGCGCCGGCGCGGCCGGAGGCGTAGACGACGGGGACGTCGAGGATGGCGTCGAGGTCGAGGTCTTCGACCTCGTCGGCCAGGTCGGACGCGAGGCCGAGAAGGAGGTCTTGCGACTCGGCGACGACATCGTCGATGCGCGCGTCGGGGCGGTCGGTCTTGTTGACCAGGAGGATGACAGGGAGCTTCGCGGCGAGTGCCTTGCGAAGGACGAAGCGGGTCTGGGGCAGCGGGCCCTCGGACGCGTCGACGAGAAGGACGACGCCGTCGACCATCGAGAGGCCGCGCTCGACCTCGCCACCGAAGTCGGCGTGGCCCGGGGTGTCGATCACGTTGATCGTGATCGGACCGTCGGTCGCGTGCTCGCCGTTGTAGAGCACCGAGGTGTTCTTCGCGAGGATCGTGATGCCCTTTTCGCGCTCGAGCTCGTTGCCGTCCATCATGCGGTCTTCGGTGTCGAAGTGCGCGTCGAAGGAGTTGGTCTGCTTGAGCATGGCGTCGACGAGAGTCGTCTTGCCGTGGTCGACGTGGGCAACGATTGCCACGTTGCGCAGGTCACTGCGGATGGCAGTCGCCATAGTTGTACGTCCTTTTTCGAGAGGGAGGAGAGAAAGTCGATTGGGGGCAACCATGGCCCCGACCTCAAGAGTCTACCCGGAGCGGGGTGAACAGCGGGAAACGTCCTCCCAGAGCGGAACGAGGAGCACCCCACGACGTGCGTCGCGGGGTGCTCCTGACTGCCGAGCGGTTGACTACTCGTCCGAGCCGGCCGCGAGGATCTGGGCGCGCAACTCGCGTCGCTCGCGCTGCACCTCCGGATCGGGAAGGGGGACGGCCGCGATGAGGCGCTGCGTGTAGGGATCCTGCGGGTGGCGGAGGATCGCGTCGCGCGTGCCGACCTCGGCCAGCCGACCCTTGTGCATGACCGCGATGCGGTCGGCCAGGATGTCGATCACCGCGAGGTCGTGGGTGATGAACAGGCAGGCGAACTGGAACTCGCGCTGCAGCTCCTTGAGGAGCTGGAGCACCGTGGCCTGCACCGAGACGTCGAGCGCCGAGGTCGGCTCGTCGGCGATGAGCAGCTGAGGTCGGAGAGCGAGCGCACGCGCGATGCCGACGCGCTGCTTCTGCCCACCCGAGAGCTCGTGCGGGTAGCGGGTGCGGTAGCTCTTCGGCAGGCGAACGCTGTCGAGGAGCGACTCGACCTCGTTGGTGAGCTCCTGTCCCTTGAACTTCTTCGCGAGCAGAAGCGGCTCCCCGATGCTGTCGCCGATGCTCATCCGGGGGTTGAGCGACGACGAGGGATCCTGGAACACGATGCCGGCGTTCTTGTGCACCTGGCGCGTCAGCGCACGCGAGTGCTTCGACAGGTCGGTGCCGACGACGGAGAGATGCCCCTCGGTGATGGGGAGGAGGCCGATTGCGGCTCGTCCGAGCGTGGTCTTGCCGGATCCTGATTCCCCGACGAGACCGACGACCTCGCCCCGGCGAACGACGAGATCGACGTGGTCGATGGCTCGGAAGGCCTTGACCCGACCCCGACCGGGATATTCGATGACGACGTCTTTGAAGTTCAGGACGGCATCCGTGTCGTCGCGGTCTTCCACGTGAGGCCGTCCGTCGATGGGAGCCGACTCGTGTGTGACGGCGGCGACGGTCTCGGCCATGGCCTCCGTGATGTCGACGACGTCGTCTTCGCCACTGCCCTGCCCCAGGTGCGGCACGGCCTCCAGAAGGGCCTTTGTGTATTCGTGCTGCGGGTTGCGGAAGATCTGGAGCGTGGGCCCGGCCTCGACGACCTCGCCCTGGCGCATGACCGCAATGTGATCGGCGATGTCGGCGACGACGCCCATGTCGTGCGTGATGAGCAGCACGGCGCTGCCGAGACGGTCGCGGAGACTGCGGATCAGGTCGAGGATCTCGGCCTGGACCGTCACGTCGAGAGCGGTCGTGGGCTCGTCGGCGATCAGGAGGCCGGGGTCGCACGAGATCGACTGGGCGATCATGGCGCGCTGGCGCTGGCCGCCCGAGAGCTGGTGCGGGTACGAGTTGAAGGCCTTCTCAGGATCCGGCAGCTCGACCATACCCAGGAGCTCGATGGCCCGCTCCCGTGCTTTCGAGGGCGCGATCCCGTAGTGCACGCGGAGCGTCTCGACGATCTGCGCGCCCACGGTGAACACCGGGTTGAGCGCCGTCATCGGCTCCTGGAAGATGACCGCGACGTCTTGACCGCGGACTCCCCGCATCTGCGCCGGAGAGATGCCGCGGAGCTCCCGGCCGTTGAGCTTGATACTGCCGCCGACACGGGCGTTCCGCGGCAGGAGATCGAGGATCGACATGGAGCTGACGCTCTTGCCCGACCCGGACTCGCCGACCAGCGCCATGACCTCGCCGCTCTTGATCGAGTACGACAGCTTCTTGACAGCCGGTACCCAGACGTTGTCGACCGCGAAGTCGACGTCGAGGTCGGTCACCTCAAGGACGGGAGCGCCGTCGTTCGTCGTACGGGCGGGTGTCTCGTTGACCTGGGACATCAGTCGGTGGTCCTTTCTCGGCCGGCGCTAGCCGGTGTGCACTCTGTCACGGGCACCTCTGCGACGATGGAGTCATGTCGGACCCCGGATCGCCCACAGACGCCTCTTTTGTCTCTCGCTTCAACCGCGGGCTGGCCATCGCGATCTGGGCGCTGCTTCTGTTCGTCGCCGTGAGTCAGGCTGTCGGCAACCCCGAGTCGGCGGCCGCAGAGATACTGACGGCCGCGGCTATCGCCGCTCTGACGTGGATCGCCCTGTGGCGCCCCCGCGTCGAGGTCGATGCCGACGGCGTCACCCTCACCAACGTGGTTCGCCGAATCCACGTGCCCTGGGCCGCGCTGATCGACGTGAGCACTCGATTCGCCCTGACTCTTCACACGCCCGGCCACACCTACGCGGCCTGGGCCGCACCGGCGCCCGGTCGCACCGGAGCCGCCATGGCGCAGCGTCGCGAGAAGGGGACGCGCAGCAGCCCCCGCGGCGACCTCGGCAGCACCGTGCGGCCCGGAGACCTGGTGACGACCGAGTCGGGCGCTGCCGCCGACCTCGTCCGCGAACGATGGGAGCACCTGCGCGAGAACGGTGCGCTGGAGCTCGGCCTGGCCGACAAGACGGCTGTTCGCGTCGAGTGGCTCTGGCAGCCGCTCGCGGCGGTTGTTGTTCTGGCTGTCGCGGGAGCTGTGCTGCTCGGTCGAGTCTGAGCTGGCGCTGCTCACCCCGCGCGGGGCTACGACACCCGCGAAGCGGGTCGCCATCACTTGGTGACCGGCGGTGTCGGAGACACCTGGGTCGACACCTCGGCAGCGTCGGGCTCGGCCGTCTTGCGAAGGCTGAAGCGCTTGGAGCGCGGGTCGAACGCGTCGCGGAGGCCGTCGCCGACGAAGTTGGCACACAGGGCCAGGATCACGATGAATGCGGCGGGCCACCAGAAGAGCCAGGGTCGGGTGGAGAAAGCCGACTGGTTGCCGCTGATCAGCAGACCGAGAGACGAGTCGGGTGACTTGATGCCGAAGCCGAGGTAGCTGATGGCTGTTTCGAGCAGGATCGCCGAGGCGACGAGCAACGTCGACGAGACGATGATCACGCCGATGGCGTTCGGCAGGATGTGGCGGAAGATGATCCGCGCGTCGGAGGCGCCGGCGACCCGGGCAGCTTCGACGAACTCCCGCTCTCGCAGGGAGAGGAACTCGCTTCGCACCAGACGGGCGATGACCATCCACGACACGACTCCGAGGAGGGCCGCGAGGCCGAATGCGCCAAGGCCTCCGGCACCGGCGGACTTGCCGACGATCAGGCCGATCACCAGCGCCGGGATCACGATGAAGACGTCGGTGATCCGCATGAGGACCGAGTCGACCCAGCCGCGGAAGTAGCCCGCGAGAGCTCCGACGACGACGCCGATGACCGTGGCGACGAGGCCGATCAGGATCATGACGAGGACGGAGTTCTGAATGCCTCGCATCGTCAGGGCGAAGTAGTCCTTGCCGATGCGGTCCTGGCCGAACGGGTGGTCGCCGAGGCTGAAGGGGAAGAGCTTGAGGGTGGGTGCGCCCTCGTTGACGAGAGAATTGAGGCTCTTGTAGTCGTACTTCCACCACCCGGGAATGGGCCCGAGGCCGATCGCGGAGATCGACAGCACGATCAGGAGGACGTAGACGATGATCGCGACGACGGCGACCTTGTTCGAGACGAAGCGCTTGTAGACGATGCGCCCCTGGCTCTCACCCGGGTTGTCGTCTTTGCGAGAGGCCAGATCGACGCCGTCGCCGATGCTCGGCTCAAGCGGGTTGCCTTGAATCGTGCTCATCGGGGGACCTTTCGGTGGTTCGGGTTGACGGCGGAACGCAGCGGAAGGCTCAACGCGCACGCACCCTCGGGTCGAGGGCGGCGTAGGCCAAGTCAGCGAGGAAGTTGAAGGCGATCGCCGTGATGGCGATGACCAGGAAGTACCCCATGACCGGGTTGACGTCGGTCGCCGTGAGCCCCGTGATGAAAAGGTTGCCCATGCCGCTGATAGCGAAGACCGATTCGGTGATGACGGCGCCGCCGAGCAGGGCGCCGACGTCGGTCGCCACGAGAGTCGCGATCGGGATCAGCATGTTGCGGAAGGCGTGGCGCACGATGACCGTCCGCTCTGGAAGGCCCTTGGCACGCGCCGTCCGGACGTAATCCTGGTCGAGCACCTCGAGCATGCCGGAGCGGGCGTATCGCGTGTAGCCCGCGAACGAGATGAGCAGAAGGCTGATGGTCGGAAGCAGGAGGTGAGTGTAGGTGTCGATTCCCGAGATCCAGAAGTCGCCGCCCAGACCCGGTGTCTGCGAGCCCACGGTTGCGAGCGGACGCCCGCCGACGGCGTCGACGTAGTTGGCCCACGACGCGACGAAGCGATCGAGAAGCACCACGGCCGCCGAGAGCACGGCAGTCAGGGCGCCGATGCGCATCATCAGGCCGCGGTCGTAACCACCGACCAGGAAGCCGCTGATGAGCCCCACAGCCAGCGTCGCCACCGCGAGGGTGAGGATCGTGCCGAGAGTCGAGATGTTGAAGAGGCCTTGCAGCGTGAAGTAGGCGATCACGGCGAGCACGACGTTGATGCCCGCAGTGATCCACGCCCGACGGTTGTTAAGACCGGCGAGAAGGGCGACGACCGCGAAGGCGATGCCGAGGGAGAACAGAATGACGGCGAAGGGGCCGAGTGCCGGACGGGCGAACCAGTCCGACGCCGAGAGAGCGGCGAGGACGACCACGGTGGCGCCTCCGGAAATCACGAAGGCGAGGAGGCGCCGACGGATCGTTCCGCCGACGACGAGTTGGATTATGGCGCCGATCACCACTCCGGCTATGAGCAATGTCGAGAGCGGGATCTTTGGATCCTGAAGGAAGTTGTTGTAGCCGAGGGCGACGAACGTCTTCAGCAGGACCGCCATGAGGAACGAGGGCAGCGAGAAGAGGAAGAAGCTGAACAGCGTGATCGTGTAGTCGAAGCCGCTGTAGACGCGAAGCGCGGTGATGATACCGAGCGCGATACCCAGCACGATGGCCAGGAGGAACGAGAGGGTGACCAGCTGGAGGGTGGAGCCCATGGCCGCCGGCAGCAGTGCCGTGATCGGCTGGTTCTGGAAGTTCACACCGAGGCTGCAGCTGCCGCCGATCGGGACGACACAGCGGGCGACGCCGCCGAGCCAGATGCCCCATCGCAAGACGGGGTTCACGTCGAGGTGCTGCTGTTGGATGCGCGCCTCGATGAGGGCCTGCTTGTTCGGCGAGTTGCCGGTCTGCAGATCTCGGAGCGGGTTGTCCGAGTTGGCGACCAGCACGTACATGATGAACGACGCGGCGACCAGGACGAGGATCGAGACGAGAATTCGTCTCAGGATGAAGCTGACCATTGATTCGGGACCTTTGCGATGCGGACGCGCCCGTTCATGCCGGACAGGAGCATGACGAGGCTACTACGGGACTCGGCAGACGACGGGCGTCGAGTTCTTGTGAGAACCCGACGCCCGCCCTGTCGAGGTGTGGAACGGGATGGCCGTCAGACGGCCATCCCGGTCACGCTCTTGCTATTTGGTCCAGTCCCAGATGTTCCAGACGATTCCGGTCTGGCCACCGAAGAACTTGACACCCTTGAGGTTCGAGTTTGTCGCGAACAGGCCCGGCGTCTGGAAGAGGGGCAGGCCGTAGGCGTCGGCGAACGTGCCGGCGTCGATCTGCTCCTTCTCGGTCAGGAGCTGGTCAGCGTCAAGAGTCGTCTGCGTCTTGACCGCGAGGTCGCTGACGGTCTTGTCGTTGTACTTGTTGTAGTTTCCGCTGTTGTTGGTCTCGAACAACTGCGGAAGGGCGGCGTTACCGGCACCCGGGTTGACCCAGCCGAAGATCGACGCGTCGTAGTCGCCACCGGCGAGGAGTTCGCTCCACTTGGGCGAGCCACCGTCGGTGACCTTGATGCCGGCCTTGGCGGCGGAGGCCTGGATGGCCTGGAAGGAGTCGACGCGGTTCGGGTTCAGCGTGTTGTAGAGGATCTTGACTGTCGGAGTCGCACCGTTCAGGAGCTTCTTGGCCTGGGCGATGTCGACCTTGTCGTAGTCGCTCGAGCCGTTCTTCGAGACGGACTCCTCGTAGCCCTCCTGGCCCGGCAGGAAGACCTGCGAGTCGAGCACCTTGGCGCTGGAGTTGATCGGGGTGACGATCGACTTGAGGATGTCTTCGCGAGGGATGGTCAGAAGGAACGCCTTGCGCACGTTCTCGTCTTTGAAGACCGACGAACCGAAGTTGAGGTCGAGGTGGTCGTAGGCGACCTGGCTGCCGTCGATGACGGTCGAGTTCGCGGCCTTGAGGGCCTTGACCGTGTCAGCGGAAGGCTGCGGCTGGATCGCGTCGACCTCGCCGTTCTGGAGAGCCGTCACCTGAGCGTTCGCATCGCCGATGAAGCGCATGACGAGCTTCGAGAACTTGACGGTGTGGTCGCCCTTGTATTCCTTGTTCGGGACGAACGTCATCGACTGCTTCGGGGTCCAGGCCGAGACCTGGAGGGGTCCGCCGGAGACGAGCAGGTCTTTATCGCTCGGAAGCGACGTGGCGTCGTAGCCGGTGTTGATGAACTTGGCCGCGGCGAGAATCGTCTTGTTGGGCGAAGCAGGCTTCGCGGTGTCGCCCTTGGGCGTGTCGAGGATGGCCTTCGTGAGGTCTTCGGTCGAGACACCAGCCTTCTTCGCGACGATGTGCGCCGGGAACTGGATCGGGTTCACGAGCTCCCAGTCGACGTAGGGCTCGTCGTAGGTGTACGTGATGGTGTGGTTGTCGTTCGAGACCGTCGGGAGGTTGGTCGAGAACGGCGCGCCAGCAGCGGTGGAGAAGTACTGCGTGCCCTTGGTGACTTCACCCGCATCGTTCAGGGTGGCCGAGTCGTAGTACCCCGAGGCCTGAGCCCATCCGAGGAGGAGGTCGTCAGCGGTCATCGCCGTGCCGTCGGACCACTTGTCGTCGTCGTTCAGCGTGTACTCCACCTTGAGCGGGTTGTCGCTGAGCTTCTTGTACGAGCCGAGATCGGAGTTGTGAACGATCTTGTACTGGTCGTCGAGAGTGAAGAACTGCGGCTGGGTGAGGTAGTTCACCATGCCGTTCGTGTCGAGGTTGCCCTGAGGGGTGTTGTAGTTGAACGACGAGACCTCGTTGACCTGGGCGATCGTGACGTTGCCGCCGGTCTTGGACGTCTCGTTGTCGGTGGCACCCGAGGTGGTGCAGCCGGAGAGGACGACAGTGGCCGCCCCTACGAGTGCAATGGCCCCGACGAGCGGGCGCAGTCGCTTACCAGTGATTTTCACTGAATGTTCCTCCTGATGGAATGTGACGCACAGCGGCTCCGGGCAAGGGGCACGGCGGACCGCTCTGGATAAGAAGACACTAAGGAACGGGTTGCAATTCGCCAAACCGCCGAACAAAGCGTTACGACTTGGAAACACGCCAAGCGAGTTTCTTGCACGGGTGGCCGGTAATTAGCGCGGCGCTCCTGCGCGACGCAATAATCGTGCGTTTCAGGCAGCATGCAGGTGCGTCCAAGTATTTCAAGCGGGGTAACTCGATCTGACATCATTGCCCGGTGACCCGCCGCCCGTTCTTCCGTGCCCCGCTCGATTTTCCGGTGGCCGTTCCTCTGCCGTCCGGCACCACGCGAGGTCGCCTGCGCGCCGAGATCCTCCTCGTCCTGGCCCTCTCCCTCGGGGCGAGCGCCGTGTACTCCGTGGTGCAGATCCTCGATCTGCTGACCCGGCCCACTCCCCTGTCGAGCCAGACGGCCAACCTCAACAACTCTCTCGACAGCCGCGAACTCTTCGATTTCGTCTATCAGGTGCTCGGCATCGCCTTCGACCTGGTGCCGGTCGTCCTCGTCGGGTTCCTCCTCTGGCAGGCCGCCTCGCCCCACCTGGCGCGTCTCGGCCTCGACTTATCGAGCGGTCGCCGCTTCGGGCGCGATGCCCTCGGCGGTGCCGGTCTCGCCCTGGCCATCGGCATCCCGGGCCTCGCCCTCTACTTCGCCGGACGCGCCATCGGCATCACCGTCGACGTCGTGCCGACGAATCTCGCAGCTCACTGGTGGACCGTGCCGGTGCTGCTGCTCTCTGCGCTGCGCTCCGGTGTGACCGAAGAAGTGATCGTCGTCGCCTACCTGTTCGCGAGGCTACGCGACCTCGGGTGGCGACCCGTCTGGATCCTTCTGTCCGCCGCACTTCTCCGCGGCACCTACCACCTGTATCAGGGCTTCGGAGCGTTCGTCGGCAACGCCGTCATGGGCCTCGTCTTCGGGTGGCTCTACCTGCGATTCGGCAGGATCCTGCCGCTCGTGATCGCGCACTTCCTCATGGATGCGGCGGTCTTCGTCGGCTACCCCTGGGCCGCCGCCACTTTCCCGGCGCTGTTCGGGACGCCCGGCTGACCTCGTGACGGGCCAGCTGATTCCCTGCTGACTCGCGGGCCGGCGGCACTACCGTTGCGGCATGAGCATCCCCGATGTCGGCGCCGCGGCCCCCGACTTCACCCTTCCCGGCATCCAGCTCGTCGACGGCGAGGTGGTCCGATCGGAGTACTCCCTGTCGGCAGCCGCCGGTTCGCCGCTGATCCTGGCGTTCTACCCGGGCGACGAATCGGCCGTTTGCACCGCCCAGCTCTGCAGCTATCAGACCGAGCTCGCCGGCTTCACCTCGCTCGGAGCCACCGTCTGGGGCATCAGCAAGCAGGGCCTCGACAGCCACGAACGGTTCGCCCGCAAAGAGGGGCTGAATTTTCCGCTGCTGTCCGACGAGCAGGGCAAGGCCGTCAGCGCCTACGGCATCGGCCTCGCGGGGATCGGCCTGCGCCGGTCGGTGTTCGTCATCGATGCCGCGGGTGTGCTGCGGTGGAAGCACGTCGCACTCGTCGGCGCGCGTTTTCAGAAGCCCGAGGTCTTGCAGAAGGCCCTCGCCGAGACTCTCGCCGCCTAGCCGCCGCCTAGCCCCAGCCGCGTAGCCCCGCTTGACACCGCTTTTCGGCCCGGGCAACGCCGATGGGCGGTGGGGGCACCGAAAAGCGGTGTCATACGACTAGGCGAAGGCCTCGACCGGCGGGCACGCGCAGAACAGGTTGCGGTCGCCGTACGCCTGGTCGATCCGGCGCACCGGCGGCCAGTACTTCGAGCGAACCAGCGACTTCAGCGGGTAGACGGCTTCTTCGCGGCTGTACGCGGCCGTCCACTCCCCCACGATCGCCGACTCGGCGGTGTGCGGAGCGCCACGGAGCGGTGACTCCTCGGCCGACCACTCGCCGGCGCCGACCCGATCAGCCTCGTGCTTGATCGCGATCATCGCGTCGACGAAGCGGTCGATCTCGGCCAGATCTTCGCTCTCGGTCGGCTCGACCATGAGAGTGCCGGCGACCGGGAACGACATCGTCGGCGAGTGGAATCCGTAGTCGATGAGGCGCTTGGCCACGTCGTCGACGGTCACACCGGTCTCGTCGCGGAGCGGCCGGAGGTCGAGAATGCACTCGTGCGCCACCAGCCCGCCGTCGCCCGAGTAGAGCACCGGGTAGTGGTCGCGGAGACGCGCCGCCACGTAGTTGGCCGACAGCACAGCTGCCCCGGTGGCCTCTGTGAGGCCGTCGGTGCCCATCATGCGGACGTACGCCCACGAGATCGGCAGGATGCTCGGCGACCCGTAGGGTGCGGCCGACACGGGCACGCCGGCGTGGGCGAGACGATCGGTGCCGACTGCCGCGGGAGCGCCGGTTCGACGATCGGCCTGCTGCGCGAGCGGGTGCCCGGGCAGGAACGGCGCGAGGTGCGCCTTCGCCGCGACCGGCCCGACTCCGGGCCCGCCACCGCCGTGCGGGATGCAGAACGTCTTGTGCAGGTTGAGGTGCGACACGTCGCCGCCGAACTCGCCGAACCGCGCGAAGCCGAGCAGCGCGTTGAGGTTGGCCCCGTCGACGTAGACCTGCCCGCCGGCGGCGTGCACGGCGTCGGTGATGTCGCGGATGTCGTGCTCGTAGACGCCGTGCGTCGACGGGTAGGTGATCATCAGTGCGGCGAGCTCGTCGGCGTTCGACTCGACCTTCGCCCGCAGGTCGGCGAGATCGACGTTGCCCTGCTCGTCGCAGGCGACCACGACGACCCGGAGGCCCGCGAGGACGGCGCTGGCTGCGTTCGTGCCGTGCGCCGACTGCGGAATGAGGCAGACGGTGCGCGCGTCGTCGCCGTTCGCCAGGTGGAACCCGCGAATCGCCAGGAGGCCCGCGAGCTCGCCCTGGCTTCCGGCGTTCGGCTGCAGCGAGACCGTGTCGTACCCGGTGACCTCGGCGAGCCAGCCCTCGAGCTGCCCGATGAGTTCGAGGTAGCCCCGGACGTCTGTCGCGGGTGCGAACGGGTGAATGTTCGCGAACTCCGGCCAGGTCACGGCAGCCATCTCGGTGGCCGCGTTGAGCTTCATCGTGCACGAGCCGAGCGGGATCATGCCGCGGTCGAGCGCGTAGTCCTTGTCGACGAGGTGCTTCAGGTACCGCATCATGCTCGTCTCGCTGCGGTGCGTGCGGAAGACCGGATGCGTGAGGTAATCACTGGTACGCAACTGGGCCTCGGGAAGCGGCGAGCTGGATCCTTCGGGCACCTCGATGCCGAGCAGTTCGCCGAGCACCACGAGGTCGTCGCGGGTCGTCGTCTCGTCGGTCGAGATCGAGACGGTGTCGGCGTCGACCTCGAGCAGCAGGTAGCCGCGCTCGTGGGCGGCGCTGACGATCGCGCCGGCGCGTCCAGGAACCGTCACGGTGACCGTGTCGAAGAAGGGCAGAGCCGAGGATCCGAGGCCTCCGGCCTCCGCGCCCGCCGCGAGGTCGACCGCGTGCTGGTGCGTGCGTTTCGCGATGTGCTTCAGCCCCCACGGCCCGTGGTAGACGGCGTACATGGAGGCCATGACGGCGAGGAGCACCTGCGCCGTGCAGATGTTGGAGGTGGCCTTCTCGCGGCGGATGTGCTGCTCGCGGGTCTGCAGGCTGAGGCGGTAGGCGGGGTTGCCGACGGCGTCTTGCGAGACGCCGACGAGACGGCCGGGAAGCTGGCGCTCGAGGCCGGTGCGCACGGCCATGTATCCGGCGTGTGGGCCGCCGAAGCCCATGGGTACGCCGAAGCGCTGGCTCGTGCCGACAGCGACATCCGCACCGAACTCGCCGGGCGCCGTGATCATCGTGAGCGCGAGAAGGTCTGCCGCAACCACTGCAAGACCGCCGCCCAGGTGGACGCGATCGACGACGGGCTCGGGGTTCCAGACCGCTCCGGACGCGCCGGGGTACTGAACGAAGACACCGAACGCCTCGGGGATCTGATCGACGTCGATTCGGGCGAGCGGAAGTTCGACGAGGTCGATGCCGACGGCCTCGGCACGGCCGTGGAGGAGAGCCTTGGTCTGAAGAAGGGCATCGGCGTCGATGACGAAGACGTTCGCCTTCGACTTCGATGCGCGGCGAGCCAGAAGCATGCCCTCGACCACCGCGGTGGCCTCATCGAGCATGGACGCGTTGGCGGTGGTGAGGCCCGTCAGCTCGGAGACCATGGTCTGGAAGTTGATGAGCGCTTCGAGACGCCCCTGCGAGATCTCGGGCTGGTAGGGCGTGTAGGCCGTGTACCAACTCGGGTTCTCGAGGACGTTGCGCTGGATCACGGCCGGAGTGACGGTGCCGTAGTAGCCGAGGCCGAGGAACGAGCGGTTGGCCGTGTTGCGGTTCGCGATGGTGCGGAGCTCTGCGAGTGTTTCCTGCTCGCCGATGGGCTCCGGGAGCACGCTCGAGGCGAGGGTTCGGGCGTGGATGCTGTCGGGGACGGCACGCTCGACGAGCGAGCGGACGCTCTCGGCGCCGATCGCGTCGAGCATGATGCGCTGCGACTCCGGGGTCGTGCCGATGTGGCGGTCGACGAAGCCCCCGGCCGCGGTGCCCTCGATCAGGCCGCTAGCCCGCTGCTCGGCGCTCATTCGGCGGTGAGGGCGACGTACTCGTCGCGGGTCAGGAGGGCGGGGAGGTCGCCCGAGAGCGAGATCTTGACGAGCCAGCCGTCGTCGAACGGCGAGGAATTGACGAGGTCGGGGCTGTCGACGACAGCGTCGTTGATCTCGGTGACCGTGCCGAGCACAGGGGCGAACAGTTCACCGACCGACTTGGTCGATTCGATCTCGCCGACGACCTTGCCGGCCTCGACGTCGGTGCCCACGGCGGGGAGGTCGACGTAGACGACATCGCCCAGCTTGTCGGCGGCGTAGTCGGTGATTCCGACGGTGGCGGTGTCTCCGTCGATCAGGAGCCACTCGTGCTCGGCGGTGTACTTCAGGGTGGTCAGGTCAGACACGGGGGTGGCCTTTCGACGATCTCGGCTTAGGAGCGCTTGTAGAAGGGGAGTGCGACGACGGTCGCGGGAATGACGGTGCCGCGGACGTCGACACCGAGCACGGTGCCGACTGCGGACGAGGCGGGTTCGACGTAGGCCATGGCCACGGGGTGGCCGAGGGTCGGCGAGAGCGCGCCGCTCGTCACGACGCCGACGACGGCGCCGGCCCCATCGACCACCGAGTACTCGGCACGCGCGGCGCGGCGACCCTCAAGCGTCAAGCCCACCAGGACGCGGGCATCATCGGACGCGGCGACGCCCTCACGGCCGATGAAGCTCGCCTTACTCGCGTCGACGACACGGCCGAGACCGGCCTGCGCCGGCTTGGTGTCGAGACCGAGCTCATGACCGTAGAGCGGCATGCCCGCCTCGAGACGCAGGGTGTCGCGGCTCGCGAGACCGGCGGGCACGACGCCCCGCGGGGCACCCGCCTCGGCCAGGGACTGCCACAGGAGTGGAGCGGTCTCGTTGTCGATGTACAGCTCGAAGCCGTCCTCCCCCGTGTAGCCGGTGCGGGCGATCAGCACGGGCGCGTCATCGAAGGTGCCCTGGAGCACCCGGTAATAACGAAGCTCGGAGAGGGGGGCATCGGGGGCGAGCCGATCGCGGGTGATGAGTTCGTCGAGCACGCCGACGGCCTCGGGCCCCTGGATCGCGATCAGCGCGGTGTCGTCGCTCTCGTCGTCGACCGTGACGTCGAAGTCGTGGGCGCGGGTCGCGAGAGCCGAGAACGCGGCGTCGCGGTTGCCCGCGTTCGCCACCACGAGGAAGTCGTGCTCGTCGAGGCGGTAGACGACGAGGTCGTCGATGATGCCGCCCTTATCGGCGAGCAGCAGCGAGTACTTAGCGCGACCGACCGCGATCGTCGACAGGGTCCCGGCCAGCGCATGGTCGAGAAAAGCGCCGGCGCCCGGCCCCACGACGGCGATCTCGGCCATGTGCGATAGGTCGAAGAGCCCCGCTGCCGTTCGCACCGCGTGGTGCTCCTGCAGGTCGGACGAGTAGCGGACCGGCATCCGCCAGCCGGCGAAGTCGGTGAAGCTGGCTCCGGCTGCGACGTGCACCTCGTGCAGCGGGCTGTAGCGCGGCTCGACCGCGTCTTCGGCGGGAGGGACGATGGCATCGGTCATTCAGGACTCCGGGGGCGATGTTCGCGTGTCAGCTAGGGAGTCCCCCTCTGTCATGGGCCTGAGAGTTTCGCCGCGCCCGGAGGCACGGCTTTCACCGTCGGCGAGGCGCGATGGTGTGCTCCTGCTTTTCAGAGTGGCCAGTGTGCTGCTACTTCGCCGCGGTACGTGTACCTGAGAGATTGGCGGGGATGCTTGCTCCTTCGGTGGCCGACCGGTGTGGTCGGAGGCTCTCCCGCGGCGTGTGTCTGGCCCGATGTTCGATTGTGATGTGCCTGGTGGATCGCGGTCGAGCCTAGCAACGGGATGTTTCCCGCGTGTGACTTCGAACCGATCGGTCTAGAAGTTGGGAATACCCGACGGGTCGACCTTGCCGGGGGTCGTCGTCGGAGCGGCGGGTTCGTCCGTCTGCGCCTGCTCCATCGCGGCCACCATGTTGCGCACGTCATTTGCGAGCTGCTGCACTCCCTCGGCGAGCATCTCGAAACCCTCGGGGTTGCCGGGGTTGACGACGAGCCCGGTCTCGGCCGGGATCGCCTGGACGAGCTCGGCTGCGGGCAGTTGCACGGCATACGACGCGACGTCGGCGACCTGCGGAGGAATGCGGTCGATGTGGGTGAAGACAGCCAGCATCGGCATGCCCTCGCGGTCGAACAGAACGGGCTGCAGCTCGTTGAGGTCGTCGGTGACCTCGGTGGCGGTCGGAACCACGATGAGCGCGTTGACGAACTGCGCGATGACGTCGTTCATGTCGCCCTGACCGGCCTGGCCGTTGGCGATCGCCGCCTCGAGCGGAGTCGACTCGCGCGCTTCGTCTTGCGTGTCAGCCGTCTCGCCGGTGGTCGATGCGTCGATGTTCTGGGGCTCGTTCGTGTCGGCACCCTCGGTGGAAGTCATCCGAACACCTTGCCCGCCCAACCTCCGTAACCCCTCAATCGACGGCGGCGAGTCGGGGGACGTCCGCAGTACCCCGCGACATCGGCGCAGAGGCTCCGTCCAGCCTCGACTGACTGACTGGGCTCCTCGGCTCGACGACGCGCCCCCGACTCCCCCCGAGAGGACACCCCCGTGCGCCCGATCGTCCGCAGCAGTCTCACCCTGCCGCTCCTCTTACTGGCCGTCTGCGTGCCTGCCGCGTGGATCCTGCTCTCGCCCGCTGCTGCGGCAGCCCTCACGGCCCTCGCGCTGCTCGAGATCGCGATGGCCGCCGACACGTCGGTGCCGATGGCCGGGATCGCTGCCAGGATCCAGCATCCCGCCCGACGACTCTTCCTCTCTGTCGGTCTGGTGCTCGGGGTCCTCACCATGAGGTTGCTGCTCCCGCCGACCGCCGTGGCCGTGACGCAGGCCGAGTCGCCGGCCGACGCCGCGGCGGAGGCCGTCCTCCAACCCGGACTCTTCGCAGCGCATCTGGAGGCGGCCCGCCCCGGCATCGCTGCGTTCGGTGCCGTGTTCATCTGGCTGGTGTTCTCCGAGTACCTCTTCAATGTCGAACGGACGAGCCGCCGGGCGTGGCTGGGCCGCGTCGAAGCCGCCCTCGCAAGGGTCCGCTTTCCCCGCGCAGCCGCACTCGGCGTGGGGGTGGCGGCCGCCGCGGTCTCCGTCGCTCTGGCCGACCCGTCCGTCCGGGGCGCAATCGCGATCGGCAGTGCCACCGGGATCGCTGCCTATCTCGCAAACAAGGTCGTGGCCGCCTGGTCGACCCGCGACGGGGCATCGGGGTGGAAGCTCCACCTGCATGCCGCGACAGTGGTCTTCGAGCGCGGTCTGACGGTGTTCATGCTCTTCGAGATCCTCGACGGGTCGTACACGCTCTCGTCGACGAGCTCGTCCCCCGGGTTGAACTACCTCGAAGAAGCGGCGGTGGCCGTCGTCGGGGTGGCAATCGGAGCCGTCTTCCTTGCTCGCCTCACTGCGACGGTCAACGCCGAGCGCGGGCTCAAACGCCTTCGTTATCTCAAGGCGGGAGCGGCCTACGTCCTCGGCGTGCTCTCCGTTCTTCTTTGGGCGAGCCTCGCCGTCCCCATCCCCGGCGGACTGGCCGGCTGGTTCGGCAGCGTCATCATCGGCCTCGCGCTGCTGACGTCGATCCCTCGGAGGCGCTCGCTCCGCAACCAGGATCCGGTCGCTCCCGCTTCGTGAGTATGTCTCGATGGTCACGGCTCGGTAACAACGAAAAATCGAGCAAACCATTCCAGGGGTGGTGGCGAACACATGACATCGGGCAAACGCCCACTGAGTACCCAAGAGGCATTCACAATTTATCCACGTAAGGAACAGCTCATGCGCAAGTTCTCGAAAGCTACAGTCGGATTCGCTACCGCCGGCCTCCTCGTCGCCGGCGTCACCGGCCTCGGCGTCTCCACCGCCTACGCCGCCCCGTCGTC
>NZ_JADKSF010000014.1:0-25281 GCF_015350875.1 Frondihabitans sp. VKM Ac-2883 | reverse complement strand
ATGGACCTCCATGTGTCCCAAAACCAACGATGAACACGCAAACTCAAGCAAAGGCTTTTGGCACATAGATTTGGGAAGTTCAGTGTGGCGGAACTCCGGGCCCAGCTTGGTTCTCGCAGTCAAGGCAGTGGGACATCCCATATCCCTAGTGTTATGAGACCACGCGGCAGTGGAGTTGACTGCCACTGGCATGCGTCCCAAAAGCCTTCTGTCCCAGAACCTGGTTAAGCTCATTTCGGGGTCCATTCGGAGGAATGGCAAAAACTGGGGCGGGGTACCTAATTGAAGATGCGACTGCAGAGCATACGGCTGGAAAACATTGGCGGTTTCACCACCACAGACTTCAATTTGGAAAACGACGCCCTGCTCATCGGTGAAAACAACTCGGGCAAAACGTCCCTCCTTCGAAGCATCAACTGGGTACTAAATGACCTGGATGATCAGCTGCTCATTGGCCGGAGAGATTTGACTCACGCCGAAGAGCAGCTACTCCTGCCTGCGCGAGCAACTCGAAATCGAGCGCGAAGAATCTTCTTGCGCGTCCACATAAGCGATGGGCGATCGGCGAAAAAATTTGGGGCTGATCAAGCCGGAATAGCCGAAGTTCGCATCCAATTCCGCCAGGGGAACAACTACGCGCGACTGGGGGTGCCGGAGCGGGGTGAAGCACCCGAAACGGAACCGAACGCTATCGAGTTAATCGGGCGCCTGCAGGACGAGTACGCGTGTCTTTATATCCCCGCAACTCGCGACGGTAGCTCCGCGCTCTTCGCGGGTCTTCTCAGGACAGCTCTGAGAAAGCGTCTACAGGAGCACATGATCTACGACGGCCTAGGCCGCCCAGCCGGCGTGCCGAAGGCGACAGGGGATGCAGCGGACCGGCTCAGTGAGAACGCCAGTGACATGGCCCGCACCGTGTGGGATGACGCTCGAGACCTAATCCAATGTGGTTTCGAACCCAGCGGCACGTTCAGCGCGAAAGTCTCCCCCGCGGACCTAGTGGAGCTGGCGATTAGTCAAATGGAGCCCCGGTTCAGCACGGGGGAACACGACTTGGAAACCGTGTCGGTTGCCGGACTGGGGGCAGGGCTTCAAAGTGTTTTGACTATGGCGGTAGCTCAGCTGTCTCTGGCCAGCGAATCGAACCAACTCCTCCTACTCGAAGAGCCCGAGGCTTTTCTTCATCCAAGTGCTCAACGCACCATTGCACAGCAGATATTTTCGAAGGCTGGCACTCAGACCATTGCCACCACTCACAGCAGCGCAATCCTCGCGGAAGTTGCGCCATCAAACGTAGTCGTCTTAAAAGCGCATTCCGCCTTTCCAGCAGCCGAGGCATCAAGCGCGCAAAACGCGAAGGACCGCTACTTCCTCTCGTCCCTGGTATCGCATGCGATGTTCGATCGGAGCCTGCTTCTCGTGGAAGGACCGGGAGACGTAGCTTTCTTCGAATCCCTCAGGCGGCAGCTCTACGACCACCTTCCTCCGTCTGTTCTGAACAGAATGCGCGTTTGCGCAACTGGCAGTAAGACTGCCTTTGGACCGTGGCTCCGCCTCCTCCGCCGCTACGTCAACCCAGGCTCGGGTGAGCTTGCCTACAACGTCCTTATTTGCGCTGATTCGATTGACGCTGGGTCGGATGTGGTCAGAGCACTCCGCGAGTCGGGCGTAGTTGTGCCGATCACGTTGACGGGCGCAATTGCAGCCATCGCCACCGGCCTTGACACCAAGGCAAATGCGGACGACTCTCCTGAAATGTCCGCGAGGACGGCCGCTATCAATACGACGGCCATGGCGTTAGACGTTCCCGTCCATTTCAGCGCGATCGATCTCGAGTACTCAATGCTTGAAAACGTGTCGGACGTGCGGGCTCTTCAGTTCGCGGCGGCCCAGAGCATTGATGCCACAAGCTGTCACGATCTGATGGCCCGGATGGGATCCAAGGGGACGACCTTGTCGGCGTCGGATAAGGCAGGTGCGAAAGCCCCGTACGTTCGAGCAGAATTAGCACAGTGGCTTACGTGGGATGAAGTACCGGCAAACGTCAAATCACTCTTATGGCGCTGGGCTCTTGGCGCCAAAGACGCGGGTCAGCAGCTCGAAAGACCAGCTGTCCTTCTATGACGTCTGGCGCGCAACGCCGTCGTCCTGGGCTCCGTTGCGCCACCGCTCGCGCCGCGGAGGAGCCGAGGCATCGACCGCGGCCGGTCGGCGGTCCGAAAGCCCCACGGGGTCTTCACCTGGTCGAAGAACGGTACCGCCATCTTGGGGATCAAGCCGACCCGCTGATCGCCAAATCTGATGGCTAGCCCGACTCGCCACGGGCCGCTTCTACGTGCAGCAACTCCCGGGTTCGCCGTGTTGCGCCACGTTTGGACCCGAGATCAGATCTGTTGCATGGCAGCGTCCCCGGCCTTAAAGCGGCGCACTTTGCCTGATCGCTTCGTGCCGCGCTGGGCCGTACCTCAAAGCAACAGGACCGGTTCATTCCGCAGCAGTTGAGCCTCGCGAGAGGACTACGACTGACGGGCGAGCGTTGATCAACGCCGCGAACTCTGAGGAGTGTGCGCGAACGGCTGCGACGAGGACGGCCCGGAATTCGAGTCCTAGTGAATACCGGTGGGGGGCCGTCCCGAGAAGCACCACCTTCGTCGACCGAATTGGCGGGCTGGTCAGAAACAATCAGCTACCAAATCTCGGTCTTGTCTATACCGCCTATTCCGTATGGACATGTCTGTGATATTCGCGTACATTGTGATCTCGGTACTCACCTCGCGCCGCCACTTTCGGTGCGGGTGAACCTCAAGGTCGAGGGTTTCTCCTCTTCCGGAACCAAGGAGAGGAAAACCGCAGATGCGCGCAGTCGTTCTAGATGGCAAAGGCTCGATCGAAATCACTGAGCTGCCCGACCCTGTCGCAGGCCTGACGGACGTCGTGATCGCACCGGAGGCCGTCGGGATCTGCGGCACGGACATCCACCTGGCCTCTGGCGACTACCCCACCGGAACGTTCCCCGTCGTCCCAGGCCACGAGTTCGCCGGCACGATCACCGCTATCGGCTCCGACGTGACGGAATTCGCTGTAGGCGACCGGGTGTGTGTTGACCCCAACGTCAACTGTGGGCATTGCGTCGAATGCCTGGCCGGCGCGACAAACCTGTGCCTGAACCTGGTCCCGATCGGAGTCACCAGCAACGGCGCCTGCGCCGAACTCGTGAAAGTCCCCGCCAAGGTCGTCTACCATCTCCCCGAAGGTCTCGACTGGGCCACAGGAGCCCTCATCGAGCCGCTTGCCTGCGTCCTGCACGCCTTCGGCCGAGTTGCCCCCGTCACAGGGCAACGCGTCCTCATCTACGGCGCCGGCTCCATCGGGCTTCTGGCCCTCGCGTACGCCAAAGCGAACGGCGCATCAAGTGTCGCCATCGTCGAACCGAGCGCCGTCCGCCGGCAAGCGGCCCTTGAGTTCGGGGCAGACGTCGTCGATGAACCCGGCGCCCGAACCACGGTCAAGGACATCGACCTCGTCGTCGAAGCCAGCGGACACCCAAGCGCCCCGGCGGATGCCCTGACACGGCTCGCCAACCGCGGCACCCTCCTGCAGATGGGCGTTGTCAGCCCTACCGCCCACATCGACCTCTACCCCTACGACCTCTTCGACCGCGAGATCTCGATCATCGGATCGCAATCCCTCGCCACGTCCTACCCCAACGCGGTAGCGGAGATCACCAATCTCCCAAACCTTGCCGAGCGCACCGTCACCCATACCTTCGCTCTGGCGGACTACGCCGAAGCGCTGGAAGCCGCCAAATCGGAAACCGCCCGC
This sequence comes from Frondihabitans sp. VKM Ac-2883, assembly GCF_015350875.1. Classification (NCBI taxonomy): domain Bacteria; kingdom Bacillati; phylum Actinomycetota; class Actinomycetes; order Micrococcales; family Microbacteriaceae; genus Frondihabitans; species Frondihabitans sp. VKM Ac-2883. The sequence goes on along the minus strand of NZ_JADKSF010000014.1, from coordinate 21,459 downwards.
AAGGTCCACATCCTCCCCCAGCAGTAGTCCTCCCCCTTTTTCCTGAAAGAAGACACCGATGTCCGCTACCTCCGCAATCCGCACCGGGCCACCCACCCGCAACCTCATCGACCGAATGGGACTGCCCCGCCCCCTCGTCTGGGGCTTCGTGGGGCTACTGCTGTTCATGATCGGTGACGGTGTCGAATCGGGCTACATCGCCCCCTACCTGGCCGGGAACGGTGCCGGCAACGAAACCAACGCCGCTGTGATCATCTCCGTCTACGGACTCGTCGTCACGATCGGGTCCTGGCTGTCGGGCGCGTTCTCTGACGTGTGGGGCCCCCGACGGGTGATGATCATCGGTGCCGTCACCTGGGGCGTCATGGAAGTCCTCTTCCTAGCCGTCGCGATCCCGTCGCACAACTTCGTCCTGATTCTCGTTATCTACGGCATCCGAGGGATCGGCTACCCGTTCTTTGCCTACGGGTTCCTCGTCTGGATCCTCGCCGGAAGCCCCGCGAACCGTCTGGGTTCCGCCGTAGGTTGGTTCTACTTCGCCTTCACCGGCGGCCTGCCCACCCTCGGATCCCTCCTCGCCAGCGGGACGCAACCGATCATCGGCGAATACCTCACCCTGTGGATCTCCCTGATCCTCGTTGCGCTCGGAGCTGTCGTCACGCTCGTCGGGATCAGAAAGGCCCGCGGCGGACAGCGCCTCGCAGCCCCGTCCGTCACGACCGGGCGCAGCATGATCAACAGCATCGCCATTGCGTTCACCAGCCCCCGCGTCGGCATCGGCTGCCTCATCCGCATCGTGAACACCGCCCCGCAATTCGGCCTCTTCGTCTTCTTCCCCACCGTCTTCGCTACGGATCTGCACTTCGGAACCGCCGGCTGGTTGCGCCTCGTGTTCGTCCTCGGCGCCGCGAACATCTTCGCGAACCTGTTCTTCGGCGTCCTCAGCGACAAACTCGGTTGGCACCGCACCCTGCGGTGGGCTGGTTGCATCGGCTCCGCAGTGAGCGTCCTGTGCTTCTACTTCCTCCCCCAGGTCGTCGGGGACCGCTACTGGGTCTCCGTCCTGTGCGCCGCGTTCTTCGGCGTCACCCTGGCCGGCTTCACCCCGATCTCCGTCCTGATGTCCCTGATGGCACCCGGCCAGAAGGGCAACTCCATCGCCGTACTGAACCTCGGCGCAGGAGCTGCCACCTTCGTCGGACCCCTCGTCGTCGCGATCTTCCTCGCCCCCCTTGGCGCGGCGGGAGTGACAATCATCTTCGCCGCCATGTACGTTGCTGCCGGCATCGCGGTCCGCTGGCTCCGAGTCCCAGAGGAATCCGCGAAAGTCGTCGCGGAAGGCCTCAGCCTGCAAGACCTCGCCGATAACCCCGACCTGGTCACCGGCAACCGCACCACCGCCACACCGGAACAGCTGAAGTAACCCCGCACACAGGAAAGGGCCGACCGTCCGTTCGGATGGTCGGCCCTTTCCTGTGTGTGAACACCGGCACAATGCGCCGTGTTCTTCTAAGCGGAGGCTGCGCCGGCCAGATCCACCGTGGATACGTTCACTTCCAGAGGAATGACGTCGCTGCGAACCCACGTCTCGTACACGTCGAACCGTTCCCCCGTCGGCGTCCAGGACACAGATCTGATCCGGAGGGTCGGCGTGGCTTCACCGACGCCAAGTAGCTTCGCGATCTCCCGCCCCGGCGCCACAGCGTGGATCGTCCGCTGAGCCCCGCCAAGTTCAAACCCCGCCCGGGCCAACAATTCAGAGAACGACGCCGTCCCGGCAAGAACCTCACCCGCAGCTGCCACGAGCGGCGCGACTTTCGGGGGACTGTGATTGATGCTGTAAAGAGCCGGAGTGCCATCAAGGCTCCGCAAGCGCACCAACTCAAAGCCCATACTCCCCTCGGGGACATCAAGCGACCGGGCGGCAGCTGCCGGAAGGGGAACAGTGCCTGCCCGGAGAACATCCGTGGTCACGGACCTGTTCTGATGCCCCATCGCATTTTCCAGGAACCCCTGAGAGCCCTGAATGACCCAGCCACGGTCGGTGGCGGGCTCCGTCGCGAAAACGCCCCGCTTGGCGATCCGCTGAACCAGACCGTGACTTTCCAAGAGTTGCAAAGCCTGACGCACCGTTGCCCGGGCCAAACCGAACTCTGCCCCCAACTCATTCTCGCTAGGCAGCCTCTCGCCTATTGCGATCGCCCCGTTACTGAGTCGAGCCTGGAGCACGTCGAAGAGCTGCTGATAGTACGGCACCGGCGACGTCCTGTTGATCTCGTCAGTAGTGATCACCATGCGGGTCACCTCTCCTCCCAGTCGCCGTCGTGGCGAGCATGAGCACCTCAATTCTAGATCGTCTGGACCGTCTATCCCAGGCTTGCTCGTAGGCGACTCACGAGAAGCAAGTAGGAGGGGTGGGATGGGTCCCATGCCCGGATGGCGCCGCAGGTGCCGGTCCAACGTCCGTACCGTCTAGACAAATAGAATTGGTGCCACGGTTGCCACGGGTCATCGTCGGGCGAACATGAGGCAGCGCGGTGCCGACAGCGCCCAAGACACTCTTGACAAGATCTCGGTGCCGACCAAGACGGTGTCCTTCAACGACTGACTCGCCTTGAACGTTCCATGAATGAAAGGAGATGACAGCAGTGGTCACCATGCCGTCGCGAGCCGCTGTCACCTGTGGTGTGGATATCGGAAGCACCAACTGCAAAGTCGTCGCTCTCGATCGCGGTGGACGAGTAGTCGCAAGGGCATCCCGGCCAACCCCACGGCATCCCATCGACCTCTCCATCGATGCGGTCCTCCTGTTCGTCGCCATCGAAAACATGATCATCGAGGCCTGCGGGAGCGAATACACCGTTCATGCCGTCGCCGTCGCCGGAGTCGGCGAGGACGGCATCCTGATCGACGAGAGCGGCGAACCCCTTGGCCGCGCCCTCGCCTGGTTCGACCCACGACGCTCGCGGCTGTTCCACGACCTCGAACCGCTCCTTCTCCCGGCCCCAGGTCTCGGCGTCTCCACCGACGCCTCCCGAACAATCGTCGGTTGGCTCTGGGCCAGCAATCAACCCGGTCACGACAGAGCAAGCAGCTGGGTCGCGCTGGCCGACTACGCGGCTGCACGGTGGAGCTCCATGGCATTCATGAGCGACACGTTGGCTGCCCGAACGTCCGCGTGGGTCCCGGAGACACGGACCTGGATTCCCGACCGGGTGGCCGCCACCCTCCACGACCAAGCCCTCCTGCCCGAAGTCATCCCCACCGGAGATATCGTGGGCCCGTTGCGATCCGCCCACTTGGAGCACGCTCATGTTCTCGCCGACGGCGCCGTGGTGGTCGCCGGTGGTCACGACCACCCCATCGGCGGATGGGCGGTCCATCTTCTCCACCCCGGGGCGATCCTTGATTCCATGGGAACCGCCGAGGTGATCGTTGCCCAATCTGCGAAGCCATACCGCTCTGATCAGGGCCACCCCCGCGTGGACGTCGCCCCCGGTATCCGTTCCGAGGGCTCCACTCTCCTGCGGGTCGAAGAGCTCGCACGCAACTACGCCTGGGCGTCCCAAGACCCTGCCGTCGCAGATGCCCTCAAGAACATCATCGACGGCACCACCACACCCGATGAATTCCTCAACTCGGAGGAGTTCTATCCCGGCGTTCAGGGCGGCGGCCGGCCCCGCTACGCCCTGACGGCGCCTCGTTCACCACTCTCCCGAGCGTCAGCTGTCGTAGGGGCCCTCGCTCGGCTTGGTGGCAACGCTATCGATGCTGTCGTGGGGAATATACCGGCAACCACACGGGTCTACGCGGCCGGTGGATGGGCGCGCTCCCCCGGCTGGATGGAGGTCAAAAAGAGTGTCGGTGGCCACGACATCACGATCCTCGGCGAATCCGAGGTGACGGCCGTCGGCGCGGCTTTGCTCGCCGCCACCGCTCTTCAATGGCCCGTGTCGCCCGGCACCGCGCTGAAGACCGAACGCTCACACCCCTAAGCAGCCGCAGTCCCCGGGCTTGCGCACGTGTCCCGTTGGCGGGGCTACTTGACCAATTCCAGGGAAGGGTTGACATCGCTGTAGCCCAGAGCGACCTTCGCGGCTTCGTGCTGCTCGGCAATACGGGCCTCGATGGGTCGCGCGACCAGATCGGTGAACTCCACCGACCAGGTGGGAAACGCTCCGGTGAGAGCTGCCGCCGCTTGCATGGAGGCTCCTTTGGTGACGTACTCCTCAGGGGCCGGGACAGCGATCGGCACATCAACCATCTGCGTGGCGATCTGCTGGACGGCGGCGCTCTGAGCGCCCCCACCGATTAGGAGCAACCGTTTCGGCTCAATGCCGCACCGGTTGAGGGCGTCTAGCATTTCGACTTGGCTGGCGAGAGTTCCCTCGATCACGGCTCGAGCGAAGTTTGCCCGGGTCAGGTTCGCCAGCGAAGCCCCGAGCAGTGAGCCTCGGGCGTGAGGCAGGTCGGGGGTCCTTTCCCCTTCGAAGTACGGCAACAGGGTGAGTCCCTCAGCGCCCGGTTCCGCTTCCATGGCCAGATCCGACAGTTCCGCGTGCGAACAGCCCAAAAGGGCCGCTCCGACGTCGAGGTTCCGTGCCGCGTTCAATGTCGCCACGAGCGGCAGGTGATCGCCGGTGGCGTCTGCGTAACTGCAGACATATCCGGCGAAGTCGTGTACCGGCTGGGCGGTTCGGGCGTAGACGACACCGGAGGTGCCAAGGGATAACACCGCATCCCCCGCCGAGAGTCCCAACGCCAAAGAAGCGGCGGCATTGTCACCGCTTCCCACCCCCACTGGGATGCCGGCAGGAACTCCGGGGATGCCGGAACCGGTGACACCGGCCCGATCAAGAGGACCAAGGATTGTCGGCAAGTGGGCGGGCTTTCCGAAGGCATGCTCGAAAAGGTCCAGGCAGTACGCCCCCGTTTCCCCTGACCAGTATCCGGTTCCGGATGCTTCCGAACGGTCGGTGGTGAGCTTGTCGATGGCGCCCACACCTGGGCCGAACCCCATCAGCCGCCAGGTCAGCCAGTCATGCACCACCGCCACCGCGGCGGTCCTTTGAACGGCGTCGGGGTCGGTGTCGCGGAGCCATCGAAGCTTGGTGACCGTGTCGGAGAGAGTGATTGGGAGGCCTGTGCGGCGAATCCATTCGTCACGACCGAGCTCTTCGTTCAGTGCCACCATCTGAGGGTGGGATCCTGTGTCGTTCCACAGCGGCGAATCGCACACAATGTCGCCGTGGGCGTCGAGGAAAATAGGGGTGTGCTGTTGACCACTGACAGACACTGCCGCCACGTCCGCCAGGCCGCCGGCGCGGGTAATGGCAACCAGCATGGCTTCCCACCAGACCGCTGGATCAACGATCGTGTCGGCCGGATGGGACGCTTTTCCCTCCCGGATCTTCGCGCCCGTGTCCAGGTCTCGGACGGTCACCTTGCAGGTTTGGGTCGATGAATCGATTCCCGCAACAAGCGTCATTGCCCTGCTCCTGACTTTTCATACCCCAGTGATTCCCGTGTGGTGGTCCAGGGCCGGGTCATACCGGCGCCGCCTTCATGTGCTCCCACAGCGGCCTGACGTCCGCGTACCAGTGGGCGAGGGCGCCGTGCCGGGTCTCATCCGGGAGAACTTCGAAGGGTTTGCACCCGTCCCAGTCGGACCGTGTCTCTGAGGCCAGCGCCTGTGCACCTCGAGAGACAACCTCCGGGAATTGCGACACGGACAGCGGCGTCCCGAGTAGGTCGGCCTTCAGCTGCAACCACAACGGGTTTTTGCTGGCCGGGCCGATGACCTTGATCCGGTCAGGCTGCATGGGGAACAGCTCCAGCACATCACGGAACTGCACCACCATCCCGAGGAAGCAACCGAAAACGATGTCGTCGACGGCGACGTCTGTCTGGAGGCCGGCGATCATGCCGCGGGCGGCGGCCCGTTTGGTGGGCGGGGGGCTGCCGCGGAACTGCGGCAGCACCAGAGGGATGTTCTCCAGGACGATGTCACCGGCCAGGTACCTGTGGTGCAGGTCCTCGAGGATGAGATTGAGTTCTGTGATCGGAAGTCCCAGCATGCTTTGCAAGGTGGCGAACGCGGAACCTCCGGTGGGAATGGAGGCGAAGAGGGTGAAGTCCGATCCGATACAGGAGATCCCATTGGCCAGCATCGCCATGGCTGATGCGTCGTCAAGACTCGGAGCGTCGTGTGAGAAGAGCAGCCCTTCGGTGGTTCCTGTGGAGTTCAGCAGCTCCCCGTGGTGCAAGTCGGCACCGATGGCTCCCACCATGTGGTCGTGGCCGGCGACGTGGACATGCACGTTGGCAGGCACCCCGAAACGATCGGCGACTGAGCGGGTGATGGGTGAGCCGTGTGTCGCCGGCTGCAGCTCGGGGAAAATTTCCACGCTGAGCCCTAGAAGGGCTGCCACCTCTGCCGACCATGCTCGCCGTTGCAGATCGAGCGCCATGGTGCGGCTCGCGAGGGAGTACTCCGACCACCGTTCGCCGGTCATCCACGCAGCCAGGTACTCGGAGACGTTCAGCCACTTCGCCTCCGCCTCGTCTCCTGCACCGTTTTTGACAGCCCAGGCGACCTTTGACAGGCCGTAGTTGGCATTCACGGGGAGCCCCGTCACCCGGTAGACCAGTTCACGAGCGCTACCGCTCAGGCCCGTCAGAAGGTCTGCTCCGCGGTGATCGTGCCAGAGGATCATCGGGGAGGCCAGGGACCCGTCCGGGCGAACGAGACCACCCGATTCACCGACACCCGTGATCGCGATCCTCTTCACCGTCCCGCGAACCTCGGGCGGGAGGGCCAGAATGAAGGTCCGGATCAGGTCTTGGAGGATGTCGACCTGGTAGATCTCGCCGAGACTGTCAGTTGTGGTGGGGGTGGTGTCGCGGGCTGACGCTTGGAGGTCACCATGGGCGTCGAACAGGCAGAGTTTGACGCTAGTGGTGCCCACATCGACGGTGATCGTGGGGAGCACGGTGGGTTCCTTTGGTCAGTTCACGGACGGGTTAAAGGTGCGGATGCGTCGTTCGACGACGTCGCTGATTGCAGCCACAGCATCTTTGGCGACCCGGATGAGGGACGCCTCGTTGGGGTTCGCGGCGTAGGCCTCGCCGAAGCTGCGGATCATGGCGTTGCGGAGGTCGCTGGCGACGTTGACCTTCACCACCCCGAACTCGTGCAAGCGGCTGAGCTGCTCGCTGGGGAGACCTGACCCGCCATGGATGACAAGCGGCACAGGGCTAGCGTCCCAGACCTGTGCGAGGAGGTCGAAGTCGATGGTGGCGTTGGGGACGTACCCGTGCTGGTTACCGACAGAGACAGCCAACATGTCACAGCGGACCTTCTCGACGAAATCTTTCGCCTGGGCCGGGTCCGTGTGCGCAGCGTACTCGGGGGCGACATCGTCTTCCTTGCCGCCAATGCTGCCAAGCTCCGCTTCGAGAGCAAGGTGCGCGGGTGTCATCTGGCGGGCCGTCGAGGAAGTCGCGATGTTGTCCTCATAAGACGCCTCAGAGTCGTCAATCATGATCGAGGTAAAGCGGGCCGCAAGAGCCGCTTCCACAGCATCCAACGATTTGCCGTGGTCCAGGTGCAGGGCAACCGGGACGGAGGATTTTTCAAGCCGTCGGGCGACCATGTCGTAAATGTATTCATAACCCGACAGAGCCACATTCGTTGGGGCGACCTGGATGAACGTCGGAACGCCGACCTTGTCGACTGCGTCGAGGATCCCCAGGGTCGTCTCCAGGTCTGTGGTGTTGAACGCTCCGGCGACGAAACCGCGGGAGACACATTCGTTGATGACTTCGAGGCCACTGACTAGGGGCATGACATGTCCTTTCGGTGATCACCGGTTAACGAGCGACCACGCAGGTGAGGGAGCTGCTGGGTACGAGAGGCCGCCGAGCAGCGGGGAAGCAACCCAGGGCATACCGAGATGTGTGCAGCACGTCTTCGACGCCCAGGCATCTCCTACGACGTTGTAGACAGCAGGGCGCTGTCACACCACGAGATTAGCCCCGGTCGTCCGTATTGTCTAGCCAGTATGTACAAGCTGTAAGGTGGGGTTGCATTTGCCGACGTTGGCGATCAGTTCGAGATCGCGGAAGGAGCCACCCATGCCCGCAACCACTGAGCTTGCATTGAGCCACCCCGACCGAAACCTTGGAATGGAACTCGTCCGAGCGACCGAAGCCGCCGCCATCCGCGCCGCCCCGTGGATCGGCCGCGGCGAGAAGAACCTTGCCGACGGCGCCGCGGTCGACGCCATGCGCAAGTTCCTTGGCACGGTCGACTTCGACGGCGTCGTCGTCATCGGCGAAGGCGAAAAAGACGAAGCACCGATGCTCTTCAACGGTGAGCATGTCGGCACCGGCAACGGGGGTTCGTTCGACATCGCCGTCGACCCGATCGACGGCACCTCGCTGACCGCGACCGGCCGGCAAAACGCCGTCTCCGTCATCGCCGTCTCCGACCGGGGCACCATGTATGACCCCAGCGCGGTCTTCTACATGGACAAGATCGTCACCGGCCCCGAAGGGCTCGGCATCATCGACCTCGATAAGCCGATCGCTGAAAACATTCGTGCCCTGGCGAAGGCAAAGGGTGTCCCGGTGGACCAAATGGTCATCGCCGTCCTTGACCGTCCTCGCCACAAGCAGCTCATCGCCGACATCCGCGCTGCCGGAGCCGGCACCCGCCTGCTACTCGACGGCGATGTCGCTGGCGGGATCAACGCCGCGATGCCCAATTCGAGGATCGACATGTGCGTTGGTACGGGCGGCACTCCCGAGGGAATCATCACCGCCTGCGCCATCAAGGCCCTCGGCGGGCTCATCCAGGGGCGTCTCGCCCCAAAAGACAGCGTCGAACGTCAGCGTGCCATAGACGCCGGCCACGATCTCAACCGGGTCCTCGACCAAGACGACCTCGTCACCGGCGACAACACCTACTTCGTCGCCACCGGTGTCACCGACGGCGGCCTCGTCGCCGGGGTCAGCCGAAAGCACGGCATGATCCGCACGGAAAGCCTGGTGCTTCGATCGCACTCAGGTACACACCGTCGAGTCGTGGCCGACCATCTCGAGTCGAAGTGGTACTCAGACGGCGAATAGCCCGTCACGCCCGCTCAGCACCTAGTCAAGGAGAAGTCATGCCCGTCGCCACCCCAGAGCAGTACGCCGAGATGCTCGATCGAGCGAAGGCGCAGGGCTTCGCCTATCCCGCGATCAATGTCTCGTCGTCGCAGACCATCAACTCCGTTCTGCAGGGCCTGACCGAGGCCGGATCCGACGGCATCATTCAGGTCACGACGGGCGGCGCCGACTACTTCGCCGGCCAGACCGTGAAGAACCGCGCCGCCGGGGCGATCGCCTTCGCGAAGTTCGCCACTGAGGTCGCCAAGAACTACCCGGTGACCGTGGCGCTGCACACCGACCACTGCCCGAAAGACGCCCTCGACGGCTTCGTCCTGCCCCTGATCGCCGCCTCCGAAGAAGAGGTCAAGGCGGGTCGCAACCCGCTGTTCCAGTCGCACATGTGGGACGGCTCGGCCGTGCCCCTCGACGAGAACATCTCGATCGCCGAAGACATGCTGAGGCGCACCCGCGCGATCAACGCGATCCTCGAGGTCGAGATCGGAGTCGTCGGCGGCGAAGAAGACGGCGTCGAGCACGAGGGCACCAACGACGCGCTCTACACGACCGTCGGCGACGTGACCCGGGTGGTCGAGGCCCTCGGTCTGGGCGAGCACGGCCGGTACATCGCCGCCCTCACGTTCGGCAACGTCCACGGCGTCTACAAGCCCGGCAACGTGAAGCTCCGCCCCGAGCTCCTCGGCGAGATCCAGCAGGGCATCCAGGAGAAGTTCGGCACGGGAGACAAACCCCTCGAGCTCGTCTTCCACGGCGGCTCCGGCTCGGCCGACGCAGAGATCGCGGAGGCCGTCTCGAACGGCGTCGTGAAGATGAACATCGACACCGACACGCAGTACGCGTTCTCGCGGTCCATCGCCGACACGGTGCTTAAGAACTACGACGGCTTCTTGAAGGTCGATGGCGAGGTCGGCAACAAGAAGACCTACGACCCGCGCTCCTGGGGCAAGATCGCCGAGTCGGCCATGGCAGCCCGGGTTGTCGAGGCGACCCGCCAGCTCGGCTCGCTCGGCCACTCGCAAAGCTAGCCTCTGCAACCCGCCAAACAAGTCCCGGCGAACCAACTGATCGCCGCAAAGCCGACCTTAAGTTCGACGTCAAAACGTATGGACCGCCCCGGGGCGTCGACGACAGGTACTCGTCGTTCCGTGGCGGAGACTCATCATCCGCCTGCTCGGGCGCCCCAAAAGGACCTCGCGTCTTCTCGTGAGTCTCAGCGGGGTCAACACGGGTAATGGCGCTTATCGGGCGTCAATTCCTGAGGGGGGAAGTGAGAGACGGCGGCCCTCCCGCCGCCTTGCAGATACATCAGCGGGGTTACTGTCGGCCCATTTGTCCACCAGGTCATTTCAGTGGTCTTCTCGGAGAGAATGGCGTTTGGTCGCCGACGTGCGTGGTCTCTCGCCGCGGGATCTCGGCCAAGAAAGCTCGTTCCACGAAGTCGGACCAGTTCCCGTCGCCCTCGAGGTGACTCGTCGCCCGGTATGCCTCCCGGGCGCGCGCGAAGCCGTCCATCTAGGCACGTCCTCACCTTTTCCCGATCCACAGACACCATCAACGGCGCCTGGGCTGCCGGCCGAACCGGATCGGGCAGTCCGGACTCTACGAGCGATATCTCAGTCGGCCCTTGAGGAGCGGGGGTCGCGGGGCTGATGCGGTTACGGCGCTGGAGCCTGGAAAAGTCCGGCGTTGCCCCGCGGGGCGTCAACCCTTTGATGGACCGGTCCGGGGCGTCGCTCATGCCGTCACCTTGAGCGCCTCGGCTGCGCTCATGCGCGACACAATCTCTTGCGTGACAACCTGCAGGTCGCCCACGCCGGACGAGGCACTTCGTGGCGCTTGAGTCTGCGCCTTCGCGTGCCTCGCCGAATCTCGTACCATTTCGGTCCTTTACGCACTTCCTCGTCGAACTCGTGAACCAGAAGGCCTCCCTCTCAGGTCGCCTGGGTGGTGGCCTCGCTGTGCCGCACTGTGGCAAGAACACGCAGACCTCTTAGCGTTCACCGGCCCCTCAACGTAGACCACGTTTCTCGCTCGGGCCGGAGTGGTTCTCCTCGCGGGGGCCTACGACCGTTCTCGGCACACGCCGCCGGAGAAGAGCTTGAATCTTGGAGTGGCGGTAAAACGTGCCGGGGCGGCCGGGGTGGACGCGGCTAGGAAGTGGGCGAGGTTGGTGAAGGTGCCCAGCGTGTTGGCCCGAACCGCGACCGTCCGCGCGGCAGCCAAATTCACTGCCAGGTTTTCAATCGTTCAGAATCCCACGGCGGCGTCGTATGTTCTGGTCCCACTTGACTGGCTGGGCAGGTATGCGAATTCAAGCGGCAGCCTGTCCGTGACCGTTACAGAAGCCTCACCGACGTTTTCGCGCCGCCGGACGGTCCAGACATAGCTACGACGACTGGCGCGGAGACTTCCGCCGCTACCCGCGCTCGCCTGAATTTCTCCCCAACTGGCTCGCCGCCCTCGCGGCTGAGGGCGACGCACCGGTCGTCGCGCCCCACGAGGCGCTCGACTCGTCCCTCATCATCGCCGCCCTCGCAGCACGAGTCACCTGGCCGGAAGAGCTCGTCACACTCGAAAGCTCGCCCGAATGGAGAGAACTGTACGACGCAGTCTCGGCCAGCACCGCGGTGCAACTTGACGTGAACCGCGACATTACCTCAATGCTCGCCTCCGAGAGCAAGCGCGCCGAGTGGGGCGGGTGGCTCGACAGCCTTCCGCAGGCTGTGTTCAGCGACGTATTCGCAAACCGCATCGAGTCGGGCGACGTCGCCGGCCTCGAGCGGGTGTGGCGTCCTCTTGAGGCCGCGGGCCTCGCGAAGGCGCCGACGGGACTCGAGAACATCGACCGGTCGGCACCCGTCACCGGGATCGGCGGCAACATGCCCGACGTCGTGGTGCGACTCATCGATGACGTCTCCCACGCACTCGGTGTGCTGATCGCAGGCCAGTTGATGAACCGGTTCGGATTCGCGCCGGAGACGTGAGAAGCGAGGGATCTCAGCCCCGATGCCGCGAACTATCGACGCCGCAAGGGGCAAATTTAGGTGCTGAGAGCAACTCCCTGAATTCTGTGGGGTGTTAGGAATGGGAAGACCGTTATCGCCGTCGGCGGTCCAGTTAGCGTTTTGGAAAGACTTGGACGAGGGGTCGCCCATGTTCGTGGCTCGAACGGCAGGGGTGGCGGGATCGACGGTGTATCAATGGCCGAGTAAGTATGGGCGGGTGCAGTCGTACGCGTGGGCCTCCCGTAGGAAGGCCGGTCCAAACCACAAAAGTTCCAAGGGCGCCGTCAACGAGTGGTAATTGCCACGATTTATTCTCGCGGCTTTCGGCATCAGGCGCGAGGGAATGGATGTGAGGTCGCCCGACGCCGTCGGGAACCACGTCTCCTTCGACGTCCACCTGACGATCGCCGAAGACGGACTGACCCCGGGGGGGCCGACACTATGTAGATGAACCCGCGGTTCTCGGGCATGGTCCCGTTGATGGAGAAGCTCGCCGCCCCCGGCGACGGTGTCGCCCCCCGTCTTCGCTCTACCTGGCACCGCGTGGTTCCAGGTCGCCCTTGCCAACGAGACCCTCGTCTGCCTCGTGGATCGCCGCATCAGCTTGATTAAGGATTCCACCCGAAAGTCGGCGGGTAGCCCCGGCGTGGGGTCCGCGTTCATCGCCTACGGCGACAGGGCGGCCGCCGCCGTCCGCCAGGCCGACATCGGCGTTTGGATGGCCCTCAACACGTGACCCTTTCCGACCCTCGGGCCGCACCATCATCGACCTTCTTTGTCGAAACTTGGTCCCGCCCTTCGTTTTCGCCGCATGTACCTGGGCGAGACAGGAAAACGGAGGCATTACCTCCTCTCCGCCGGCAGCAGAGCGGCCGTCATGAGATACGCATGAGCGAACGACGCGTCAGACCAACAGAGACTGCACCGGCGAGACGGACAGTCCAGATGACGTAAAACGTGAAAAGTGCGATGCCGGCGGCGAATAATTCCGAGCGTATCCAGCGGATAGGACCAACCAAGGAGACTCCGCGACCCATGAGAACTACATCCCGGTAAGAAGCTTCATCGCCTTTGGGCGGGGCCGTTCTTGAGAGATGGCTTCCGTGACCGTCAGCCACCTCATGTACGCACACACGGCGCACGTTGTCGGCGTCGAACCGTACGGCAAAGCTTTCGTCCGGCCGCGGTTTTCTTGGTCCGTCTTGGACTTCCGCACCCGAACGTGGAGACCGTCTTGTTCGTGAAAGGTGACGTCGCCGATGAGGAGGCTAGCGAGTTCGCTGCGGCGGAAAGCGCCGGCGAAGCCCATCACGATGATGGCGTAGTCGCGGACACCATGTATGCCTGTGGGGAACGAGTTGATGTCGATGCGTCCGACGAGGGTGCACATCTCTTCGAGCAGTAACGCCGGCATCTGTCGGAGCTCACCACCGTTGGAGCGGCGAAGGCCTGCCATGGTCGCGGAGACGTCAGGATTTCTTGACGGCCTCTCTTGCCCGGCAAGCTCGTGCATTTTGTCGATGGCGGCGAGCCACCCGTTGAACGTGTTCGACGCGTATGGGGTGCCCTGCTCGTCTCGCCCGTCGGCAGCCGCCGTTTGAAAGTACGAGCAAACCGTCAGAGGATGGGCGGGGAGCGCATCGGCGCCCGCCTCATTGCAGAAGGCGACGAACCGGGCCCACTCCCGCTTGTATATCTTCCGCGTGCCGTCGGAGATGGCCTGAGCCTGAATCTGACGGATGCGCACCAGGCGAGCCCCATCAACACCCGGCGGCAGATCCGGCAGCGCCGGCCACGCGTCCTCGTCCTGGATTTCGGCGAGTTCACCGCTCATAGAGCTATCCTCGCACCGTCTCTCGGCATTCCCGGCAAAACTTCCGGTGTTTTGCGAAACCGGTGCGGAACGACTTCCGCACCAACTCAACGATGCGAGGGTGTCAGACGGGGGAATTACCACCTACTTTTCAGGAAAATGTCAATTGTGCGGAACGATTGTTTAAATCATTGTCGCGACATCTCGAAGCACGTTGTGTGATCACTTTCAATCCCAACGTCACGACCAGGCTGTGCTCACCAGTACAGCCAGGGCCATAGGTACCCAACCCGCCGCACGTAGGCAGTGAGCTCATTCGCAGTCGGAAATTGCCTGTGCGCTGCAGTCACAACGTGGGCGTGCAAGCCGACCCGGTTTACAAGCCCGCTCATTTTCACCTGACGTCGTGCTACCAGCAACGGGTAGTTGAGCAAGCCCGTATCAAGCCCGCCTACTCACCTGAAGGAGCCTTCATGATTGACGTCACCGTGCCGGTACCCGAAAACCGACCGCCGGAGTTCTACACCCGCTTCGCCGATTTTCTCGGCGACGGTTCCTCCCACGAGGTCCCCTCGCCCCAGCCCGACAAGACCAACGCCCCGCACGTTGCAGGGAAAGCGCCAACATGGGTGAACCAGCCGGGCGCGAAAGACGTCGCCGCAGCCTTCTGGCGCGACGTCACTGATGCCGGCCAAGACAGCCTCCGAGTCCTTATCGACGGGGCCCTCGAAGACCGCACGCGCCGGTTCACGCCTCAGGATCTCGTCGACGCCACCGGCGCGCGGACTACGCAGTCCGTAGCGGGAACACTAAGTGGCGTCGGAAAAGTCGTGAGTGCCCACGGCCTGAGCTTCTACGAATACGCCACCGGTACCAAGTGGCACTTCGTCTGGGAGTGGGAATCCAAGCGACGCATTTACTGGATGTCCGTAGGCATGGCCCAGCTACTCCGCAGCGTCGGCGCCTAGCAACGAATCGGCCACCACTCCTCCAGCCCCTCGCAGCTTGCGAACTCAAATGCGCTGCGAGGGGCACTGGCGCGCCAGGACAGGGCAATCCCTACCGTCGCCGCCACTCCGCCGCGCATAGCAACGGCATGGCCCTTCGAACCCACATCCTCGACGACCCGGGCGCGAGCAAGCACCTACGGGCGTCTGGTGCCGTCGGCAACACCCACACCTTCACTGACGCTGACGTCCGCGACGACTCACGCGCCAGCCAACTCACGATCGCAGCTCAGGCGGGGGAAGTTTGTCCTCGTCGAAGAGTTCCGTGTTGGGCAACGCGACGGCATCTACACGGTCCGTTGGGGGACGCCGGTCATCACCACGGTCGAGCAGAAGCGCACCAAGTCGCCCTCTGTGCCTCCGAAGGCGAAAGAACGTGGACGCGCCACGGCGGGGGCGTCAAGGTACCGCAGATAGGAGCGCAAGCCGCCCTAGACCACATTCTTAGGTCGGCCTGGAAAGCCTAGGCTCAGGTGGACGGTTTATCCACAGATCCCTTGGACCTAATACCCACGCACATTTCGTGGGTATCTGGTCCGGATCCGTGGGTATGTAATCCGCTTCACGTGGGTGTCTAGTCCGGGTCTTGTGGGTATTGGGTCCGGGCAACATGGCCGAGAACCCCTCCCGATCCGCACCAGCATGCCGATGCCGACGACTTGGCGAGGCTCCCCCTGTAGCTGTTCCCTGTAGCTATCCCTGTAACTCAAATTCGTTCCAGCGCAACCACAAGAGCATTCGAAGAGTTATCCACAGGTGGCCGGGTTCAACCCTTCCATGATGAAGAAGTACCACGGGTTGAAGCACCCAAACCGACGCCAAGATGTCCCCTAGGACTGGATACCCACCTCGTTAGTTCAATTGAAGGTTCGGCAGCTCCTCTTCGACAACGGGGACCAGATTCCCACCGCCAGTCGCGGACCAGATACCCACGCTGCCATCGAACCGTGACGGTCAAAGAGCGGCGGGGACCAGATACCCACATGATTTAGGACCAGATACCCACAGTGATGCGCGCTCGTCCGGAGGGTCTGGGGGTAAAGGGGGCCTTAGGGGTTAGTTGTGAAGGTCGCGACCCACGCGAGCGGACCAGATACCCACGGGTTTTGGTTGGTGGAGTGGAACTGAATACCCACATGAGCAGGACCTGGTACCGACGAGGCAAAGACTGCCAATGGACTAGATACCCACAACGTAGAACCGGCCTAAGGGACCAGATACCCACGCCTGCCGCGTCGCTCGTGTGCTCTGCAACGAGGCAAGGACCAGATTCCCACGGCCGCTTTGACGGGAGGCGCTCGGTGCA
The DNA here is from genome assembly GCF_015350875.1 of Frondihabitans sp. VKM Ac-2883. NCBI lineage: Bacteria > Bacillati > Actinomycetota > Actinomycetes > Micrococcales > Microbacteriaceae > Frondihabitans > Frondihabitans sp. VKM Ac-2883. Next base: position 5,154 of record NZ_JADKSF010000014.1, on the reverse strand, counting down.
GCCCGCGAAGTGCCGTCCCACGTGTGATACCTGCCAGGGCCCGGCGTACGCGTGGGTATTCGGTCCTCGACGCTGAAAGTCGGTCGGAGTCGTTGGCGCCGTTGGATGTGAAGAGCCGATATGGCTACGTGCGGCGCAACCTGCAGGCCCGGCAGGAAGACGCGTGGGTATCTGGTCCCTGAATCCGCTAGGAGAGCGCGTCTGCGAGATCACTCAAAAAAGGACGACCGAGGCCAGTGTGGGTATCTGGTCCCCTGGGCGTCAACCTGGCACTTCAAGTGTGATTGGAAGTACGCGGGTTGTGGTCAATGCCGTGTGGGTATCTGGTCCCCGAGACGGAACGTTTCTCTCTCGGGTTGGCGTAACCGGCTTGTCAGTCCAGTTCTCGACGAGGCTTGGTCGGCTCGACGTGGGGCTTGGAGGGCCGGAGAATCAGGTACTCGGGAGTTGGCTCTACGCGTGCGTCGGGATACGCGATCTTGATGAACTTGAGGTGGCCCTCGAAGGCTGCCTTGAACTTGTGGGGCTGTTTGTACTGAGCTCCGAATTGCAAGTTCAGGTCCGCCCATTTGATTCGCGTCGGCTTCCGCAGGTAGAACATTCGGTAGGTGAGCCAGAGGTAGATGTCCATGCGCATGGCTGACTTGCCCATGGCCTTCATGGCATTGAGGTCGATAGGCACCGGCGACGACACGATGGAGTCAAAGAACCTGTCGGACAAGGTCACGCTGGACTGCCAAAGCGGCGTTGAGGTGGCTTCGTCCTTGCCGCCGAACCAGAGGCGAACGCTGTCGGCGATGCGGAAATACTCGATGGCTTCGCCGTGGCCGTTGCCGTCCTCGGCGATTTCCAGGCCCTCCACGCTGAGGTTCGCGCCAAAGAGGCGACGAAGGCCGTCGTTGACCCGCTTGTGGTCCCGGCCTCCATGGGCGAGACCGATCTTGGCCATGAACTGCATCATGGAGTCGCCCAGATGGAGCGTTTTCTCGCCAGTCAGCACGGCCTCGGTGGCCATCCAGTTCATCGCTTGTCGAGGAAGAACCCCGAACGGGTAGGCCGCTCGCCTCTCCCCCGTGGCCGGGTCGAGAATGTAGGCCGGCTGCATCATGAGGGAGACGTTGCCGTTCTTCCGCTCCCAGTACGGGATCTCTCCCGGGTTTCGGTAGGGCAGGGACACCTGGGCCCACAAGCGCGCGGAATAACCGATATCCATGCCCATCTCGTCCGAGCCCTCGAGGTTGGCGGCGTAGTTCACCAGCCGCTTGGTGGCCTCGTCGATGTGGATGAGAGGCGCCGACGGCATCAAGTTCGGTCGAGCTTCAGTGAGGATGTCAGTCATTGAGGACCTCCGGGAGAATGTGGACTGCATGCGTGGCGCGCAAAGGCGCTCAGGAACTGTGCGTCCCACCCGGCAGAGCGCACTGTGCCTGGCGCTCCCCCATCCGAGTTGGTACTTGCACAGGTTGGTCGCGGACTACTTACCCACGCCGGAACCAGCCCGGCGTGTCACGATCTTGGACGAATCCTGCCCCTCGCGGGTGAGGCTCATCGGCGACTCTGGTGCGCGTTGCGGGGCGTGGGGTGGCGCTAGGTCTGTTTCTTGAAGGACCCGCCGGCCGGCAGCCGCTTGGTGCGCTTCTCGAACGGTCGACCTCCGTTGTATTCGTTCTGAAGGCGTTCGGTCTCACGGTTGTAGAGGGTTTGAAGGAACTCCCCCGCGTTCGCGTAGCCCTCGAATAGCACCGCTGCGGTCACCGCGGCGTTGAAGGCGTCACGATCTCCCCGGCGTACATCGAATGTGACCTTGATGATGTCGTCCGGGTTGGTTCCGCGGGGGTCGGCGTTTCGCCGCCTCCGTCGCTCTTCCGCTTGCGCCGACTCAGCGGCTGTGACGACCGTTTTGAAGGCGGCTGGGGTGTCGGCTGGCCCCACGGGGAGCGTCGACGCCTCTTCGCTGACGTCAAGTAGTGGGGCGGGGGTGGAATCGCGGGAAGCTTCCTCCCCCGCGGCGATGGCGGACTCCCGAGCATCCGCGGGGGTAGCCGTAGTCTCGTCGGTCTGCTTCACGGCAGCCTGGGTGGCCTCGCGAACGGGGCTCGCGGGCGGAGGTGCGAGCAGACGTTGACTTCGGAGAAGCGAGCTCGCGGGCGCGGGCGTCGGCGTCTCTGGACCAACCTGAGGCGGCGGCCCAGAGAGTGTGCGGTTCGGCTTGTCAGACAACCTGGGCCTCCTTCGCCTGCATGGCTTCTTGCTCCTTTTCCGTGAGCCGCGCTATGAACTCCTGCGAGACAGCGAAAAGACTGTCGGCGACCGTCCCCGCGGACTGCGGTCCGGGCGACTCGTACTTCTGCCCGAGCTTGAGCGCCTCGTACCACTTACCGCTGCTGCGTACCTGCTCGTCGAGCTCGTGCACCAGCACGCCCTTATCGCGGGCGGCTTTGGCCGTCGCGCCGGCGTGCTTGACGTAGCTCTGAAAGACAGAACCGACAGCGGGCTCGCCCCCCAGGTCAGCGACGACCTCGTCCTCGAACTTCTTACGGACACGAACCTCGGAAGTCGCGGAACCGAAGATGACGACCCCGAGGAGGTCGAGATCCGGATTGATGTCGAGTACCCGATCGAGGCGCTTAGCGGTGAGAGTGACGCCTTGCCGACTTGCTTTCTCCGCCTTTGCGGGAATCAGGATGTAGCGCGCAGCAGCCACCGCGATTGACTGGATGACATCGTCGTTCGGAGGGCAATCGAGCAGGATTAGGTCGTAGTTGGACGAAATTTTTGCGAGCATCGTCGCGAGGCTGAGCCGGGCCTTGAGGGTTTCGTCGGCGCCACGGCCGATCTGTTGAGCAAGGCTCGCAGTGATCTGTTCAATGACTGTGCCCCCAGGGATGACGTCGAGGCCCGGCCGGACGTTCTTGATGGGGACGGGGTCATCTCCGAACACCAGGGACTTCGATAGGGCAGCACCGTTGTCGTCGTCCTCTCCCCCGCCGTAGCCGAGGTCAAGACCGAGGTTTCCCTGGCCGTCAAGGTCCACGATGAGGACCCTCCAGCCGTTTTCAGCGAGAAGCCCACCCATGTTTGCGCAGAGAGTCGTTTTGCCGACACCACCTTTGTTGTTGATGACAGCAACGACCCGCTGCAGATAGTTGCGGTCAATGTTCACTGGCACTGGTGTCTCCTCCCCCGCGGTCTGGCGCGCCTGGCCTACGGGTAATCACGTGCGCGCTGGTGCGCACGTAGTGAGTCTGGCACGGCCAGGATTGCCAGTCCAGCCATATGCGCCAGAAAACATGGCCTGCGTGCTGCCGTCTAGGCCATAACCCCTGGGCATCCTGGCTACGCCAGTAGACCTGGCCTACACGCAGGCCAGAAAAACTGGCGCGTCTGGCTATCCCAGACATGCCAGATGTGCCAGTCATGCCATGTGCGCCAGATGGTCGCGGCCGCGTAGGCCAGGATGGCCAGGTTCGCCACTCTACGCGAATTACCGCGTATCGAACGAATCTGTGTACCCGAAGGCAATCACTTCAGAAAGGGGTCCCAGCGCGTCAGCGGCGACCACAGGGCTTCCTGCGCCCTCCCCCTTACCAATGAGGCCTTCCGGCAGAGCTCCCGCGCGTAGGCCAGGTGTGCCAGCGCCGCCATATGCGCCTTTTACGCCAGGTCTGCCAGCAGGCCCGTCTTGCCGCTGTCGCCGCATGTCGATTCTTGACGACCCCGGCCTAACCGATGCCGGGGCAGACATTGGGGGACGACCACGGACGGCGACCACCACCTCGGCAGGGGGCTCGGCCTTGTCGTCGTAGATGCCACACTGTCCGGCGACGTCAGTCAGGTGCACATTCTCCGCCATCACTCAGATACGAGAGGGTGTCGACAAAGCAGCAGGATACGGATCGGAAGGAAGCTGACCTCTTAGCCGCCGGCGTTCGCCGCGATGACCTTTATGTTGACCAAGGCGTTTCAGGTGCCCGAGCGTCGAGGCCGGCCTTTGATCGAACCCTTCACGCGATCCATGACGGGGATACTCTGGTCGTGATGACGCTTGACGGTCTTGGCCGGTCAACGCAGAACATGCTCGACTTCGCTGAGGGACTTAGGTCGCGGTCGGCAGGTCTTCGGGTGTTGAACCTTGGGGGAGGGGATGTGGACACGTCGACGCCGATGGGGTCGATGGTCTTCGCGGTGATGGCGGCACTCGCGCAGATGGAATTGGAGATCAAGCGGGAGCGGATCACCGATTTGGTCACCAAGAGACGCAGTGCAGGTGGGGACCTTGGAGGGAGGCCGCAGAAGGTGACGGATAGGCAGATCCGGAATGCAGTTCGTCTGATCGATGGGGAGAGACTGCTGCGCAAGTGCTCCGAGACCTGGGGTTTTCCCGGTCGACGTTCTACCGACGGGCAAGAGCTCTTAAGTCGTAAGGTCTGCTAGTGAAGCCTTGCTGGTGATATTTTCGGTTGATGAGCAGCGATCTCTTGGCTCGAAGACGCTTTATCCTTGAGGACGCCCTGATGACTCCCAATCGCGCCACATCGCGTATGGCTGCGGTGGTAGTGACGGTCCTGGTGAGCTCCTGGATTCTTTCGGGTTGCTCCTCTGTGGCTGCGGCCTCGTGCGCGGCTCCGACTGCGAAGCTGTCTTCTTCCGAGGTGAAATCTGGGGGAGAGGTGACGCTCACCGGCGACAACTTCATCGAGGTGTGTGAAGACACCGGAGGCGGCCCCAACACGCCAGCAACCCGCATCGCCGTCACGTTCACGGACGACTCGGCAGCGGCCTCGAAACTCACGACGGTCCACGCTGACGACAAGGGCCACATCGAAACACTGCTCACGATTCCCGCCGATGTCGATCCGGGCTCGGCCGAAATCCGAGTCGGGGACGAAACCACCGTGCCCGTGACGATCCTCACACCCTGAGGTCCGTGGCACCGAACAATCCGGTGTCTTGAGAAAGTGCGCTCAAGAAGCATTGCTTTGGAATTGCGCGAGACGCGTTCCTGAGACATCCATCACCCTGAAAACGCCCCCCGTGCGCGTAAGAGGTGGCGTCGAGTTGAGACGTCTCTAAACCGTTAGATTTCCGAGACGGCAGTTCTGCTGAGGGCAGGCGGTGGGTTGTTTGCGGGGCGGTCCGTCAGGGCTTGTGACG
>NZ_JADKSF010000013.1:0-29827 GCF_015350875.1 Frondihabitans sp. VKM Ac-2883 | reverse complement strand
CTCAGTACCGCCGCCGGTCATCGCAGAACGAGCCATTAGAAAAAGCACGCCTCCTGCAGGTGCCCGGTAGCCGGTCGCTCCCCGGACACACCTGCGGCGGTGGGGGAGTGGTGTGGGCAGCTTCGCTCCGTGTCGTCGGAATCGCTTCCTTCGGTGTCGGGACGTCGCGGGTGCGCGAGACGGCCCGCGTGACTTGGGGTTCGGGTGCATAATGGTGGTGTCTTCGGACCCGGTAGTGGGGCTTGCCGGACCCAACCTCGACAGTTGTCGACAACAGTCCCTATCTCAGCTGGTCGCGCTTCTGCGCGCCTGAGGTAGGGAGTGTCATGACAGCACCAATCGGTTCCGGACCGGTCGTCGTCGGCGTCCTGCCCGGCCTCGCTCCGGGGGTCATCGAGGTTGCGTCGTCTATCGCGCGGCGCTTCGGTACGACGCTGGTGTGCGTCAGCGTGGATGCATCGCTCTTCGATGCCGGTACGCGCTCGGACGGGTCGGTGATGGTGGAACCGATCGACCCTGACACCGCTGACACGACACCGCAGGGCTTGTCGGACAGTGACAAGGCGGCAGTACGTGCTGCCGCAACGACCTACGGCGTCGACGTCACGTTCGTCCCGGGTGTCGGGGATCCGAGCCGGGCACTGTCGCAGGTGGCCGAAGACCGCGACGCGGCGATGCTGGTCGTCGGGGCCAGGACGGGAGCGGGTCGAATCGCGGAGTTCTTCACGGGGTCGGTCGCGGTACGGCTGACCCATCAGCAGCACCGTTCAGTGCTCGTAGTGCCCGTTGATCCGGTCGGGTTCGATGCCCCACTGCCGTTGGACACCCCGTGACCGGCCAGCTTGTTCTGCTCCGCCACGGACAGAGCACTGCGAACGCTGCCGGCACCTTCACCGGCTTGCGAGACGTCGCGCTGACCGAACAGGGCAGCGCCGAAGCGAATCGGGCTGGGTTGCTACTTCTGCATGCCGGCATCCGACCGGACCTCGTGCTCACGTCGACGCTCGAGCGGGCGCTCCACACGGCGGAGCTCGTCACCGACGTCCTCGGACGTGATGCGCCGATCGAGTCGACGTGGCGGTTGAACGAGCGGAACTACGGCGCCCTCACCGGCATGTCCAAGCAGAATGCGCAAGCGGCGTTGGGGGCGGAGCAGTTCTTCGCTGTTCGTCGGACCCGCACGGGACGGCCACCACGCATGTCGATCCGCGCGTGGCTGGCGCTCCGGCGGACGCCGGCGCTTCGTGGACTGCCGTGGGCGGCACTTCGTCGAACCGAAACACTCTCCGACGTCATCCGCCGGGTCCAACCCGTCCTGTCGCACAGCATCACCCCGGCACTCCGCGACGGGCAGACAGTGCTCGTCGTCGCGCACGGCAACTCACTGCGGGCACTGTGTGCCTGCATGGACGGCCTAACTGACGGTGAGCTCGCGGACCTGAACCTCCCCACGGGCGAACCCCTGATCTACCGGTTCGACGGCGACGGTGGGTTCTGTCCGCGGGGTGGGGAGTACCTGCATCCGGCAGCACGAGCAGCAGCGGCAGCGGTCGCTGCGGAAGGTGGAACATGACCTCCCGAACGGACACCCACCTGCCCGATGGGCAGCTCCCGCCCGACCCAGACATCGACGCCAACGACCCGGAACGTATCGACCGGCCAGTGCATCTGCGGTGGCGGTACCTCGGTGTCGTCGCACTCGGCGGCGCCATCGGTACCGCCGCACGCGACGGACTCAGCACCGCCTTCCCCGCTCAGCAGGAGGTGTCCTGGGCGATCTTCTGGATCAACATCGCCGGCGCGCTCCTACTGGGTGTGCTGCTGGAACACCTCGCGCATCGCGGACCTGACGAGGGTCGCCGCCGGACACTGCGCCTGCTTCTGGGAACCGGTGTCCTCGGCGGGTTCACCACCTACAGCACCCTCGCGACCAGCACCGCGGTGTTGTTCCTCGCTGGCCGCGGGTTGGCCGGCACCGGGTACGCGCTCCTGACGGTCCTCGCCGGCGCGATCGCCACCGGTAGCGGCCTCGCGATCGCGGGTTTGGTCCGACCGAACGGGGCCACATCATGAGCGCCCTGGCCTTCCTCAGCGTCGCGGTCGCTGGCGGTGTCGGCGCGGCCGCACGGTTCTTCGTGGATGGTGCGATCAACCGGGGTCGGCAGTTCCGGCTCCCGGTCGGGACGCTGACGATCAACATCACCGGCTCGTTCCTGCTGGGCTTGATCACCGGCGCCGCCGGTCACCTCGGCGCCACCCCCGTCGCGGTGCTCGGAACAGGGCTCATGGGTGGCTACACCACGTTCAGCACCGCCAGCTTCGAGACCGTCCGCCTCGCACGCACCGGCCGCACCACCGCGGCTGCCGTGAACGGGCTTGGGATGCTCGTCGTCTCCGTCGCCGCAGCCGCCGGGGGCGTCACCCTCGGCACCCTCACTTGACCATCCGACTCGGAGAAGAACAGCTCATGCACTTCGACATCACGATCGAGATCCCCCGCGGCAGCGGCAACAAGTACGAGGTCGACCACACCACCGGACGGATCCGCCTGGACCGGGCGGTGTTCACCAGCATGGTGTTCCCGCAGGACTACGGCTCGATCGACGACACTCTCGGCGATGACGGCGACCCCCTCGACGCGCTCGTGCTGCTGCCCCGGCCCACGTTCCCCGGCGTCGTCATCGACGTCCGCCCGGTCGGGATGCTCCGCATGGTCGACGAGAACGGCGGCGATGACAAGATCCTCACCGTCCCCGCCGGAGACGTCCGCTTCGACCACGTCCAGGACATCACCGACGTCGCCGAGCCGGTCCTGGTGGAAATCGAGCACTTCTTCGCCCACTACAAGGAGATCGAGCACGGCAAGCACGTCACCACCAACGGGTGGGCGAACCGTGTCGACGCCGAAGCCATCATCCGCGCCGCACAGGAACGGTTCACCCCGCACCCCTGACCGGCACCCGCGCACCCGCGCACCCGCGCACCCGCGCACCATCCAGTGCGCGCCCTGAACCGCCGCGGGGAGGCAACTGGCGCCCAGTGATCGCCAGGAGGTCGTCCCTCCGCCTCCCCGCGGCCCACACCCGCACGACGAACCCGAAAGGCGACAACCGCCATGAACGACTACATCAGCAACGTCCACCACACCACCCACCATCAGGGCGAGTACGTGACCCACACCAGCCGCCCCGTCACCATCAGCAGCCTGCACGGCTCCCGGATCCTCGACTCCCGCGGCTACCCAACGATCCAGGTGCATCTCGAGCTCGAGGACGGCACCGTCGTCACCGGCGACGCCCCCGCAGGCGCATCCACTGGCGCGCATGAGGCTGTCGAGCTTCGCGACGGCGGCAGCAGCTACGGCGGCCGCGACGTGAGCCAGGCACTGCACCTCATCACGGCGGACGTCGCACCGATGATCACCGGCCAGTCGTGGACCTCAATCGGGCAGGTCGACGCCGCCCTCGCTGCCCTCGACAGCACCCCGAATTACCGCCGGCTCGGCGCGAACAGTGTCGTCGCGACCTCGATCGCGATGGCACGCGCTCTCGCCGCCGCAGCGGAGCTGCCGCTCTGGCGTTGGATCGCAGACGTCACCGGCAGCACGCCTCGCTTGCCCGTCCCGCACTTCAACGTCCTCAACGGCGGAGCGCACGCAGCGAACGCGCTCGACTTCCAGGAGTTCATGATCGCCCCGGTGAACGCCGACACCATGACCGACGCGGTTCGGATCGGGTCAGACGTCTACCACGCACTGGCGGCACTGGTCCGGGAACGGTTCGGCAGTCTCGGTCTCGGCGACGAAGGTGGCTTCGCGCCATCGATCGCCGCGCCCGAGGAGGCCCTCGACCTCCTCGTCGCCGCGATCAGTGCCGCTGGCTACGAGCCCGGCGTCGACACCGTCGCGATCGCACTCGACCCGGCGGCGAACGAGTTCGCGCTCGGTGACGGTAGCTACCGGGTCGTGGACCGCCGGCTCGACCGCGCAGGCATGGTCGACTACTACCGCGACCTCATCAGCCGGTATCCGATCCGGAGCATCGAAGACGGCTTCTCCGAAGATGACCACGGCGGCTGGAAGGCGATGTCGTCCGCGCTCGGCGGCATGCTCCAGATCGTCGGCGATGATCTCTACGTCACCGATCCGCAGCGCATCCGCGACGGCGGGAAGGACGGGCTCTCGAATGCAGCGCTCATCAAGCCGAACCAGATCGGCACCGTCTCCCAGACCCTCGACGCGATCGGCGTCGCACGCTCGCTCGGGATGCGGAGCATGGTGTCGCACCGGTCCGGGGAAACCACCGACACGTTCATCGCGGACCTCGTCGTCGGCAGCGGAACCGGACAGATCAAGTCCGGCGCCCCCGCCCGCGGAGAACGCGTCGCGAAGTACAACCGGCTCACCGAGATCGCGGAGAACAATCCGGAGCTGCCCTACGGGCTGCGCTGACCCCGACCGGCCACCTCGTGGGCGACGCGCAGGAAAGCAGAACCAGCTGGCTGGGGCTCTCCCGACCAGATCGCCCGCAACGGCCGGGCAAGTGGCGGCCCGGCGAGCGGGACCCGCACCAGCGACCCGTCGTTGATGTCGGCGGCGACCGTGCGAAGGCTCATCACCGCCGGTGCGATTCCGGCCTGTGCGTTCGCCCGGATGATGCTCGTGGTCTCCAGCACCGCGGCCGGAACCGACATGCTCAAACCGGCCTCCCTGAGCCATGCGGCGAGGGTCGCGCGAGTCCCGGAACCTTCTTCCCGCAGGAGCAGAGCCGTCGCCGCCAGGACCTCCGCAGTGATCCCGGTCGACCGAGCCCAGGGATGGTCCGGCGCAACGACGACCGCGAGCTCATCGTCCGCGATCACCTGCGCGGACACACCTGCCGCCACCACCGGGGTCTCCGTGAACCCGAGGTCCGCGCCACCCGACTGCACGAGATCCGCCACCGCGGCGGAGTTGCCCGCGATCAGACGCACCCGCATGTCGGGTTCACGGCGGCGGAATTCGAGCAGCCAGCCCGGCAGCAGCAGCTCCGCGATGGTCTGTGACGCCGCGACGACGAGCGAACCCGTCGGAGCCCGCAGCACAGCCACTCCTGCCTCGAGGTGGCGAGACGCGTCGAGGACCGGTCCGGCCAGCCCGACGACGAGCCGGCCGGTCTCGGTCAGCACCGACCCCGTGGTCGAGCGGTGCACCAACAAGTGACCGACCATGCGCTCGGCGACCCGGATCCGAGCAGACACTGCCTGTTGCGTGACGCCGAGCGCTCCAGCGGCAGCGGAGAGCGAGCCGGTCTCGGCGACGCGTGCGAGCACGTCGAGTGTGTCGAGGTCGAGCGTTCGGTCCGTGAGTCGCCGTAGTGTCACAATCAACGATTGTGCCCCGCCAAGAGGTTCCCGGTACCGCCAGAGGCAGGATTCGCGCAGGCTTGGCCCATGACAACGCTCCGCACCGACCCTGCACCCGCGAACGGTAGCCAGCTGCCCCAACGGCCGCAGACGGCGTTGTTCCGCGATCTGGAGCGGCCGGGCCTGATCGTGTCGAATCTCACACCGAACTGGTTCGCGTCGATCATGGGCACGGGCATCGTCGCCGTCGCAGCTGCGTCACTCCCACTGCAGTTCCCGGGACTCCGGTTCGCGGCGACGGTCGTGTGGGCGATCGCCGCGGTGCTCCTCGTCGCCCTCACGATCGCGACGGTGCTGCACTGGATCCGCTACCGGAGCACCGCAGCCGGGCACCACCTCAACCCGGTCATCTCCCACTTCTACGGCGCACCACCGATGGCGTTCCTCACCGTCGGCGCCGGGACACTCCTGCTCGGCAAGGACTGGATCGGCCTGCCCGCCGCCGTGACCATCGACTGGGTCCTGTGGACCATCGGCACCATCGGAGGACTGCTCACGGCAGTCCTGGTGCCGTACCTGGCGTTCACCCGCCACGAGAACAAGCCCGACTCCGCGTTCGGCGGTTGGCTGATGCCGATCGTCCCGCCGATGGTGTCCGCGTCCACCGGCGCGCTCCTCCTGCCCTACGCCCCCGCCGGACAGTGGCGCGAGACACTGCTGTGGTCCTGCTACGGCTTCTTCGGCCTCAGTCTCGTGACGTCGCTGGTCGTGATCACGTTGATCTGGAACCGGCTCGCGCTCCACAAGGTCGGTGCCGCCGGAATGGTGCCGACCCTGTGGATCGTCCTCGGACCGGTCGGACAGTCGATCACGGCGGTGAACCTCCTCGCCTCGAACGCCCCCACCGTCGTCGACGAATCCACCGCCCACGCGCTCCTGATCGTGGCGCTGGTGTACGGGTTCGCGATGCTCGGCTTCGCGCTGCTGTGGACCGTCATCGCCCTCGCCGTGACTGTCCGGACCGCCCGCGAACACCTGCCGTTCAGCCTGACCTGGTGGTCGTTCACGTTCCCCGTCGGCACCTGCGTCACCGGACTCAACGGGCTCGCCCTGCACTCAGGCCTGACCGTCGTTGCCGTCCTCGCCGTCATCTACTACGCCGGCCTCGTCGCCGCATGGATCACCGTTGCCCTTCGCACCTTTCACGGATCCGTCATCCGTGGCACCCTGCTGGCACCGCCACAGCCGGCATGAGTACCCCCGAGGAACTCGCTGACGTTCGATCGCTGAACGGTCTCGCGGAGACGTGGCGGACCGCGCCCGACGGCAGCCGACGGTTCGTCCCGAGCTTCGACCCACGATCCGGCGGCAGGTCCAGCCGCGTCCTGGTCCTGATGCAGTCGCCCGGCCCCCAGACCATCGCCGCAGCGCACGCAGCTATCTGCAGCGAGGACAACCCGGGCCCGACCGCGGCCGCGTTCCGAGCAGCCCGTATCGAGTCCGGACTCGCACGCGGCGAGTACGTCCGCTGGAACCTCATCCCATGGGAACTGCCCGACCGCGTGCGACTCGCGGACATCGACGAGGGGCGGCATGCCCTTGCCACACTGCTCGCGGCCCTCCCCGCGCTCACTGCGATCGTCACGTACGGGGCCGTCGCCCTCGACGGCGTCATGCGACACCTCACCCTGGACGAGCACCCCCGACTCCTCCCGGTCATCGCAGCACCACATCCGTCTCCCGCCAACGGCCGCCACCGCTCGGAACAACACTTCCGTTCCGTGCAAGCACTCCGGCTCGCCGCGCGAGCGCAACAGACGTAGCAAATACGAACGATTCCGCTACAACTATCCGTACCGGCGCTCAGTCCGGGTGCGAGGCGCCGTGTCTTGTAGCGGAACCCAGTCCCAGAATCTACGTGCCGCCACTACCCCTCCTGGTCGAGTTTCGCTACGTTCTCTTCATGGGTCACCTTCTCGGGTATGCGCGCGTGTCCACCACAGACCAGGACGCGTCGCTGCAGATCGACGCGCTCAACGCCGCTGGCTGCTACCGCGTGTTCGTCGACACCATGTCCGGGTCGCTCCAACACCGGCCCGAGCTCGACAAGCTCCTCGACCAGCTCCGCCCCGGCGACACTCTCGTCGTCTGGCGACTCGACCGGCTCGGCCGGTCCATCCGGCACCTCATCGATCAGCTGCACGCTCTCGCCGAGCGCGGCATCGGGTTCCGGTCCCTGCAGGAGACCATCGACACCACCTCGCCCGGCGGCCGGCTCGTGTTCCACGTCTTCGCCGCGTTGGCGGAGTTCGAACGGGACCTCATCAAGGAACGCACCAACGCCGGCCTCGCCGCCGCTCGAGCCCGCGGCCGCACCGGCGGCCGACCATCTCGGCTCTCCGCGGACCAGGTGCGCACCGCACGCCGGCTCTACGAACAGCAGGACATGACCGTCGCGCAGATCGGCGACGTGCTCGGCGTTAGCCGCACCACCATCTACCGTGCACTCGCGAAGCACGCCGAGCCCGTCGCGGCGCGACGAACCAAGCCTTCCCCAACGATGTAGCTGGCTATGGACGCGAGCGAGCGGTGGGGCATCCTTCGACTGCACGTCGAGGACGCCATCCCGCTCGCCACCCTGGCCCGCACCACGGGCGTCGCTGAGCGCACCCTGCAACGCTGGTTGGCCCGCTACCGAACCGGCGGATACCCGGCTCTCGCCGACGGCACCCGCACCGATCACGGCGCCCGACGGACGGCACCGGAACTGGTGCGCCTGATTGAGGGGCTCGCACTCACCAAGCCACGACCTTCGATCGCCACGATTCACCGCCAGGTCGACAATTACTGCACCAAACGAGGTCTCTCAGCGCCGTCGTACTCCGTTGTGCGGTCGATCGTGAACGGGCTTGATCCCGGGATGGTGACGCTCGCGCTTGAGGGGCCCGCGTCATATCGGGACAAGCACGAACTGCTGCTCCGACGTCGTGCGGATCGCCCCAACGCGATCTGGCAGGCGGACCACACGATGCTCGATCTGCTCATCGTCGGACCCGACGGCAAGCCCGAACGGCCGTGGTTGACGGTGATCCTCGACGACTACTCCCGCGCGGTCTGCGGGTACATGGTGTTCCTCGGCGCCCCATCCGCCGCGAACACCGCGCTCGCGCTCCGGCAAGCGATCTGGCACAAGCCGGAACCGGACTGGCCTGTCTGCGGGATCCCAGACGTGCTCTACACAGACCACGGGTCCGACTTCACCAGCCACCGAATCGGCGACACCGCCGCCGTGCTGCACCTCCGCATCATCCACTCGCAGGTCGCTCGCCCCCAGGGCCGCGGGAAGATCGAGCGGTTCTTCGGCACCATCAACACCGAGCTGCTCCCAACGCTCCCCGGCCACCTCGCACCCGGATCCTCGGCGCCGGCGCCGACGCCGGCGCTGGATCTCGCCGGTGTCGACAGTGCCATCAACACGTTCATCCGCCGCTACAACGCCCGCATCCACCGCGAGCTCCGGAAGAGCCCACTGGAAGCGTGGATCGCAGACGGGTGGCTGCCACGAATGCCGGACTCCCTCGAGCAGCTCGACGGGTTCCTGCTCACCGTCCCGACCACGCGTGTCGTGCAACGAGACGGCATCCACTTCGAAGGGCTCCGCTACACCGCAACCACTCTCGCACCCTTCGTGGGCAGCACCGTCAGCGTCCGGTACGACCCCCGCGACGTCACCGAGATCCGTGTCTTTCACCGCGACGCGTTCCTGTGCACCGCGATCAGTACCGCGCATCAGACCGAGACCATCAGTCTCAAGCAGATCCAGGCCGCCCGGAACGCGCAACGAAGAGCCCTGCGCGGGCAGATCCGCGAACGCATCGCGATCGTCCGCCCCACACCCGATGATCACACCCCACCAGCACCCGCACCGGCACCGGATCAACCGCGACTGATGACCTACGAGGAGGACCGGTCATGACGAGCCAGTTCATCATCACGAAGGAACACCGTCGGTTCGCGGAGTTCGCCGACGCCGTCCGGAAGCAGAACACCATCGGCGTCTGCTTCGGCCCCGCTGGCGTCGGCAAGACCCTCTCCGCACGCCGCTACGCCCACTGGGACAGCATCGGCCCGTTCATCGCCAGATGGGCCGCACGCAGCGAAGACGACACGAAGATCTACGCCGCCGCCCACCGAGCCCGCACCGTCTTCTACACGCCCGAGGTCTCCGCCACGATGCGCGCCCTGCAGGACGACCTCCGGCACGACATGCTCCGCACCGAACGCTGCATCGAGGAACACCTCCTGCTCCAGGGTCGCCACTTCGACCACGCACACGGCCCCAACCCGTCCCTGCTCGAGCTGATCATCATCGACGAGTCCGAACGCCTCACCGGCAACGCGATCGAGTGGCTCCGCGACCAGTACGACCGCACCGGCATAGCGATGATCCTCATCGGCATGCCCGGCATCGAGAAGCAGTTCAGCCACTACCCGCAGCTCTACAGCCGCCTCGGTTTCGCCCACCAGTACCGTCCGCTCGGCCACGACGAGCTGCTCTTCGTCCTCGAACGTCAATGGCGCAAGCTCGGCAAGACGCTCGACCCCGACGACTTCACCGACGCGCAAGCCATCGCCGCCGTCGAACGCATCACCCGCGGCAACTTCCGGCTCCTTGAGCGCCTCCTCCCTCAGATCCAACGCGTCCTGAAGATCAACGAGCTCGACGTCATCACCAACGACGTCGTCGAGGCCGCCCGCAGCACCCTCGTCATCGGCACCACCTGACCCGACACCGATCGCAGCGAAAACGACGACACAGAGCGAGGCTGCTCACAGGGAGTGGATCAGGAACTCAGGCAGCGCTTGTGTTCGTCAAGTCTCAACAGACTGTCCCGCGAAAATGCCCGGGGAGGGTGCGTCTGACAGTACAGTCAGCACCATGCTGATCGGATATGCCCGCGTCTCGACCTCGGGGCAGGATCTCGCGGCACAGCGGGACGGCCTGCACGCTCTCGGCGTCGAGGATCTGAACGTGCACGTCGACCACGGCATGTCGGGGACGTCGCGTGAACGGCCTGGCCTCCGCACCGCCCTCGCAGCGGTCCGCGCGGGCGACACTCTCGTCGTCACAAAGCTCGACCGACTCGCGCGTTCTCTCCGAGACGCCACCGACATTGCGGACGAACTCACCAAGAAGGGCGTCGCACTCAACCTCGGGGGAGCGGTCTACGACCCGACGGACCCCGTGGGCCGGCTCCTGTTCAACGTCCTCGGGATGGTTGCTGAGTTCGAAGCGGATCTCATCCGGGCTCGCACCCGCGAGGGCATGGCGATCGCCAAGGCTGCCGGGAAGCTGCGCGGCGGGAAGCCCAAGCTCAACAAGGCGCAAGAGAAGCACCTGGTCGAGCTGCACCGTGCCGGCAGCCACACCACCAGCGACCTCGCCGAGCTGTTCGGCGTGGGACGAGCCACCGTCTACCGCGCGGTGCATCGTGCTGATCCGACGTAGCAGTACGGCTCTCTCTGTGCCTGCAGCTCGGCTCTCAGGAACGCTCTCGCGCTACAGTCGCACTATGAGTAACACTGGGGAGGGCCCACGGCTCGTCCCTGCAGCGATGTGGTCAGTACTCGTTCTTGGGTGTGGTGTCGCGGTGGCGATCCTGTGGCTGTATGCCTTGGTCTCTGTCGTCGCCATCGGAGGAGCTCCGACGCCGGATGCAACGGCCAGCGGTCGGGAGTGCTTGAACGCTGCAGCGGTGGTGAGCAGTGTCGCGGCCGTCATCGTCGTCGTGTTGGCGAGCATCCTCGTTCGCCGCGGTGTTCACCGCACCGGTGCTCTGGTTGCGATGCTCCTCGCAATTTGTGCGCCGTGGGTGCCCATCGGGGCTGCGGTCTTCGGTCGCCTCGCTGGCGAGTAAGCCTGGAGAGGCGTCCCACAAAACCGACTCGGACCGTCCGCATCCGCTGCTGACTAGGGCTGCATGGTCTGTTCGGCGATTGATCGGCTAGTGAGACGGTGGCCGAAGGGCAAGCGCAAGCACGGGGAATGGGCCTGAGCTTAGGCGGCGTATGGTGTTGCGACCTGGGATCGGAGGGCGATTAGAGCGTCTCGGAGGCGCGTTTTCATTGTTCCGAGAGGCACGCCAAGAGCGATGGCAGCTTCATTATTCGTGAGGCCCTGAAAGTACGTCATCTCCAGCGCGTGGCGCTGATTCGGAGTAAGCGAGGCCATAGCGCGGCGGATGCGGCGAGTCTCCATGTTTGTCTCCACGGTTTCCTCGACATCGTCCCGGATTTGCTCAAAATCGCGGATTCCCACGGCGAGGTCTCGATCGCGGCTTGCTTGCGAGGCCCGGACACGGTCGATCGCTCGCCGGTGGGCCATCGTGAGAAGCCACGTCAGCGCCTTGCCTTTTCTAGGATCGAAGCGGGCCGCCTGTTGCCACGCTTCCAAGAACACATCCTGAGTGACCTCTTCCGACTGAGCGGGATCAACAAGGACGCGCTTTATTATTCCCATCACTCGGGGCGCCGTCCGGTCATAAAGCAGGACGAAGGCGTCGCTGTCGCCATCTGCGACAAGGAGCAGAAGGTCCTCGTCCGCTCGGTCGACGTGGGTGGCTGCGGCAGGAGCTAACGACACAGGGCCTCATTACATTGGCCGAGGCCGGGAAAGGTGGGACTTCGGTGCCTCCACTTGGTTCAGTGTATGCATGTGCATCGTCTAGGTTGTCCCCAGTTCAGGGGACATTAGGGTCCCGGCTGTCCGGCCACCCATCGCCTACCGGTCCACGTCGCTTGACTACCTGCGAGACGCATAGACCAGGGCGTCGGCGCCGTTCCATCGGCTGAGCCCGGCAATGAAGCGTTCGGGCGTTTTGGGGGTTCCAGGGCCTTGAGCGGCTGGCGACACTGGGTGGAAGCGTGTCCGTCTGGTGCGTCTTGCCGCGAGAGAGAACCCGGGTCCTGCACCGGAGAACAACGAAAGGGGGAACCGTTCATGTATGAGCTTCTGCGACCGGTCATGAAGGCCTGGTACGCCACCGAGCTACGCGCCCGCGGCTCCTCCCCGAAGCCCATGGATACCCCCACCATCCGCGCCACCCAGCCCGACGCGGACAATGTGCTCCTGATTGGCAACGGGCCCCTCCACGGGTGGGGGGTTATCACCCACCAGATCTCTATCACCGGGCACCTGGCCCACGAAATCCACGCCGAGACCGGGCGGCCCTGCTCGGTGCACTACATCGGCGACGAAACCATGACTGTTGCGTCCACCCGTGCATGGATCGGTGATCACGACCTCGGCCAATACGACGCCATCGTGCTGGTGCTAGGGATGAACGATGCGGTGCGGCTCACCCCGTTGAAGACGTGGGAGCACGAGTACCGGGATTTGTTGGAGTTCCTGTTCTGCGCGGTAAAACCTGGTGCACGGATGATCGTCGCAGGCACGCAACCCGTGCGATCCGTGGACCCGTTTAACAAGGCCCTGGGGAACATCGCGGAATATCACGCGGGCCGGATGAACAAAATCCTTGACGACATCACCGACGACTTCTCCGCCGTAACGTTCTTTCGCCTGCCGGCGCCCACGATGGACCCGGAGATGCCGTTGGGGTCCACCTGCGTGTACAACGCATGGGCAAAACACATTGCCGCGTACCTCGCCCCCGCCCTCGACATCGTCCGCGCGACCAACAGCACGCCCCGACAGGTTCTCCCGGAACCGGAGTACTCCTGGTCGGGCACGAGGACGTTGATCGATAACGCCGCACGGGGCGGGTCGGATGAGCTGCAACGGCTAGCCGCCCTGGCCATGGACACGTTCTCCGTGGATCTTGCCGGGGTGTCCCTGATCGACGGAGACCGGGTCTGGTTCGCCGTGAACACCCAGGTGCTGCCGAAATCGGCACCGGCGGAGCTGGTGTACTGCAATACCGTCGTCCAACAGCAAGCCCCGCTCGTCGTCCTCGACGCGCAGAAAGACCCCCGGTTCCAGGGAAACGCGTTCATCGACATCACCGGGATGGACTTCTACGCCGGCCACCCCCTCACCTCCACCACAGGGGACACGATCGGGACGTTCTGCCTGTTCAACAGCAGCCCAAGGCCGGAGGCGTCGGTATCGATGGAGGCTCTGAAAATGCTCGCCGTGCAAGCCGAGACCGAACTGCGACGCTACGAAACACAATCCGCCACAACCGGGCCTATCGACACCACCCACCCGTAGGGTTGCTGTTGTGTCGGGGGGTGGTACCCCAGACACACGGCCCGACCCCGGGGATCCACTGATCCGGTTCCTGCGAGGTGTGGCCGCGGGGTCTCCCGCCCGGGCAGGAGACCCCGCACTCCCTCCGCTCGCGCCGTCGGGTTAGGTGATGTCGAGGTCCCATACAGGCGGGGTGTAGGTGCGCGCCCACCCGTCACGCATCCGGGTCACCGCCCGATCGAACGCGTCCAGCAGATTCATCCCCGGACGCACCATTGACTGCAACTGCAACCCCTCATACAACGCGATCAGCTGTTCCGCACCCCGGGCCGGGTTCATCGTGTCCGACTCCCGGCCTACCTCAATGTCGGTGCCGAGTTGCCGCATCACCTGGACGTGGAAGTGCACCCAAGCCTCCTGCAGGTGAGGAGCCATCGGGTGCCCCGGGGTGGCGGAGATGTTCACCGTCGCCGACAGAACCCGCATCAATGCGGGATCCTCAATGTTCGACTGCACCAGGGCTCGCAAAAAAGCGGCCGCCCCGTGCCGCTCCGCGACAGGCAAAAGGGGGCTGGTACGGCGACCGTGCCACAAATCCAGGGTCGCAATCAACAGCGACTCCCACGTCGGAAATACGCTCTTCACCTCGAGTACCGGGATGCCGGCGGTGGTAGCGACGAGGTCGTAGGAGGCTTCGTGGAACGCCACCCGGCGAAGGACTGTGATCGTCGCCTCAAGAAGGTGCAGGCGTGCCCGCGGGGACCACGCCACCCCGGACGGGGTGCTGGCCGAAGGGAACGGGCCGCTGATGGCGCCTACCAGATCAGTCATGATCAGCAAACTAGGTGCCCCAATGCCGGGGTGGAACTCCCCAATCAGGGCGACACGACTTCCGGGACCGTGCAAGCAACGTACGGTGAAAGCATGTTCCGGTGCGGGTCGTTCCACCTCCACGAGGAAGTCGCCTACCAGTGTCTCTGGGACACCCACCCTGACACCGAGCCGCACATGGCCGTGATCCGAACTCCGGGAACCATGCGAGGCGGAGACATCGAACGGTGGGGGCTGCTGCTCTGGACCAACGACATGGCCTACCGCGGCCACACGACCTGATACAGCCTGCTGCCACGGACTCACACGGAACAACACCCGTTCAGTCCGCGAACCTGACGGCACGGAAAGTTGAGCGCTCTTCCGGCGTGCCGGGCCGGCCCGTTGACCGACCCGTGAGCTGCCTTTCAGCTGATGATGAGACTGATACCGAGTGCGAGGAGGGCGAGGCCCTGGAAGGTGGCGCGGAGCACTATGACACGGTCCCAGTCGGATTGCAGTTTCCGCGCGTGAGAGGGTGTCTCCCGCTTGTCGGAGGCTGCGGTGAGGACCCGGTTGATTGGGGCACTGATGCGTCCGTAGAGCACGGTCCACATCACCAGCAGAACCAAAGCCACGCCGGCGGTGACCGCCTCGGCGTCGGCGCCGCCGAGGACCGCGAACATGGCAGCCGCAGCGGACGCGACGAGGCCGATGACGCCGGGCACGGGCATTCGACGGTCACCGTACCGATGCACGTTGCCCATCACCGCGACCAGCGCCACGTCGTCAACTTGCCGGAGCGCGGGACGGAGCACAAGTGCGCTGAAGGTGTCCGTGCCGTAAACAACCCCTGCCCCGAGAAGCGCAAGCAACGCGGCCAGGTGAGCGAGAGGAATCATGCCTGGCCAGCCACACGTCCACCCAGCGGTGGCAGCACGCCCACCTGCTGGAACACCTCCAGAAGGTTCAACTCGTCCCAATGCTCAACGAACAGGCCCTCGTGGATGCGCCAAATGTCGATGCTGCGCATTTCCACTGGGTTGCCGCTGGCCGAGATGCCGAGGAAATCCCCCGTGTGAGTGCCCCGATAGACAAAGCGGCCGACGACTCGATCACCCGAGATCACCAGATCTTCCATCGTGGCGGTCACATCCGGCAGCCCGGTGAAAAACTCAGCCCAAAAGTGCCGGTTCGCTTCGCGCCCGTCGCTGACGACAGCATTGTGGTTCCGGTAATCCTCTCCGATGAACTGATCGACCAAATCAGGATCGTGCTCATTCAGCATGTAGAGGTACATCTCGACAAGGGCCTGTTCCGTCATGGTAGTGATACTCCTTCAACTATGGGTTAGCGGCGCTAACGCGTAGCAACGCTAACCCTCTTCGAATCAGACGTCAAGGGCAATGCTCCTTTTGCGAGCGGCGCTACACTCAGATATGGCCATAGCGGATCGGCGCCTCAGGGAGCGGGAGGACCAGCGTCGACTCATCACGTCCACGGCGCGACGTCTCGCGGAACGAGAAGGATGGGACGCCGTCACGACACGGCGACTGTCGTCAGAAATCGAATACAGCCAGCCAGTCATCTACAAGCACTTTGGATCCCTCGACGAGATGACCGAGGCGGTCGCACTCGAGGGCTTCGTCGAGCTCACCGAAACCCTCACTCGCGCCAGGCTTACCGCCCAGCCCGACGATGCCGTCGGCGCGGCCGCACACGCTTACAGCGCATATGCCCTCGACAACCCGGCTCTCTACGACGCCATGTTCACCCGCGCAAACCGGTTGACATTCAGCGCGGCGGACACGCCGACGCCATTGTCATCCGCGTATGCCGAGCTGCGGGCTGCGGTCTCAACCATCCAAACCGGGCAAGACATCGACACCCTTACCGAGGTGTTCTGGGCGGCCCTCCACGGACTCGTCACACTCGGCCGCAACCATCGACTCCGTTCACATCACCACGCGGAACAGATCGAACTTCTGATCGCACAGTTCGCGGGCCGGTAGCCGATCGGCTAGCGAGACGGGTTTCGAGGGCCACGCCTGGCCGACCGAAGCGCCAGGAGGATGTCAATAAACCAGCAGGCAACACCGACCAGGATGATTCCGCTGCCGATCCGGATAGCGGTTGAGTTCCCGGTTGACGCGTTACCGACGATGAACGCGATCCCAAACAGGACGAGGGCACCACTCAGAACGTCGAGCATGACGCGAGACCAGGACCGCCCCGATCCTTCGAGGCCGAACGTCTCCCTTGGAGTGCGCATGGCTGGATGATAGGCGCGCTTCTCGTGCTTGGTGCACTGCCGAGCTAGTGATCAGTTCACCATGGTTTATCGGAACGCCGGCTGCGGGCGGCCATTTTGGAGGTGCACTGCGGGCAGCGAAATTGGAAGGTGTTGAGTCACGCCAGGGCGTTCCTCGTGGTACTTTTGTGCCACAACCCCTGTTCCTCTGGATCAGGCTCAAGGCCCCGCCTAATGCGGGGCCTTGCTATTTCCACGCTGCAGGTCGTCGGGCAGGCCGTTTGGCAGTGTGCACAACGTCGGGCATCTGGTTACGCGCGGCGAAGCTCGGTCTTAAGTAGAGGCTGAAGTCGATCCCTGCTGCCTCAAACAGCTTTGTGCGTTCGTCCCGCGGGTACAGGACCCCAACGCGCGCACCAAACCGTCCTCGAACAACCTCGATGGGTCGCGCGAGGTCGGAGTCAGACGACACCACGACATAGTTGTCCGCGAGTCCGTCAAAGGCATCCAGGAGCAGCTGGGTGGCAAGCTTCACGTCCGATCCTTTCTCCTGGACCTTGTAGACGTGGTGGCGAGTCAGCGGCGGCTGCTCTTTACCGTCGACCCATTCGCGTGCGTGCCCGTGGTGAACAGTGAAGAGTGAGTCGTCGTGCACGGTCAGCCGGTTGAGTGTGCGCAGTGCACGGATGTAGACGTCTTGCCGGTCGGGGGCGTGCGGGTCCTCCGGGTTCATCCTTCCCTTGATCCGGGCGGTGAAGTAGTGCACTTGCGCGACCTCGAAGTCGTCCAGGACGTCGTCGAACAAGGCGACAAGGTCCAGCCACTTGTTCGCGGGCCGGCTCTCCAACTGCCCCTTGTACAGGTTGAACCCGTCGACGTAGACGATTGCTGTCGGCTTTCCCACCGGATCAGCTTGCACCACTTGGCCCTAGTCTTCGGTACCGGATGGCGATCGGTCAACGGTCCCGTCTGATGAGCCAGGGAAACAGCCCGATCAGGATTGTCATTGCGCCCACTCCGATCAGTGGGCCGCTGATCCACGTGGCCGCCGCTTCCGACAGCGCTGCGACAACTACGCCGCCCGCGACCAGCAGGGCCCCGACCATGCCGAACACAAGTTGTAGCCGATTGCGCTTCATGCGGGTGAGCGTAGTCGCGGTCCTCCCTCGGACAGCTCCTACCTCGTCTCAGTAGCCGATCGTCAGATGGGACGGGCGGCCTTGCTCATGTCGCCTCGAGATCGACGCTCCTCGCGCTCGTCGTCCTGCGGCTTGCCGGGGCAGAGATGTAGCTGGTGAGATGTGACCGATGAACGACCGCGGCCCGATCGACATCTGCTTCACGGCGACTTTGGGGAAAGTGCGTGAGGGAGACGCCTGGACATGCGTCCAACTCCTCGACTCGGCCGTGATCTTCGGCACGAGGGGCCTGGTCAAGGTCGCGGGCACGATCGACGGTGAACCGTTCCGGAGCGCGTTCATGGCCTTGGGCGACGGCACCCACAAAACTGCCGGTCGCCGCCGCTGTCCGCAGGAGCATCGGCAAGACCGACGGTGACGACGTCGCCTTCCACCTCACTGAACGACTGAACTGACACCGGACCCACTCGATCCTCATCGAAGGTCCTGGCCGCGGGACAGTCTCGTGGCGCGCGCCATCGGGCGCCGCCTAGCTGTGGGTGGTGTTCGCGCGCATCTCATCGAGGGTCATCTCTGGCGCCTCGCCGGCTGCCGCCTCCGGGTCCATCCAGACGAAGTCCCAGTGGTAGCCGTCAAGGTCGTCGAAGCTCTTGGAGTACATGAAGTCGTGGTCCTGCTCGCCGGCGCTCGTGGCGCCGGCAGCGAGGGCCTTCTCGTGGATCGAGTCGACCTCCTCCTTGCTCTCGGCGCTGAGGGCGAGCTGCACCTCGGTCCAGGTGGTGGCATCGATGATCGACTTGCTCGTGAACTCGGCGAAGAACTCGTGCGTGAGCAACATCGCCGTGATCGTGTCGCTGATGACGACGCTCACGGCGTTCTCGGCGCTGAAGTCCTCGTTGATCGAGTAGCCGAGCGACTCAAAGAACGATCGTGACCGAGCCGGTCGCTGACGGCGAGGTTGACAAAGATCGTGGTGGGCATTGTGTCGCCTCTCTTCCCTGACGCTGGCCGCCTGTCGCGGCCGGTCGAGTCGTGTCGCTGTCAGGACGACCCGGTCACTTCTTGCCGCGCGTGGCTCTCTTGCTTGCATTGAACACGATCGCGGCACGGACCAGGGCTGCAAGAGCGTCTTCAGGGATCACGTCGCCTTCAGAGAACTCCACTGAGCGGCGTTGGTTGCCTCCGAGCTCGCCGTTGAAGATGCCGGCCGGGTCGTCGAGGGAGGCGCCGTACATGAACCCGAGCTTGACCTTCTTGAAGATGTTCCCGACGACGAGGATGCCGTCGAGCTCTCAGACGGGTGCCCCCATCCATTTCCACTCTTCGGTTATCCCCGCGTCGACGCCCAAGATGATCCGGCGCGAGTCAGCAAGAACAGCCCCGCACCAGTTAGGGTGCGCAGCGATCAGGGCATCGATCTCATCGTGAGGAACCACGCGTACTTTCTACGGCAACTAGAGACCGACCTTGCACAGACGGCACTCACGGGGACATCGCTTTGGAAGTGTCCTTTTTCGTGTCACGAGGCTTAGCCAAATTGCGCACCGTCAGAAGGGTCGCGTCAAATCTCAATAAGGGATAAGCAGACGCGCCTAAAAGGGGGTTGGCCAACCGATTGGAGCCCCGTGACCATCCCCTCCCATGGCTGCCCCAAGTGTCACTCGCACTCTTCTATGCACGCCAGCCTTGCCCCTGGTGCGGGTAAGCCAGCGATCCACTGGTCATGCCTGCGTTGCGGCCATGGATACGACACCACTGAGGACTACTGGGCGATCAACGCGCTTCTCGCGCACGGGAGCTAACTCACACCGCTGATCAACGGTCACGCCTTCCGTCGCGAAATGAAAGCCAGTTACTGGTCACACGCAGAAGGCGAGGTGCTGGGCACCTCGCCTTCTGGCCGTTGCCTCAGTTGCCGCCGGCGGGGTGGAGCACGACCTTGGTCCAGCCTTCGTCGCGGGCGTCGAAGTGCGTGTACGCGTCAGGTGCCTGCTCGAGGGGCAGGTTATGGCTGACGATGAACGACGGGCTGATCTTGTCCGCAGCGATCAGGTCGCGGAGTTGCCGGTTGTACTTCTTCACCGGGGCCTGTCCCGTTCCGACTGAAATGCCCTTGAACCACAGCAGGCCCCAGTCCAGGGCGAACTGGCCTTTCTGGGCGAGCTCGTCGGAGGAGTTCGGGTCCTCGGGAACGTAGACGCCGACGACACCGATGTGCCCGGTGAAGCGAACGGAAGCGATGAGGCGGTTCATGATGAGGTTGGGCACCTCCTTGCCGCCTTCTCCGTGGCCCTGGTACCCGACGCACTCGAGACCGGCGTCGACTCCGAGGCCGAGGGTCTGGTCCAGGACGAACTGCACCGGGTCGACCTTGGAGTCGTCGACCGCGATGGCCCCGACGGACTCGGCGAGCTTGAGCCGGTCGGCCTGGTGGTCCACGATCATGACCTTGGCTGCGCCCTTGATCTGGCAGCTGAGGGCGGCCATGAGGCCCACGGGGCCGGCGCCGTAGATGACGACGCTGTCGCCGGGCTTGACCTGGGCGAGCTCCGCGGCGTGCCAGCCCGTGGGCAAGATGTCGGAGAGCATAACGTAGTCGTTCTCCTTCTCGACGGAGTCCTCGCCAAGACGAAGGGCGTTGAAGTCGCCGAAGGGCACACGCAGGAGTTCAGCTTGGCCGCCCTGGTAAGGGCCCATGTCGGCGAAGCCGAAGGCGGCGCCGGCATAGGCGGGCTCCGGCTGCATCGTCAGGCAGTAGCTGGTCATGCCCTTCTCGCAGTTCTTGCAGTGCCCACACGCGATGTTGAAAGGCAAGACCACTCGCTCGCCGACCTTGACCTTGTCGACCCCGGAACCCACCTCAATGACTTCGCCAAGGTTCTCGTGTCCGAATGCACGTCCCGTCTCGAAGTCGGTCCGGCCCTCGTACATATGCAGGTCCGAGCCGCAGATGTTCGTGGCCGTGACCTTGATCAAGATGTCCGTGGGGGCTTCGATCTTCGCGTCCTCGACCTCGTCGACGCTGACGTTCTTCGGGCCATGGTAGACCAGTGCTCTCATCGTGGTTCTCCTCTTTTCGTTGTTTCCTGCGTCGATGCAGGAGGCTTCGTGTCGGTGGTCGTGGCTACGCGTCGTCGCGCAGGGTGGAGGTGTCGATGACGTAGCGGAATCGCACGTCGCCCTGGACCATCGCGTCGAACGCGTCGTTGACGCCGAAGGCGGGGATGACCTGCACGTCAGGGGCTATGCCGTGCTCGGCACAGAAGTCCAGCACCTCCTGCGTCTCGGCCAGGGTGCCGATGAGTGAACCGCTCAGCAACAGACGCTTGAGCGAGACGGCGCCGAAGTCGATGCCGCCCTCGTGGATCGGCTCGAGCATGCCGACGGAGTGCAGTCGGCCGTCGTGCCGGAGCAAAGACAGGTAAGGGTTCATGTCGAACGCCGTCGGGATGGTCGACAGGACGAAGTCGAGGGTTCCCTCGGCAGCTGCGACGGCGTCGTCGTCGGTCATTACGATCGCGTTGGTGGCGCCGAGCTGCTTTGCCAGTTCGGCTTTCTCGGGCGTGGTGGTGAGCGCGACGACCTCGGCGCCGCGGGCGACGGCGATCTGCAGTCCGATGTGGCCGAGCCCGCCGATACCGGCAACGCCGACCTTTAGGCCGGCGCCGACGTCGAAGTGCTTCAGCGGTGCCCAGGTCGTCACTCCTGAGCAGAGGATCGGGGCGGCCTGCTCGCTGCTGATCGACTCGGGGATGCGCAGCACAAAGTGCTCGTTCACGACGATCTGGTCGGAGTACCCGCCGAAGGTCACCTCGCCGGTGTCGGGGTCCTTCGCGTTGTAGGTGAAGACCGCCGGGGGCTGCTGGTACTGCTCCTCGTCGACGCCGCGCTGATCGTCGCTGCCCCAGTACACGAGGCAGCCGACTCCGACGCGGTCACCCACGGAGAACCCGTCCACGGAGTCGCCGATCTCGGCGACGGTGCCGACGATCTCGTGACCGGGCATGCAGGGAAAGTTCGTCGCGAGCGGGCCGTCGAACTCGTCGCGGGCTTGGTGGACGTCGGAGTGGCACACGCCGCAGTGCGTGATGTCGATCAGGACGTCCTCGGCACCGACCGGCGGCCGGTCGAACTCGAGGGGCGCGAGGGGAGTGGTGGCGTTGGGTGTGGCGTAGCCGATGTTCGTGGGCACGGGGCCTCCAAGGTGTCGGGGCGAGCTGTGCCCCGGATGGTAGACCCCGTGCTCAAGCCTGACCCGCCTCACTGCGCGAAGCGGATGACCGGTGCCTCGGCGGGGGACAGCTCTCAGGAACCTGTGCGGAGGTGCTGCCTAGCATCGCCGCCATGAGCGATCCACGAGCCCACCGGCCGATCAGCTACGACGACGACGTCGAGGCCCTGCTGCCCGACGAGGATTCGATCATCGAGCAGACCATCGTCACGATGCAGCGCACCATGGAGAAGACGTTCGAGGTCACCCGGCACGGCCACAGCGGTACGCACTCGAAGAGCCACGGTGTCGTCACGGGCCGGCTGGACGTCGCCGCCGACCTACCGCCCGAGCTCGCCCAAGGGATGTTCGCGGCGCCCGGCAGCTACGAGGTCGTCGTCCGCTACGCCAGCGAACCCGGGGGCATCGACCCGGACCAGGCCAAGCGGGCCCGTGGACTGGCGTTGAAGGTGCTCGACGTCCCCGGGGAGAAGCTGCGCGAGGGGTGGACCAGTCAGGACTTCCTGTTCAACACCTGGCCGATCATCCCGCAGGGCGACGCGAAGGTGTACCTGGACGCCATCACCGCGCGCCACGAACACCACGGCAACCACGCCGCGACCGTGGCCGCGACGAGCCTGAAGCACCCGGCCCCGAAGGGGCTCACCTTCGACCGGACCCCCGCGATCGACGTCATGGCGCACAGCTACTACTCGCAAGGTGCGTTTCGCTTCGGCGACCACGTCGCCAAGTTCGCCATGATCCCGGTCGCGGCCCAGCAGCTGGATCTCGTCGACCACGAGGTGGGCAGGGAGGACCCGCCGAGTGTCCTTTCGAAATGGGTGCAGGAGTACTTCAGCCGTCAGGAGGCGCGGTACGAGTTGCGGGTGCAACTGAACGTCGACCTCGAAGCGATGCCCGTCGAGGACGCGTCTGTCGAGTGGGACGAGCAGCTCAGCCCCTACCGCACCGTCGCGACGGTCACCCTGCCGCCCCAGGCGTCTTTCAGCCCCGAACGTCGAGTGTTCGCCGAGGACGTCATGTCGTGGCGCCCCTGGTTCGGACTGGCCGCGTTCCGGCCTCTGGGTTCGATCAACCGGGTCCGCCGCGCGGGGTACGAGCGCCTCGGCGCCTGGCGCCACGAGAAGAACGCGCGGACCGAGGTCGACCCGCTGACCCTGGCCGACGTCCCCGACTGACGACCGCCTTCCGGCCTCGTCGCCGGACGGATCGAGCACCCGACGAGATCGAAGGAGATCCCCTTGCAGTACCTGAAGTACACCCCCGACGTCGAACAGATCC
This sequence comes from Frondihabitans sp. VKM Ac-2883, assembly GCF_015350875.1. Taxonomy (NCBI): domain Bacteria; kingdom Bacillati; phylum Actinomycetota; class Actinomycetes; order Micrococcales; family Microbacteriaceae; genus Frondihabitans; species Frondihabitans sp. VKM Ac-2883. The sequence continues at coordinate 6,560 of NZ_JADKSF010000013.1, read as the reverse complement.
AGCCTGGTGAGGACGAGGACATCGCCGCTGTCCGTGAGATCTTCGAGGAGGTCCGCGCCCTCGCGTTCGAGAAGCACCGTCACGGCCTCCGGGACGCGCACGCGAAGAGCCACGGCGTGCTTCGCGGCACGCTCGCCGTGGCCGACGACCTGCCCGTCGAGCTCGCCCAGGGGCTGTTCTCGACGGATGGCGAGCACCCGGTCGTCATCCGGTTCTCCACCGCGCCCGGCGATATCGTCTCTGACGGCATCGGTGCCGCGTTCGGCATGGCGATCAAGGTCCTTGACGTCGACGGCGACAAGGTCCTCTCCGGTGACCCGCAGGCACGAACGCAGGACTTTTTGCTGGTCAACCACCCGACCATCTCGTCAGGAGACGTCCACACGTACCGCCGCGACCAGGCGGTGCTGCTTTCGACGTCGAAAGCCCCCGAGGGCGTGCAACTGGCGGCGACCACCGTCCTCCGGGGTGCTGCGGACGCCCTCCGCAAGGTCGGCATCGACAAGACAGGGGGCCCCGCCGGACAAGCCAAGCCCCACGTCAACCTCCTCGGTGAGAGCTACTACTCACAAGGCGCCCTCCGCTACGGCGATCACGTCGCGAAGGTCGCTGCCGTGCCGGCGTCTCCGCACCTCCGCGCGCTCACGGGCCAGCACGTGTCGATCAGGGAAGCGTCCGCCTACCGCGACCTCACGAGCGAGTTCTTCACCGGACAGGGCGCGGTCTGGGAACTCCGCGTCCAGCTCGCGACGAACCTCGACCAGACACCGATTGAGGACGCGTCCGTCGAGTGGCCCGAGGACGTGATCCCGTACCGGACGGTGGCGACGATCACCGTCGAGGCCCAGGACACCTACTCGACCGAACGAAGGGTCTTCGCCGACGACGAACTCTCGTTCAATCCCTGGCACTGCCTGGTCGAGCACCGGCCCCTCGGATCGATCCAACGGGTCCGTCGCCCCGTGTACGCCGACTCCGTCGAGGATCGCGGCCACCTCAACGCACGGACGCCGCGTGAACCCGACACCATCGACGATCTACCGGCATGACGGGAAGCACGGTCGTGCCCGCATTCGCTCGGTCCGATCGTGCCGTCGAGGGTGTCGTGTGGCCGCGTGCCATCGAGTCGGGGGCCTCTCCGGTAGACGATCGTTGACCGCGACCCATCCTGCTGAGATGCTTCCTGGAACCGGTCGAGGTCGTCATGTTCGAAGAACGCGGGTGGTTCGCTGAGGCTGACGCGAGAGCGCACAGGCCCGCCGACTCGGTGAACGATGTGGATCATCGTGGAGATGCTCCCCGAACCGAGCACCGGCCTGAACCGGTCCGCCTTCGCCTACTCGACCGCCTCTTGCGCGGTTTTTCTTGGCATGACCGGGTTCAGCGACCGCGTCGTTAACTAGCAACCCGCGTCTGCCCGATAGACGATCCCGATCCGGGCGGTTGCGGGCGGGACCGGCCCCCACCATGAGGCAGCCTCATAGGCTTGCAGGGTGACTACCAACGTCGAGCCGCGTCCTTTCCGTCCCGAGGACGCCGCGGAGCTGACGGTTCTTCTGAACTCGGCCTATCGAGAGCTTCAAGATGCGGGATTGAACTTCACCGCAGCGACCCAGAACGTCGAGACGACCCGCCAGCGGGTGGCAGAAGGCGTCTGCTGGGTGGTGGAGAACGACGGCCATGTCGCAGCGAGCATGACACTGTCCGTGCCTCCACCGGACGACGTCCGATCACTGTCCGAGCATGCTCAGGAGCCGGGCACCGGATGGCTGTGCCAAGTGGCGGTCGGGCCGGAATTGCGCGGTCGCGCCGTCGCTAGAACGCTGTTCGACGTTGCCTGCGCGTGGGCCATGAGGAACGGCATCACGAGGATCGGACTCGACACTGCGGCACCGGCCGAGCACCTTGTCGCCATGTACGCGCGTTGGGGCTTCGAGCACGTCGACGACGTGCGCTTGCCCGGGAAGCGCTACGACAGCATCGTGATGACACGAAATGTGACCGGCTCGTAGAACCGGCCCAAATGTTTCAGTAGCCGATCGGCTACCGATCGCTGAGGTGGTCGGACCGCGTCTTCCGCTGGGCATGCCGCCACAACCGGACGCCGGCAACCATCCCGAGGATGCCAAGCGCTGAGTTGAGGATGAGCAGGACGATGTCGGGGTCCGCACGCGTCAGCCGCACGGCAGACGTCACAAGGAACACTAAGCCGAAGACTATCGCGATCGTCCCGCAGACCTTCGCACTGACAACATCCATGGCCAGGATCGTAGACGAGCACTGCGTTCGTTGAGCGACCGAGCACCGGGCTGCTTCACGCCGTACGCTCGCCGCATGCGACGCGTTCTCGACTTCCTCGGCATCACCCGGGCCAAGGGATCACCTCGCCCCAAGCTGCTCACGGCGATCGTCGGTGGGTTTGGCTTGTTCCTCGTCATCCTCGGCGGCGCTGTGATCGCAGGGAACATGGAGTCCGGCCACCCCACCCCAATCTGGATCGGTGGCGCACTGGTCGCGGTTGGCCTGGTGTGCTGGATCGTCGAAGCCGTTCTGAGTAGTCGCACGGCCGGCGGTGGGCCGTCTCAGTAGCCGATCGGCTACCGGGCGGGTTCAGCCGCCCTCAGTCTTCTGGATGAATGAGGCAGAACGGGTGTCCAGCTGGGTCGAGGTAGACACGAAACGTGTTCGTTCCCGCACCGGTCACCGTTGCTCCGACAGCTAGGACCGCCTCTTCCGCCGCATCTAGATCCTCGACCTTGACGTCGAGGTGAATTTGCTGCGGAACGCGCTGACCAGGCCACTCCGGGGGTTGGTACTCATCAACTCGCTGAAACGCCAGCAGCGGTCTTTCTCCCGGTTGGGTGGGAACGATCTCGGCCCAGTTCGAGTCCAACTCAGCTATCTCTCCACCCAGGAGCTCGACGTAGAACCGGGCAAGAGCTTGTGGTTCCGAGCAGTCAAGAACGATGACGTCGAAGGTACCGATCATGCAGATGCGGTAGCTCGTCGACCGGCGCGAAGGGGTGCGCAATGTCGTACCGGCAGCCGATCGGCTACCGGACGAATTCCTTTCTCACTTGGACCCGCAGTTTGATGTGGCTCGATCGAGTCGAAGAGTCGGCCGCCCGCGAATTTCGTCCGATAGTTCGCGCAGGCGCGGTCGTCGGATAGGCGCATTCTCAACCTTCCTCAGGCATTGTGTTTTCAATCGATTTGCCAAAGAGTGAGGGCATGAAGCAGTATCACGGGCATTGGTGGGAGCCCGACAGTGACGTGGAGGTTCCCGGCGTTTTTACCTTGGATGATGACGGCACGGGGAAGCTGGAACTTGTCGGAGGATTTGATCTTGCGATCTTCGAGGAAACGAGTCCGGGCGTGCGCTCTTACTCGGGCGCGCAACGACGTACTCCCATCCTCCTCGGGCGGTGTGGGAACGAGTCGTTCACACTGGTCAACTGCATCCCCACTCAAAGCGTCGGTCTCACGGAGCTAACGTTCCAGCGCTTCCATGTCGACCAGACGCTCACCGGTGCTTGGGTGCAGTCCCGGTCGGAGAAGGTTCTGCGCAAGGCCTAGGTACGCCTGGAGAACCTCACATCTTGGGCGCGATTTGACGCCTGGGAGCACACGCTCCGGTACCCCGATGACTCGGATCAGACGGCGACGTTGCGCAAAGTTGCGCCGCAGCAAGTGGACGTCGACGGTTGGGGCTACACCCTCTCACTTGCGCGAGGAGGTTTTTACAACAGGGAGACACGGGCGAGCACGACACTGATTGGCGATGTCACTGCACGGGTCGAGATTGTTCCGCCGAGTCCAATGTCGGTGGATGAGGTCAACGGCAAGGTTCAAGAACTGACTGACTGGCTCACGCTCGCGACGGGTTCAGCCTGCGGTGTCATCGCTCTTGGCTTCGAACACGTGGAAGAACAGACTTACCGTGACCCGCGCGATCCGGATGGAGAACCGATCAACCGGACCATCTACATCGAGTCGCGTGGCCGGCGCATCTATCAGGCATCACCTGACGAACCGGCCGTCCGCGCCCATGATTTCCGCTTCACGGCATCGCATATGCCGTTTTCTGAAGTCCTCCCGAAGTGGCTCTCACTGCGACGCAAGTCGCCATCGGCCGGCAACATGTACTTCGGCAACTTTTACGCACCGCCCACCTACACGGAAATTCGCCTTTTCACGATGGCGGTGACCGCCGAGTCGTTGCACGCTGCGATCTTCGGCAACGCGGGTGCTCAGACCACAGAGCAGGAGGTGGCAGAGGCAAGGAAGCGCGTGAAGGACACCTTGGAGCACGGCCGTGTGAGAGAGCTAGTTCTGCAGGAGTTGAAGCACCGGCCGACGTTCCAGGAGCGCATGACGCATCTCGCGGGCGTACCGAACGCAGGTGCCGTCCGCCTCCTGATCCCAGACATTCAGCACTGGGCGACCGAACTTAAAAAGGCCCGCAACGGTGTGGCACACGGCGCAACCGACAAGCTCACGCCGGAGATCTTCCAGATCTTCGTTCAGACACGAGACCTGCTCTCACTCGTGTACTTGCAGCTATTGGGTTTCGATGCCGAGACGCAGCAACGTGTGGCCAATGACACCATGCAGCACTGGGCTGTTCAGGAAGAAGGCGACGGGGACGCATGACGTGCGGAACTGCTGAGGGCTTAGTTGACTTGGTTTTCCAGTCCGCGATTACGGCCTGCGGGTTATTTATTGCCTCGTACTTGACCGGTGTCAGCTTGCTGAGGCCACGTTGGCGCCATTTCCGGTGCTAGCTGGCCTCGATCCGCGTGATCATCGACAGCCGCAGCTGCTCCCTTAGGGCCCATTTCCGCTGATCCAGAACGTTCTCTGCAAGAGCGCGAAGAACGACTCCATCGCAGCGTTATGGGCGCACGCACTGAAATGTGTACTTGGCGCTTGTTTGCACCGGGAGCTAGGCGAAATGCTCGGCACCCTTGTGCTCGATAGACGATCGGCTATCGAGACGGCCTTTCATTCCTGGAACGCGGTTCGGTAGGCGGTGGGGGAGGTGCCGATGATGCTGCCGAAGTGGCGTCGGAGGTTCGCGTCGGAGCCCAGCCCGGTCGCCTGGGCGATCTGGGTCATGGTGAGGTCGGTGCGCTCGAGGAGTTCCCGGGCGTGGTCGATCCTGGCGCGGAGGACCCACTGCATCGGGGTGATGCCCGTGTCGGCCGTGAAGCGGCGGGAGAACGTCCTCGCGGACACATTCGCTTGACGAGCGAGGACTGGGAGGGAGAGGTCGTCGTCGAGATGGTCGAGCGCCCAGGCTCTCGAGGCGGCGAAGACGTCTCCGAGGGGTTCCGGGATGGTGCGGGGCACGTACTGCGCCTGGCCGCCGCTTCGGTACGGGGCGCTGACCAGACGGCGTGCGACGTGGTTGGCGAGGGCGACGCCGTGATCGCGGCGGATGAGGTGCAGGCAGAGGTCGATACCGCTCGCAGCACCGGCACTGGTGAGCACGTCGCCGGCGTCGACGAACAGCACGTGTTCGTCGACGTCCACGTCCGGGTACTGGTCGCGGAGCACGTCCGTGTAGTGCCAATGCGTCGTCGCACGTCGACCGTCGAGGAGGCCGGCGGCGGCGACGGTGAACGCCCCGGTCGAGATCGCGGCGATCCGGGCTCCGCGCTCGTGGGCCGCCTGGAGCGCTGCGATGACGGCCCGTGGGGTGCTGACGTCGGCGGGGTTCCGGTAGCCGGGGACGAGGATGGTGTCGGCCCAGCGGAGGGTGTCGAGGTCGTGGCTGACGGCGTAGGCGAGGCCGTTCCACCCGTCGACGGTGTTGGCGTCCTCGGCGCAGGCGCGGACCTCGTAGGGCATGCTCGGCCGCTTCGCGAACACGTGCGCCGCGATCCCGACGTCGAGCGCCTTCGCCCCGTCCAGGAGGAGCACCGCTACCCGGTGGTCGCGGTCGCTGGTCACGCCCCCGAACCTAGCGCGCAGCGGCGCGACCACGATTGGCGACCGCGGCGGCACCAGCGAGGACGAGGAGCACGATGACCCCGGCGGCGACGTACACGGCCCGGTACGGGTCGGGGAATGCGCCGAGCACGGCGATGAGCACGCCCGCGAGGACGGCTCCGGCCCGACGGGTGTTCGTGAACAGCCCCGAGGCGAGACCGGGACTCGGGAACACGTCCTGGAAGACGGTCAGGCCGAGGCTGGCGACGGTGGCGAAGAACCACGCGTTCAGGGGCTGCAACGCGAGCAGCTGCCACGGTTCGTGCGCCAGCGCGACGAGGCCGTAGTAGGCGACGCCGCAGGCCCAGCCGCCGGCGAGGTGCGTATCTGTAGCTTTGCGGGCGAACCAGCTCTATTGCCCACGGCAGGGGCGCACCTACGGAGGCATGAGTGCAGGTAGCCTGGTGTCTCGTAACCCTAGGGATATGGGATGTCCCACTGACTCGATCTCGAGAACCGAGTTAGGTCCGGATTTCCGCCACGTCGAAGTTCCCAAATCTATGTGCCAAAAGCCTTTGCTTGAGTTTGCGTGTTCATCGTTGGTTTTGGGACACATGGAGGTCCAT
>NZ_JADKSF010000012.1:0-36718 GCF_015350875.1 Frondihabitans sp. VKM Ac-2883 | reverse complement strand
GCGGAAGTCTTGGAAGACGACCCCGAGGTTGCGGCGGAAGTACGGCACCTTGCGGCTCGAGAGGGTGCCTAGGCGCTGGCCGAGCACGTGGATCTGGCCCTTCGAGGGCTTCTCCTCCTTGAGCACAAGACGCAGAAAGCTCGACTTACCCGAACCCGAGGCGCCGACGAGGAAGACGAACTCCCCCTTCAGGATTTCGAGGGTGACGCCGTTGAGCGCCGGGCGCGGGTTGCCGGCATAGAACTTGGAGACTTCATCGAAGCGAATCATGACGGGGCAACGATAGGTGGCGGGAGCGACGATTCAGTGCAGGCGCGCCCCCTCGGCGAGCCTCGCAATTGGCTGGGAGCGGCCGGGGGGAACCGGCAGGCGGATCCTTCGGTTCTGTCGGGTTCTGTGGGCCCGCGTCTCACGCCCGCTCGACCCAGTAACCCTTGCCGCTGCGGCTCAGTCGTCGGAGCGCTTGCGCCAGCGGATGCCGGCCGAGATGAAGCCGTCGAGGTCGCCGTCGAAGACGTTCGAGGGGTTGTTCACCTCGTACTCGCTGCGGAGGTCTTTGACCATCTGGTACGGGGCGAGCACGTACGAGCGGATCTGATCGCCCCAGCTCGCGGTAATGGTGCCGGCGAGCTCTTTCTTCTTCGCGTTCTCGGCTTCTTTCTGCAGGAGGAGGAGTCGCGACTGGAGCACGCGCATGGCCGCGGCGCGGTTCTGAATCTGGCTCTTCTCGTTCTGCATCGAGACGACCGTGCCGGTCGGGATGTGCGTGATGCGAACCGCCGAGTCGGTCGTGTTGACCGACTGGCCGCCGGGGCCCGACGAGCGGAACACGTCGACGCGGATGTCGTTCTCGGGGATGTCGATCGACTCGGTCTCTTCCATCAGCGGAATGACCTCGACGGCCGCGAAGCTCGTCTGGCGCTTGCCCGCCGCACCGAACGGCGACATGCGCACCAGGCGGTGCGTGCCCGCCTCGACGCTGAGCGTGCCGAATGCGTAGGGAGCGTCGACCTCGAAGGTGGCCGACTTGATGCCGGCCTCTTCGGCGTAGCTGGTGTCCATCACGCTGACCTTGTAGCCGTGCTGCTCGGCGTAGCGCAGGTACATACGCAGGAGCATGTCGGCGAAGTCGGCCGCGTCGACGCCGCCCGCCCCCGCACGGATGGTGATCACGGCGGGCCGGGGGTCGTACTCGCCGTCGAGCAGCGTCTGGATCTCGAGGGTGTCCATCATCGACTGGATGTTCTTCAGCTCGACCTGCGCCTCGTCAGCTGACTCCTGGTCGTCGCCCTCGTTGGCCATCTCGATCAGCACCTCGAGGTCGTCGAGACGCTGACCGGTCGTGGTGATCTTGTCGAGCTCGGACTTGCGGTGGCTGAGATCGCTCGTGACCCGCTGGGCGTTCTCGGTGTCGTTCCAGAGATCAGGATCCGAGGCCTGCCGCTCGAGCTCGGCGATCTCGCTCTCGAGGCGTTCCACACCGATCACGGCGCTGATGTCGGCGAAGGTGGAGCGGAGGGCCGCGATCCGGTCGGAGAAGTCGAGCTCGATCATAGTTATCGAGCTTACCGTTCGGTCTCGATGCGGTCTGGGCCGCCCTGGTATCGGCCGGTGTTCCTCGGCCCCGACCGAAGTCGGCGGGTGTTCTTGAGAGTCGGCGGGTACTTCAGTACCCGCCGACACCTCACGACACCCGCCGTCTCACGCCCGACGCACGCGCCCGGCCGCTGGAGCCGATCAGCGCAGCACGCCTGCCTCACGGAGCGCGAACTCGGCGAGCTGCCGCTGCTCGAGGTCGTCGCCCGCGCTCCACGCCGCCACCGGGTTCGGGCTGAGACGCAGCAACCCCGCGGAGTCGCCGGTTGCAAGCGCCCGGAACGCCAGCAATTGGAGCCCGCCGTCGGTCAGCGAGAGCCCGCGAACCTCGGCCACCCGCCGCACGAAGCGCAACCGGGGGCGCAGCCACACCACGAGGATGACGGCGATCGGCACGAGGCTCACGACGAGCCCAGCCGCGAGACTGAGATGCCCGATCAGCTCCTGCTGCCGCTGACCGGCATCGACGAAGGTGTCGCCGACCTGACTCGCCTGCTGCAATGGCGCGCTGGCCGATTTGCCGACGAGGGGCACTCCCCCGAGCGTCTCGGCGGCGTTGCCCAGCGTCGAGCGGAGGCGGGAGCCGGCGTTCTCGACTGTCCGGCCGACGTCGGCGAGGGCCGCGATGACTCCCGCGACGGCCACGCCGAGCACGACGAACAGCACTATGCCGACGACGGCCACGATATCGCCGGCGATCTGGCGGGTGCGGGCGGCGGGAGCTGCCGAGTAGATCTGCATACCGGCGATCCTGGCCCGTGCCTCGCCCGGCCGCCGACATTGGCTAGCTGTTTTCTGCATCGCTTACCGATAATTCGGTAAGCGATGCGTGAAACGGTAAGCGACGCAGCACGAGCGCGGCAACGCGAATCGCAGCAGCGCGAGGCGCAGCCGACCGCGCGGCTAGTGCCCGAGCGCCGGCACCCGCGCCGAGAGCCCGGCCCGGCTCGCTCGCGCCACGGCCTCCGGCAGTGCGCCGAGGAAGGCGTCGACGTCGGCGTCGGACGTCGAGTGCCCCACCGTGATGCGGAGGGCACCGCGTGCCTCGTCGTCGTCGAGCCCCATCGCGAGAAGCACGTGCGACGCCTCCGGAATGCCCGCCTGGCACGCCGAGCCCGTCGACACCGAGACACCGGCAGCATCGAGCAGAAAGAGCAGCGAGTCGCCCTCGCACCCGGGGAAAGTGAAGTGAGCGTTGCCCGGCAACCGGTCGATCGGCGCACCCCGGAGAACGGCCGACGGCACAGCGGCCCGCACCCCGTCGATCACGCGGTCGCGCAGGCGTTGATAGCGCGACGGGTCGGCGGCCGAGGCCGACGCCGAACGGGCCGCGACGGCGAAGGCGACCGCCGCGGGGGCGTCTTGCGTGCCCGACCGCACCTGACGCTGCTGCCCACCCCCGTGGATGAGCGGCACGACCGTGGCAGTGCGCGAGAGCACGAGAGCGCCGATGCCGATGGGCCCGCCGACCTTGTGCGCCGAGACGCTGAGCGCCGCCAGACCGGTCGCACGGAAGTCGATGGGCACCTGCCCGTACGCGGCCACCGCGTCCGAGTGCACCGGAACGCCGAAAGCGGCGGCGAGCGCGACGATCTCGCGCACCGGCTCGAGGGTGCCGACCTCGTTGTTGGCCCAGAGGAACGTGACGAGGGCGATGTCGTCGTGGGCCTCGAGCGCCGCGGCGAGCGCTTCGATGTCGATCAAGCCCTCGGCGTCGAGGGGAATCCACTCGATCACGGCGCCTTCGTAGCGTTCGAGCCATTCGACGGTGTCGACGGTCGCGTGGTGCTCGCCTCGAGCGACGAGGATCCGTGGGCGTGGCCTCTCTGACTGCCTTGCCCACCAGAGCCCCTTGACCGCGAGGTTCACGCTCTCGGTGCCGCCCGAGGTGAAGACGACTTCGATGGGATCGCAGCCGAGCGAGGAAGCCACGGTTTCGCGGGCTTCTTCGAGCACCCGCTTAGCGCCCTGGCCCGCGCTGTGAATGGACGAGGGATTGCCGACTGCTCCGAGTGCCTCGGTGTACGCCGAGATGGCCTCGGGGAGCATGGGCGTCGTCGCCGCGTGATCGAGGTAGACGGGCAAGGCTCCTCCTTCGTCGGTCACTACTCTAGATCGCGTGTCTGACGTCGAACTCCTCCCCCGCGACGGCGGCGATGCCGCGACGCGCGATCCAGCCGAGGCTGAGAGCGCTCGGGCCGATGCTCTGAGAGATCTTGGTGTCCGTGTCACCGCCGACGGTCCGACGATCCGGGTGTGGTCGGGGCGGGCGACCGGTATCGACCTCGTGATCGACGATGCCCCCGCCGAGCACGTCGTTCCGCTCACGCGCGACGTGCACGGGGTCTGGAGTGGCTCGGATCCTCGCCTCGCGCCCGGTCGCCGCTATTGGTTGCGCGCCGATGGCCCGGTCGTCGGTGACGACGGAGTGCGCACACCGTTCGATCCGGGGGTGAACCTCCTCGATCCGTACGCCCGGGGGCTCGGTCGCACAGGTCGCGGTGAGTGGCGCGGTGTCGTCGTCGATGAGTCGTTCGACTGGGGCGGCGTCGAGAAGCCGCGTACTCCTCTCGACCACACCGTCGTCTACGAGGCCCACGTCCGCGGCCTCACGCGCCTCGCTCCGTTCGTCCCCGACGATCTGCGCGGCACCTATGCGGGGCTGGCCCACGAAAACACGATCGCCTATCTGACCGATCTGGGAGTCACGGCCGTCCAGCTCCTGCCTGTACACCAGCACGTCGACGAGCAGCGACTGGTCGCTCAGGGCTTCGAGAACTATTGGGGCTACAACACGCTGTCGTATTTCGCGCCCCACGCCGGCTACGCCTCCCGCGACGCCCAGCTCGGCGGGCCGAGCGCGGTGCTTCGCGAATTCAAGGGCATGGTCAAGCTGCTGCACGCCGCCGGCATCGAGGTCTGGCTCGACGTGGTCTACAACCACACCGCAGAAGAGGGAGAAGACGGCCCGGTGACGAGCCTCCGGGGGCTCGACGGCAGCTACTACCGGCACGACGCCGACGGCAACCCCATCGACGTCACCGGGTGCGGCAACACGCTCGACACGAGCCTCCCCGCGGCGTCCCGCCTCGTGCTCGACTCCCTCCGCTACTGGGCGAACGACCTGCAGATCGACGGCTTCCGCTTCGACCTCGCCGCCACGCTCGGTCGTGGCCCCGACGCCGTCTTCTCCCCCGATGCCCCTCTGCTGACGGCCATTCGCGACGACCCGGCCCTCGAGGGCGTCCGGCTCATCGCCGAGCCGTGGGACGTCGGCCTCGGCGGCTGGCAGACCGGCAACTTCCCCGTCGGCTGGAGCGAATGGAACGACCGCTTCCGCAACCGGGTGCGAGAGTTCTGGCTGCGCGACATCGCTCACGCGAGGGGCTCAGGATCCAGCACGAACGGTCTCGGATCCTTCGCTTCGAAGCTCTCGGGGTCGAGTGGCCTCTACGCCCACGATCGCGGTCCGCTCGCGGGCGTCAACTTCATCACGGCGCACGACGGCTTCACGCTCGCGGACGTCGTGGCGTACGACCAGAAGCACAACCTTCGCAACGGCGAAGACAACCGCGACGGCACCGACGACAACCGCTCGTTCAATCACGGGGCCGAGGGGCCGACCGACAACCCGTGGATCCTCGACGCCCGAAGGCGAGCCTCCCGTAACCTGCTCGCGACGCTCTTCCTGTCGGCCGGAGTGCCTATGCTCACCGCCGGCGACGAGATCGGTCGGACGCAGCGGGGTAACAACAACGGGTACTGCTCCGACGACGAGAGCTCGTGGGTCGACTGGAACCTCGACGACGAGCGGGAGGCGCTGCTCGCCGACACGAAGGCGCTCATCCGGCTCCGGCGCGAGAACCCGGCGCTTCGCCCCGTGCGCTTCGGCACCTTCGGCGACGTGACCCCGAGCGCCACCGACATGACCTGGTTCGGCGCCGACGGCGGCCCTCTTGAGCCGGACGACTGGCGCAACCCGGCGCACCGCACCCTGCTGTACCTGGCAGCGTCCACTCCCGAGTTCGAGGCTTTCAACCGCGTTCTCATCGTGGTGCACGGCTCCGAGAGCCCCGTGACCGTCACACTGCCCGAGTACGGCGACATCGAATCGTACGAGGTGCTCTGGACGAGCGGCGACGCCTTCGACCCACGGCCGCGGCTGCCCGGGGAGTCGTACGCGATCCTGGGGCCGACGGTGACGCTCTGGCGGGTCGTGTGACCGCCTCGCCCGCTACCCCGGCCACCGCACTGCTCGGTGACCTCGGCATCGTCTTCACTCCTCACGCGTACGAGCATGCCGACACGGCGACGAACTTCGGCGAGGAGGCAGCGGCCGTGCTCGGGCTCGACGAAGACCGCGTGTTCAAGACACTCGTCGTGCAGGCCGACGATGCACTCGTCGTCGCCGTCGTGCCGGTGTCGGGCAAACTCGACCTCAAGGCGCTGGCCATGGTGGTGGGGGCGAAGAAGGCGGCCCTCGCCGACCCAGCGGTTGCTGCGCGCCGAACCGGCTACATCGTCGGGGGGATCAGCCCGATGGGTCAGAAGACCCGGCTCCGCACCGTGATCGACGAAACGGCGGAGCTCTTCGACACGGTGTTCGTCTCGGGAGGCCGGCGCGGATTCGACGTGGAGCTCACGCCGAGCGATCTCGCTCGGGCCGCTGACGCGACGTTCTCCGCGATCGCCCGGTCGTAGCTGTCACCGGCTGGTACGGAGCCGATTCTCGAGCAGAACCGGGGCCGAGGATCCGCCAGCGGCCGCGGGGTACAGCGCATGCCGGGCTGTGTCGGTGGCTCGGCGTACCGTTCCCCGCATGACTGATGCACCGGAAGACCAGACCCCCACCCCCGCCGACGCCCCCGAGGCCACGCCCGACACCGCCACCGGCGAGACCCTCGGCGGCGCCCAGCCCGAGCCGGGCAACTCCGCCTCCAAAGACCCCGAAGAGTGGGTGACGGGCGACGAGCCCATCACCGGGCCGCAGAAGAGCTACCTCGACACGCTGGCGCGCGAGGCCGGCGAAGAGCTGTCGGCCGACATGACCAAGGCGGAGGCGAGCGAGCACATCGACCGCCTGCAGCAGAAGACCGGTCGCGGCGCGTAGCCACTAGGCGCTGACGCACACCGCACGCCCGCACCGACCGACAGGGCCCATTCGGGTGAGGTCCTGGCGGTCGGGCGGTGCCGCGGCGGTGAGCCGGGGCGGGTGTGCCGGAGCGATTTCGGGTCTGCTCGGCGTACGACCGACATTAGTGGTCCCCCATTCTGCGGACACGACTCATTGGTGATTGACCTGCACCCAGTTCGGGGGCCAGCACCGACTGCTCCCATCTCTCCCACGTCGTCCGGGAGTCGCCTTCCGATCGACCGGGGTACCCCGAATGCGTCCGCAAGGCCAGGGCCCGGGCGAACCGGGTACGGTCATGGTGTGGCGAAGCGAACAGAATCCAGGGCCGGAACATCCACAGGACGAATCCCCATTGCGGGCCTCAGTCCCCGAACTCCCGACGACGTCTTCGATACGAAGGCTTTCGTCGGAGAAGTCGTGCCCTTCGAGGCCACGGTTTTCCGTGAGGGCCACGACATAATCGATGCCGCACTGGTCGTCACCGACCCGACCGGCGCCGTCACGAGGTCGCCGATGACCCTCGGGATCCCAGGTACCGACCGGTGGAGCACCGAGCATCTCTTCGAGGTCGAGGGCACCCACACGTGGTGGATCGAGGCCTGGAACGACGACTGGGCCACCTGGATGCACGCCGCCGAGATCAAGGTGCCCGCCGGGCAAGACGTCGACAACATGCTGGCCCTCGGCACCGAGCTGCTGCAGCGGGCCGCGCAGCGCGATCCCGCCTCCGCTCTCTTCCGCGACGGTGCGAAAGCCCTCGGCAACGCCTCCCTGAGCGCAACCGCCCGCATGAGGGTCGCGAGCGACTCCCGCGTAGCCGCCGCGCTCGCGGCGCAGCCTCTGGCGAGCCTCGTCACGGCGAGCCCCAAGAAGCACGTCCGAGTCGAGCGCACTCGTGCTGCGGTGGGCAGCTGGTACGAGTTCTTCCCTCGGAGCGAAGGGGCGAAGATCCGCGACGACGGATCGTGGACGAGCGGCTCCTTCCGCACTGCCGCCCGTCGCCTTCCCGCAATCGCCCGCATGGGCTTTGACGTGGTCTACATCCCGCCGGTGCACCCGATCGGCCGTACGTTCCGCAAGGGGCCGAACAACACCCTCGAGGCGGGCCCCAACGACCCAGGGTCCCCCTACGCCATCGGCAGCGCCGACGGCGGGCACGACGCCGTCGACCCCGCGCTCGGCACCGTCGCCGACTTCGAGTGGTTCGTCGGCGCCGCCAAGAACGTCGGGCTCGAGCTAGCCCTCGACCTCGCTCTGCAGTGCTCCCCCGACCACCCGTGGGTGCGAGAGCACCCCGAGTGGTTCACGACGCTTCCCGACGGAACGATCGCCTACGCCGAGAACCCGCCGAAGAAGTACCAAGACATCTACCCGCTCAACTTCGACAACGACTACGAGGGCTTGAGCGCCGAGATCCTCCGCATCGTCCGGCTCTGGATCGACCGCGGGGTCACCATCTTCCGGGTCGACAACCCGCACACGAAGCCGGTGCACTTCTGGGAGTGGCTGCTCCGCGACATCCGCGAAGACCACCCCGAGGTGGTGTTCCTGGCCGAAGCGTTCACGAAGCCGGCCATGATGCAGGCACTCGCTCAGGTGGGCTTCCAGCAGTCGTACACCTACTTCACCTGGCGCAACGAGAAGTGGGAGCTCGAGGAGTACCTCGCCGAGCTTTCCGACGAGACGGCCGCCTGGTTCCGACCCAACTTCTTCGTCAACACCCACGACATCCTCACCCCTTACCTGCAGTACGGCGGAGTTCCGGCCTACAAAGTGCGTGCGGCGATCGCGGCGACCGCTTCCCCGACCTGGGGGGTGTACTCGGGCTACGAGCTGATCGAGAACGTCGCACGACCGGGTTCCGAAGAGAACATCGACAACGAGAAATACGAGTTCAAGCCGCGCGACTGGGCCGCCGAAGAAGAGGCCGGAGCGAGCATTGCGCCCTACCTGACCCAACTGAACAGGATCCGCGGGCAGCACCCGGCACTGCGTCAACTGCGCAACCTGACGATTCACGGCAGCGACGACGACGCGATCCTCGTCTACTCGAAGTTCCTCGCCGGAAAGCACACCCGCTCCGGTCGCTCCGACGCCATCATCGTCGTGGCCAACACCGACCCGCACTCGGCCCGCGAGACCACCGTCCGGCTCGACCTCCGGGCCCTCGGGCTCGAACCCGGGTCGACCTTCACCGTCCGCGACCTCATCACCCAGCAGACCTGGACATGGACGGACGACAACTACGTTCGCCTCGACTCGTTCGTCGAACCCGCCCATGTGCTGTCCGTCGACTTCACCCGCACGCCCTAGGAGGCACCCGTGAGCACACAGAACCTCGTGATCCCCGCCCTCGACCCGAACGAGGCGCACCTCGTCTCGGTCGGCAGCCACCCGCGACCGCACACCGTGCTCGGGCCGCACCACGTCGACGCCGGCGTCCTCGTTCGCGTTCTCCGACCGCTCGCCTCGCAGGTGACGCTCATCATCGAGACGGGCGCACGCCTCTCCATGAGCCACGTCACCGACGGCGTGTGGGAGGCCCTCGCCATCATCGAACCGGGCGCCTACCGCATCGAGGCGACGTACGACGGAGGGGACGCTGCCTGGGTCGCCGACGACCCGTACCGTTTCTGGCCGACGGTTGGCGAGCTCGATCTCTACCTGTTCGGCGAAGGACGCCACGAAGAGCTCTGGAGGGTCTTCGGCTCGCACGTCCGCGAGCAGCAGGGCACCCTCGGCACCTCGTTCGCCGTCTGGGCCCCGCACGCGCAGGCCGTCCGGGTCATGGGCGACTTCAACGGCTGGTACGGCGTCGCGCACGCCATGCGCCGTCTCGACGGCAACGGCATCTGGGAGCTCTTCGTCCCCGGTCTCACCGAGGGCATCTACAAGTACGAGATCCTGACGGCCGACGGCCGCTGGGTCGAGCGGGCCGACCCGATGGCACGGCAGGCCGAGATCCCGCCGTCGACCGGCTCGGTCATCACGAAGGCCGCCCACGAATGGGCCGACGCCGAGTGGATGGCCAAGCGTGCCAACGTCGAGCCGTCCACGCAGCCGATGAGTGTGTACGAGCTGCACGTCGGATCCTGGCGTCCGGGCCTCTCGTATCGCGAGTTGGCCGACCACCTCATCGGCTACGTCTCCAATCTCGGGTTCACCCACGTCGAGTTCATGCCGTTGGCCGAGCACCCGTTCGGCGGATCCTGGGGTTATCAGGTCACGGGCTACTACGCCCCGACCTCGCGCTTTGGCTCCCCCGACGACCTCCGATACCTGATCGACCGTCTCCACCAGGCCGGCATCGGCGTGATCATGGACTGGGTTCCCGGGCACTTCCCCAAAGACGAATGGGCCCTCGCCAACTTCGACGGTCAGCCCGTCTACGAGCACAGCGACCCGCGCCTGGGTGAGCAGCCCGACTGGGGAACGCTCGTGTTCAACTTCGGTGACTCGCAGGTGCGCAACTTCCTGGTGTCGAACGCGCTCTACTGGCTCGAGGAGTTCCACATCGACGGCCTCCGGGTCGACGCGGTGGCCTCCATGCTGTACCTCGACTACTCCCGCAACGAGGGCGAGTGGGTGCCGAACAAGTTCGGCGGCCGCGAAAACCTCGAGGCGATCTCGTTCCTGCAGGAAGCCAACGCGACGGCGTACAAGCGGAGCCGGGGCATCATGATGATCGCCGAGGAGTCGACGTCGTGGCCCGGAGTCACACGCCCCACCAGCGAGGGCGGCCTCGGTTTCGGCCTCAAGTGGAACATGGGCTGGATGCACGACTCGCTTGAGTACATCCAGCGAGACCCGATGTACCGCAGCTACCACCACTCCGAGATGACGTTCTCGTTCGTCTACGCGTTCAGCGAGAACTTCATGCTGCCCATCAGCCACGACGAGGTCGTGCACGGCAAGGGCTCCCTCATCGGCAAGATGCCAGGAGACGAGTGGCAGAAGCTCGCCAACCTCCGCGCCTACCTGGCCTTCATGTGGGGCCACCCGGGCAAGCAGCTGCTCTTCATGGGCTCCGAGTTCGGCCAGCAGTCGGAGTGGAGCGAGCAGCGCGGCCTCGACTGGTGGGTGCTCGACCAGCCCGAGCACCAGGGCCTGCACTCGCTCGTGCGCACCCTGAACCTCGTCTACAGCGCCGAAAAGCCGCTCTGGGAGCACGACTTCGACACCGACGGCTTCGAGTGGATCGACGGCGGTCTCAGCGAAGACAGTGTCGTCGCGTTCCTGCGCAAGTCAGACGACGGATCGAAGGTGGCCGTTCTCGCCAACTTCTCCGGCCAGCCGGTCACCCGTCGACTCGGGCTTCCCGTTGCCGGCGAATGGCACGAGATCCTCAACACCGACGCTGGTGAATACGGTGGATCCGGTGTCGGCAACTACGGTGGCGTCACGGCGACCAACGACCCCTGGGGCGGACGCCCGGCCTCGGCCGAGGTCACACTGCCGCCGCTCGGTGTCGTTTGGCTGAAGCTCGACGCCTGAGCCGCACGGCCCGGTGCCGTTACACGTATCCCGGTCTCTCCGACCTGCCTCGGCAGGCCGGTGAGACCGGGATACGTGTGTCGGCGGATGCCGAGAGCGGCAAACGCTTAGTACAGCAGCATCGTCAGGCGACGCCGAGCGGCCACGACCTCGGGTGCGTCGAGCCCCGCGACCTCGAAGTACTCGAGCAGACGCGTGCGCGCCGCGTCTTTGCCTTGCTGGTCGAGCTTCGGAAAGAGCGTGAGGATCCGATCGAAGGCGTCCGTCACGTGCCCACCGCTCAGGTCGAGATCGGCGACTGCCAGCTGGGCGTCGAGATCGTCGGGCGACGAGGCTCCCGCCGCCCTCACGTCGGCCATCGTCACTCCCTGGAGGCGAGCGAGCAGCGAGACCTGCGCCAACCCCGCTACCGCGAGGTTGTCGCGGGGATCTTGAGCGATCGCCGTGGTGTATGCCGCCTTCGCCGCGTCGTAGTCACCCCGCTCGATGGCGTCGTAGGCGTCTTGGTGGTGCGGCGGTAGCGGCTCGGGCTCGGGTTCGCCAGTGGCCTCGGCAGCGGCACCGTCGACTGACAGTCGACCGGTCACCCCGTTCTGCTCGGCCAGTTCGAGCACCTGCTCGAAGACATCGCGCACCTGTGCTTCGGGAAGCGCGCCGACGAAGAGCGACACGGGGCGCCCCGCGATGACGGCGGCCACGGTCGGGATCGACTGGGCCTGGAAGGCCTGCGTCAGCTGCGGGTTCGTGTCGGCGTCGACCTTGGCGAGCACCAACCGGCCGGCATATTCGACGATCAACTTCTCGAGGATCGGCGAGAGCTGCTTGCACGGGCCGCACCACTCGGCCCAGATGTCGACGATGACCGGCACCTGGTTGCTCAGGTCGAGGATGGACGAGAACGTGGCGTCAGTGACGTCGACCACGAGCGAGGGGACGCCCGCTGCGGGTGCCGCGCCCCCGGCGCCGGATGCTGCAGGCGTCGCCGGGGATCCTTCGGTGTGACCGGGAGCGGGTGCTGCCGGACGGTTCACCAGGGAGGAGAGGTCGACGGCGCCGCGAAGACTGGCGGCGCTCGGGGGGACGTTGCTCATGAGACTTCTTTCGCTGAGATCAGTGCTTGGCTGAAGCCGAGGAGGACGATCTTGTCGTCACTGCCGACGGGCGGGACGGAGAAGAGGAGTTCGACGCCATACGTCGCCTCGATGCCCTTCGTCGACTTGTCGACACCGGCGAGCGACTTGACTTCGCCCTCGGTGTTGACCTCGGCACCCTTCTTGGTCGGCGTGACGGTCTCGGTCTCGTTGATGGCCACCGAGACGATCGCGCCGGCGTCGTTGGTCGCGAAGGCGATGCTCGGTTCGTCGTTCACCGAACTCGAGTAGGCGATCTTGGCCGTGGCGGGCAAGGCCGCCGCCTTCTTGTCTTTGTACGATTTGCCGATCTTCGGGCGGAGCGTGTCGCCGCTCGTCTGGAACGCCGCAGCCGAGGCGCTCTCCTTACCGTCTTTCAAGACGTCGGCGTAGGCGGCGGCGATCTTGTCGGGCTCCATCGCGAGCAACTTGACGTCGGGTGCGAGACGAGCGGCCCCGGTCGTCGCCGGCGCAACCTTGGGAATCTCGGCACCCGCCTCGAGGCCGACGAGATAGTCGACCTTGAACGCGTCGCGCGCGGACTCCTGCGTCAGCATCACGCCGACCGGCGCCACCTTCGTCGAGTCGTTGTCTTGAACCAACGCGAACACGGTGCGCGGCCACGAGTCGGTCTGCTGCGGCAGCGTCAACGTCACCGAACCCGTCGGGATCGACACGGGCAGAGCGGCCGAGTCGTCGTTCTTGCGGATCGCGTAGCTGGCTGTGCGCTGCTCGAGCGCAGGGCCGGTGAATCGAGTCGACGCCAGATCGGTGCTGCCCGCCTTGTCGGCTCGAGTCTGCACGCTGACGATGCGCTCGATGATCCGCTTGGCCTGGGCGACCGTCACTGCCGGCGGCTGGAGGGCGTCGCCGGGTGCCTCGGCGGAGGCGGACGGTGTCGGCGTTGCCGTGGCGGCCGTCGAGTCGGACGGCCCCTGGGGCCAGTAGTCGGACGAGCAGCCAGCGAGCCCGACAGCCCCGACGAGCACGATCGGCACGACGGCGACCATGCGCCGACCGCGACTGCCCTTGCCCGCCGACGCACCGAGCGCTGCACGGCGTGACGATCGCAGAGAGCCCTGACGCTCGGCACGAGGAAGCTTGGGGCGACGACCACCACCCGACGAACGCCGAGGCCCACGGGTGCGACGGTGGTGGACGATCGCCCACACGAAGAGGCCGATTCCGATGAGGAACACGAGGAGGCCTGCCGTCACGAGCGGTCCGACGAGAGGGGTCGCGGTCGACAGCGGCCAGCTCACCGAGAGGTTCGACGGCGCCGGTTTGGTGCCGTCAGTCGCTACGATGAGAGAGATGTCGTCGGGCGCGTCAAGCGAGAAGTTGAGGGCCTGGCCGGAGAACTCGGTGTACCAGAGATCGGAATCACGAGGATCCGGCACCGACCCCGATGTTCCCTCGACGGTCTTGCTCACCAGCTTCTTCAGCGAGGCGTCGTAGGAGACCGTGTTGTGAGCGGAGTCGCCGACCCAGGCGGTGATGTCGGCGGTCTTCGCATAGGCGGCGAACGACGTGCCATCCCCTTCGATGTGGATGCTCTCCCGCCCCGGGTACGCCTTCAGGGCACTGGCCGGGATGATCGTGACGGGGGCGGACGACGTGGTCGTCACGGACGAGGTCACCGAGTCGGGCGGTGCGAAGACCGTCCGCTGAGCGAGCCCGAAGAGCACCAACAGACCCGCGATCACCAGGGTGATGACGGCCAAGACGAAACGCACGAGATTTTCTCCCTTCGTGCCACCATCCGGGTATCTGGCGGCAGCGAATTTAAGACCCTTCAGGGTAGCCGACGACTCTGAGAGACGCCTAGCCAGCATGAGAGGCCGGGAATCCCGCTAAAATGCGGAGGTTGGCCGCCCTCGGGCATGCCACCGCCGTCCACCGTTCTCGTGTCCCGTTAGATATCCGGGCTCGCCCCAACCACAGGGAGACATCGTGGCCACTGATGAGGCTGAATTCGGAACCGAACTCCGCGGGTACAAGAAGGAGGAGGTCGAGAAAGCTCTCGGCGATCTCCGGCGGGAACTGATCAAGGCGAACAACGACCGAGCCGAACAGGCCGAATCGGCACGGCAGCTGTCGCACCGCATCGAAGAGCTCGAAGACGAACTCGAAGAGGTCGGGGAGCCAAGCTACAAGGGCCTTGGGGCCAAGCTGGAAAACACGCTTCGACTCGCGGAAGAGCAGTCGAACGACCTCATCGCCAAGACCGAGCGCGACGCAGCCGAGCTTCGCTCGACGACCAGCGCCGAGGCCGAGCGGGTCACCGACGAAGCACGTGAGCGCGCCGCCGACATTCTCGACGACGCTCGCGGCCGTGCCGCCGCCCAGGTCGAAGAGTCGACCGGAGAGGCCGATCGCCTCGTGGCCCGGGCTCGCGACGACGCGGCGGCAATGATCGCCGATGCCGAGCGCGATGCGGCTGCTACGCGCACGAACGCATCCACCGAGGCAGCCGAGGCCATGGCGACAGCAAAGCGCGAAGCCGCCGCTCTTCGTGCCGCCGCCGAACGCGAGGTCGCTGACCTCAGGGCGGCCGTCGAGGCCGAGGTCGCCGAGGCACGCGAAGGTGCAGCCGACCTCGCACGCGACACCGAGGAGGGCCGCGCCCTCCTCGCAAGCGACACCGAGCGCCAGCGCGCCGAGCTCGAACTCGAGTCCACCACAGTCCGCGACGATCTGGCCCGGCTCGACGAGACGACCCGCGCCGACCTTGAACGAGAGGTCGCCGCACGGCGCGACTCGCTCGATCGCGAGGTCGTCGGCACCCGCACCGAACTTGCCGAAGAGATCACGAACGGCCGAGCCGAACTCGACCGCGAGATCACCGCGGCCCGGGCCCTTCTCGCAAGCGACACGGCGACCGCCCGCGAGGCCCTCGCTCGAGAGGCTGAGAGCACCCGCGCCGAGCTCGACCGAGAGGTCGCCGAGGCGCACGCCGATATCGAAGCCGCCCGGCTCGCCAGTGCGGAAGAGATCGAACGCACCACCCGCGAGACCCGTGAGCAGATCGACCGCGACTTGACGCAGACCCGCGACCGCATCGAGCGCGATCTGGCTGATCACCAGGCTGCAATCGCCGCCGAAGCTGCTCGCGCCCGCTCCGAGCTCGATGCCGATCTCGCCGAGACGCGCGCCCGCCTCGCCCACGACGACGACGAACAGCGCACTCGCCTCCGTGGCGAGCGCGAGACCTTCGATGCCGAGATCGCCGCCGACCGCGACCGGATCGCTGCTGAACTCGACCGGGAGGCGCACACGGCCCGTACCGCTCTCGAAGTCGAGCTGGCGACGCGACGCGACGAGGCCGAGCAGGATTACGTCCAGCGGCACCACGACGCCGTCGAAGAGACTCAGACGTTCCTCGACGAGGCGAACGCTCAACTCGCCGACGTGACCGAGCGTGCAGAGACCAAGCGCAAAGAGGCCCGCGAGGCGGAAGCGAACGCCTACGCCGCGGCGCGCAAGACCCGCGCCGAGTCGGAGCGAGTGGCGAACGAGACCCTGAGCAATGCCCGCTCGCGCGCCGAGTTCCTCGTCACCGATGCGGAGCGCCAGGCGCGCGGCATCATTGGCGACGCCGAGGAGCGCCTGTCGGCAATCAACCGGGAGCGCGACTCCGTGGCGGCCTACTTCGAGAACCTCCGGGGCATGGTCGGCCAGGTAGCCAAGTCGCAGTCCCAGCAGGGCGAGTGATCGTCG
The DNA here is from genome assembly GCF_015350875.1 of Frondihabitans sp. VKM Ac-2883. Taxonomy (NCBI): domain Bacteria; kingdom Bacillati; phylum Actinomycetota; class Actinomycetes; order Micrococcales; family Microbacteriaceae; genus Frondihabitans; species Frondihabitans sp. VKM Ac-2883. The sequence continues at coordinate 20,644 of NZ_JADKSF010000012.1, read as the reverse complement.
CGTGAGAATCTCCAACGCTTACCGTCTCGGCCTCCTCGGTGGCCTCGGCGTCTTGACGGCGATCCTCATCGGCACTGCCCTCGGCGAGCTGTCGACGATCATCACCTACGTGGGCGTCGCCCTCTTCCTCGCCCTCGGGCTCGACCCGGTGGTGCGGTGGCTCGAGAACCGTCACGTCCCCCGGCCTCTGGCGATCACCATCGTCATGGTCGGAGTCCTCCTCGCCTTCGTCGGCGTCGTCTTCGCGATCGTGCCCACGATCGTGCAGCAGACCTCGACGCTCGTCACCAACCTCTCGACCTACCTGCAGAGCGTGACGGCGCAGCAGTTCGTCGACAATCTCCAGTCGCTCGTCCCCAAAGACGCCTTCGACGTGCAAGACAGCCTCAACTCCGTCGTCGACTTCCTCACCGACCCGAAGAACGTCGTCGCCATCGGCGGCGGAGTGCTTGCGGTGGGGGTGGCGATCTCGAACGGCCTCGCCGGGGTCCTGATCGTTCTGATTCTCACGCTCTACTTCATGGCCTCGCTCGACAGCATGAAGCGCGGGGTCTCGCAGTTGATTCCCCGCTCGAGTCGACCCGAATACATCCGGCTCTCCGATCAGATCTCGAGCTCGATCGGCCGCTACGTCATCGGGCAGGTGGCTCTGGCGCTCCTCAACGGAATCCTGAGCTTCGTCGTCCTGTCGATCTCGGGTGCGCAGCTGCCGGCCTTCTTCGCCTTCATCGCGTTCATCGGCGCCCTGATCCCGCTGGTAGGCACAGTCGGGGCGGCAGCCGTCATCGTCCTCGCCCAGGTAGCGCTCCTTCCCCTCTCCCCCGCGACCTGGATCTTCCTCGCGATCTACTACCTCGTCTACATGCAGGTGGAGGCGTACATCCTCGCGCCGCGTGTGATGCGACGCGCAGTCAAGGTTCCGGGCGTGATCGTGATCATTTCGGCCCTCGTCGGCGGCACTCTGCTGGGCGTGCTCGGCGCTCTCATCGCCGTTCCCGTCGCCGCGGCTGTCCTCTTGATCGTGCGCGAGGTCGTCATCCCTCGCCAAAACACGAAATAGGCGCGTTCGGCCGCTCCGGCCGGGGCCTGCTCTCTACGACCAGGTCTCGCCGAGAGGGAGTGCCGTCGGGTTGACGACCTCGACAATCTCGGTGAGCACGCGCCGGGTCTGATTCTCTCCGACCCACAGGTGCTTGCCGCCGGCGACTTCGATGAGCTCTGTCTCGGGCACGACCGCGAAGCGTTGACGGGCTGCCTCGGGGCGGAGGAAGTCATCGAACTCGGGAATGATCGCGACGAGACGACGCCCACTCCCGGCCCACCGACGCAACTCATCGTCGGTCGTGCGGGCGAGGGGTGGCGAAAGGAGAATGGCACCCGCGATGTCATGCTCGAGGCCGTGCTTGAGCGCCACCTCGGTGCCGAACGACCAGCCCACCAGCCACGGTGTCGGAAGCCCGCGCTCGGCGACGAAGGCGATCGCCGCTGCAAGGTCGAAGCGTTCGGTCTCGCCGTCGCCGAATTCCCCTTCGGAACGACCCCGGGGCGACGAGGCGCTACGGAAGTTAAACCGCAAGACGGCCATGTCGGCCTGGGCTGGAAGACGAGCGGCGGCTTTGCGAATGATGTGGGAGTCCATGAACCCTCCTGCGGTCGGCAGGGGGTGCAGGGTCAGAAGGGTGCCCGAGGGCGCAGCATCGGCCGGCAGCACCAACTCTCCCACGAGCGTGAGCCCATCGGCCGTATGCAGCTCGATGTCGCTTCGTCTCGCCGGAAGCTCGACTCCGCCGCGAACATCGATGCTCGATCTGGACGGCTGTTCTGTCACGCGATCCTCCAACAGTGGGTATGCCAGTGACGCCGCGCAGCGAGGTCGCTCTCGGCGCCGAAGAGACCGTCGGCGCGCCAAGCGACTACGTGGGGTGTGCCGGGTTCGATCGACTTGCTGCACCCGGGGCACACGTACGCCTTCGGCGACGTGGCCCCTGAGATCGACTGAACGACGAACTCGCGCCCCCGCTTGACCTCGGTCTGTTGACCACCGAAGAGGATCCGGCCGAGGTCGCTCGTCTCCGACTCGGTCTCCGCCCCACGACCCCGGGGGCGCCGAGGTCGGTTACTTCGAGGCATGGATAAAACCTTATCGAACGAGACGCAAATAGGCCTCGATCGAGGGGTCGCTCAGTACCAGTTGTTGGCGACCGAGTGCGCCCAAGCGCCACACGGGTTTCCGTAGCGACCCTGGATGTAGTTCAGGCCCCAGGTGATCTGGGTGGCCGGGTTGGTCTGCCAGTCGGCTCCGACGGACGACATCTTGCTGCCAGGAAGGGCCTGCGGGATTCCGTAGGCACCGGACGGGTTGGCCGCGTAGACGTTCCAGCCCGACTCCTTGTTCCAGAGCGAGACGAGGCAGTTGTACTGGTCGGTGCCCCAGCCTCGGGCGGCGACGAGCTCGGCGCCGATCGCCTGGGCGCTGCCCGGCGTTGCGGCCGCAGCAGCGGGAGCCGCAGTGACTGCAGGTGTCGCCGATGCGGACGAGTCGGTCGCCGTGGCGGTGTCGGTCGTGGTCGTGTCGGTCGTCACCACGGGTGCCGCCTTCTTGACGACGGGCGCGGTGTACTCGACGGTGTAGGCGTCGCGACTCGTCGCCACGGTGGCACCGGACGCGACCGTGTAGCTCTGGCCGGCTGCGACCTGAGCCGAGGGTGCAGCCGGCGCGAGTGAGATGGGCGCTGCGGTTGCGGCCACGGCCCCCGACAGCGGGTTCACGAGCGAGGCGGAGACGAACGCGAAGCTGGCCGCGAAGCCGACCAGGGGAACGATGACTCGCCGGCTGGTACGACGCCGACCTGCGGGGCGGGCCGCGAAGGATGCACCCGCCGCTTCAGCAGGACGAATCTGGCGAACCGGAGCGGAAACGCGAGGTCGGGGAACTACTGCCCGGTGCTCGTGCCTCGACGTGCGCTCGGAGGACGGAACTGCGGATGCCTGAACTGCGGAGTGCCTACCCATAAGTTCGACAACTATAACGGATGGATCACGCTCCGCCAAGGGCGACTCACCGGACGGCGAGCATCACATCGATCACCGAATCGAGCACCAGGTCGACCTGGCCCTCGCGGTAACCGCCTCGTTTCGGGCGGAACACACTGGTGCGCACCTCTTCGATGCTCAGCGCGCGCCCCTCCGAGAAATACCCCTGCAGCCGCTCGACCAGGCTGTCGACGTCTTTGGGGTGGTACCCCGCCGAAAGGAACGTGACACGGTCGAAACGCCGCCCCTCCGGCCTTTCCAACCGGGCGACGATAGCCTCGGCGGTCGATCGGGCCTCGGCGAACCAGGTCTCGTCGCCCGTAGCCCGGAGCACCCGGTCGCGCTCCCTCATGGCGAAGGCGTCTTCGAGACGCTCGAGTGCTGCGTCGACATGCGCGGGCTCGTAGCCCTTCTTCACCATGCCGAAGGCGGTGTGCCGAATCGTCTCGGCCGAGACGGTCGCCTCGGAGACGGTCGTGGAGTCGCTCGAATACGCGGCTCTAGCCCGCTTCAAGAACTCCTCCACCTGATCGATGTCGTAGCCGCGGGTCGAACCGGTCACTCTCGGGAAAGTCGCACTCACGCCGACCATTGTGCCGCACGAACAGCCCGGCCCGAACTCCCAGAGCAGAAGAGCCCAGGATCCGACGTCAAGCGAAGATCAGATAGAGCGCGTAGGCGACTACCGCCGACGGCAGAGTCGAGTCGAGTCGATCCAGGAATCCCCCGTGGCCCGGCAACCAGGCCGAGATGTCTTTGATGCCCAGATCGCGTTTGATCAGCGACTCCGTCAGGTCGCCGACAGTGGCGGTCAACGTGAGAACGGCTCCGAGGATGATGCCGAGCCACCAGGGCTCGTGAATCATGAACACGGAGATCAAGACACCGGCGATCATGGCGGACGCCGCGGATCCTGCGAAGCCCTCCCAGGTCTTCTTGGGCGAGATCCGCGGGGCCATCTTGTGCTTGCCGAAATTGAGCCCGGTCGCATACGCGCCCGTGTCGACCGCGATGACGATGATGAGTGTGCCGAGCGCCCACCACTGGCCGCCCTCCTGGGCGGTGAGGAGGACGAGGAAGGATCCGAGGAACGTCGTGTAGATCTGCACGAAGGCGCCGGCCGCGAGGTCGCGACCGATGTCGGCGGCCGACGCCCGTCGAGACGGCAGGACTTGTTCAACGAGGCGCCAGACGGAGATGACGACGACGCCGCCCAGGAGGACGAGCCACTGCCCATCCGCCTTCCAGACGTAGGAGGCGACCACCACTGCCATCGCCACGACCACGCTCGGGATGCGCGGCACCTTGCGCCCCGCTGACCTCAGCGCGTTCGTCAGCTCGATGACGATAAAGAAAATCAGCGCCGCCGCGACGATGACGAAGACCCACTTGACCAGAACCAGGCTGAGAAGCACCGACCCGCCGAGCCCGACCCCGATGCCGATAGCTGCGGGAAGGTTGCGGCCCGTGCGCGCCGTCAGCTTCTCGTTGCTGGCCTCGAGTCGCGCGCGCTGCGCACGGAGGTTGGCCTCGAGCTCGTGGCGGGCGTTGTGTGCGCGCTCGTCGAAGTCGGGTCTCTTCTGGTTCGACGAACCAGACTGATCAGGATCGGAAGAAGCCGTGCCCATCAGACTTCGAGCAGCTCCGCTTCTTTCTTCTTCAAAGCGTCGTCGATCTGGTCGACGAAGCCCTTCGTGATCGACTCGAGCTCTTTCTCGGCGCGAGCCACCTCGTCGTCGCCGACCTCGGTCTGCGAGTCGAGGTCGTCTTTGGCCTTGCGACGGATGTTGCGGACGGCGATCTTCGCGTCTTCGCCCTTGCCACGAACGATCTTCACGAACTCTTTGCGGCGATCCTGCGTCAGCTCGGGAATGGTCACCCGAATGATGGTGCCGTCGTTCGACGGAGACGCGCCGAGATTCGGGAAGGTCGTGATGGCCTTCTCGATTTCTTTGAGAGCGGTCTTGTCGTACGGGGTCACGATGAGCGTGCGTGCCTCAGGCGCCTGCAGTGAGGCGAGCTGAGCCAACGGCGTCGGGGTGCCGTAGTAGTCGACGGGGATCTTCTGGAACAGCGCCGGGTTGATGCGTCCGGTTCGTACGGTGTTGAAGTCGTCTTTCGCGACCTCGACCGCCTTGCGCATCTTGTCTTTGGTCTCGGTCAATACGTCGGTGATCGCCACAGTGCTCCTTAGTTCGTCGTCAGCTTACCCGGGCCGCCCCGGTGGTTACCGGGGCCGCGCCGAGCCCGTCAGTTGCTGACGAGCGTTCCGATTCGCTCGCCACGGATTGCGCGAGCAACGTTGCCCTCGCCCTCCATGCCGAAGACGTGCATCGGCATTCCGTTGTCCATGCAGAGGCTGAATGCAGTCGAGTCGACCACTTTCAGCCCCTTGACCAGCGCGTCCTGGTAGGTGAGATGGTCGAGCTTGACAGCGGTCGGATCGAGGCGGGGGTCGGCCGAATAGACGCCGTCCACTCCGTTCTTAGCGACGAGCACCTCTTCGGCACCGATCTCGAGGGCGCGCTGAGCCGACACGGTATCGGTCGAGAAGTAGGGCAGTCCGGCGCCGGCACCGAAAATCACGATGCGGCCCTTTTCGAGGTGGCGGGCGGCACGGCGCGGAATATAGGGCTCAGCGACCTGCGTCATCGAGATGGCCGACTGAACCCTCGTGGAGGCCCCGGTCTGCTCCAGGAAGTCTTGCAGCGCGAGGGCGTTCATCACGGTGCCCAGCATGCCCATATAGTCGGCGCGGCCGCGATCCATGCCGCGCTGGCTCAGCTCGGCCCCACGGAAGAAGTTGCCTCCGCCGACGACGATCGCGACCTCGACCTCGCTGGAGGCCTCGGCGATCTCGCGGGCCAGTGCGCTGACGACGTCGGGGTTCACTCCCAGCGAGCCTCCGCCGAATGACTCTCCCGAAAGTTTCAGGAGGACCCGCCTGCGTGCGATCTTCGGTGTCTTCATCGTGCTGGTCTCCCTCTGGTGATGTCTCAGGTCAGGTTATCGAGAATTGGGGGCGGTGAAATCGGGGCAGAGAAATGGGGCCTGAGACGAGTGATCGTCTCAGGCCCCAATCATGCAAGACGCTACGCGCCGACCTTGATCCGGGCGAAGCCCTGAACGGTCATGCCGGCCTCGTCGAGGACCTTCTGCACGGACAGCTTGCTGTCTTTGGCATAGGCCTGGTCGAGAAGGGCGATCTCCTTGAAGAAGCCCGTCAAGCGACCCTCGATGATCTTCGGCAGAGCCGCTTCCGGCTTGCCCTCGTTCTTCGCGGTCTCGGTGACGATGGCGCGCTCGCGCTCGACCTCGTCGGCCGGAACCTCGTCGCGGCTGATGAACTTCGGATCAGCGAAGGCCACGTGCTGCGCAATGGAGCGAGCGGTCTCGGCATCGCCACCGGTGTACCCGACGACCACGCCGACCTGCGGGGGCAGGTCTTTGGAGGTCTTGTGGAGGTAGATCGCGAACTCGGTGCCCGGCACGGTGGCGACGGTGCGGAGTTCGACCTTTTCGCCGAGAAGGGCGGCCTCCTGGTCGACATACGCGGCGACCGTCTGGTCACCCGAGAGGATGGCAGCGTTGCCGGTCGCGGCGTCGTCGGCGCCCGAGGCGGCGACGGCGTCGAGAACGGTCTCGGCCAGAGCGATGAACTTGGTGTTCTTAGCGACGAAGTCGGTCTCGCTGGCGAGCTCGATGATCGTGGCGGTGCCGGCCGTACCGGGCTTGGCGGTCACGAGACCGGCGGTCGTCGTGCGACCCTCGCGCTTTGCAACGCCCTTCAGGCCCTTGACGCGGAGGATCTCGATCGCCTTGTCGAGGTCGCCGTCGGCTTCGACGAGTGCGTTCTTGCTGTCGAGCATGCCCGCGCCGAGACGGTCGCGAAGCACCTTGACATCGGCAAGTGAGTAGTTGGCCATAGATGTGCCCACCTTTCGTGGATCAGAGGCTGAATCGTGAGGAAGGGATCACCGGGCGCCGAAACGCCCGATGATCCCGACGGGGAGGGTGTTACTTGGCGTCGGCGGCGGCGTCGACAGCAGCAGCGTCGGCATCGACTGCGTTCGCGACCTCGGGGTCGGCCTCGGCGACCGGGTTAGCGACGGGCTCGCCCAGTGCCTTCTCGGCGACCTGAGCGTCGGCGTCGTTCTCTTCGGTCGGCTCGGCAGCGGGGGCTGCCTCGGCGGCAGGAGAGGCTTCGGCAGCCGGGGCAGCGTCAGCGGCGGGAGCGTCGGTCGACTGCGCGAGCAGCTCGGCCTCCCACTCGGCGAGGGGCTCGACCGGGGTCTCACCGGCCTCGGGCTTCTGGTGACGCTGAATGAGGCCCTCTGCAGCGGCGTCGGCGACGATGCGCGTCAGCAGACCGACGGAACGGATCGCGTCGTCGTTGCCCGGGATCGGGAACTGGATCTCGTCGGGGTCGCAGTTGGTGTCGAGGATGCCGATGACGGGGATGCCGAGCTTCTTGGCCTCATCGATCGCGAGGTGCTCTTTTTTGGTGTCGACGACCCAGAGAGCCGACGGCGTCTTCGTGAGGTTGCGGATACCGCCAAGAGTCTTGTGAAGCTTGTCGAGCTCGCGCTTCTTGATGAGGAGCTCTTTTTTGGTGAAGCCCTGAGTCGTGTCGTCGAAGTCGATCTCTTCGAGCTCTTTCATGCGAGCGAGGCGCTTCGAGACCGTCTGGAAGTTGGTCAGGAGACCACCGAGCCAGCGCTGGTTGACGAACGGCTGGCCGACACGGATCGCCTGCTCGGAGATGGACCCCTGAGCCTGCTTCTTGGTGCCGACGAAGAGGATGGTGCCGCCGTGGGCGACCGTCTCCTTGACGAAGTCGTACGCCTTGTCGATGTAACCGAGCGACTGCTGGAGGTCGATGATGTGGATGCCGGAGCGCTCCGCGAGGATGAATCGCTTGACCTTCGGATTCCAGCGCCTGGTCTGGTGTCCGAAGTGAACGCCGCTGTCGAGCAGCTGGCGGATGGTGACGACGGCCATGGCCGTTCTCCTTCTCTACGCGCGAAGACGCGCGTCTTTTCGGTTGAATGGACGACCGGTCGGTCGCCTCTGCCTGGTGCCCGGCCTCACACCCGCCCCCGAGATCGTGATGATCGTCGAGAGACCGAATGGGTGGAATTGCCGCCGCGTCTTGTGCTGATGCACATACGGCTAGGGCACGCGAAGTCAGCCTGCAAGCAGACTGCTCGCTAATAGTAACACCACGAACGCCCCGTCTCCGTCTGGAGAACAGGGCGTCCGTGTGTGTGGGGAGCGGTGGGATCCTAAGCGTTCGCTCCGACCGCCGCCGTGCCCATCTCTTCGAGCGAACGGCCCTTGGTCTCTTTGATCTTGAAGAACACGAAGATCAGCGACAGAAGGGCGAAGAAGGCGAAGATGCTGTACGCGAGAGTCAGGTTGATCGCCGACAGGACGGGGAACGCGACGGTCACGACGAAGTTCGCGATCCAGTTGGCGGTCGAACCGATGCCGAGGGCGGCCGCACGGATGCTCGGCGGGAACATCTCACCGAGCAGGACCCACATGAGCGGGCCCCAGGTAGCACCGAACGAGACGACGAAGAGGTTGGCCGCGACAAGGGCGATGGGGCCCCACGCACCGGGGAGCTGCGGGTCTCCGGAGACGATGTCGGCCTGGCTGAACGCAACGGCCATTGCAGCAAGGCTGATGGTCATGCCGATCGAACCAGCGAGCAGCATCGGACGACGGCCCACCTTGTCGACCAGGGCGATCGCCACGAAGGTGACGGCGACGTTGACCACGGAGGTGATCGTCGAGATGAGGAAAGCGTCGCTCTCTTGGAAGCCGACTGCCTTCCAGAGGGTCGTCGAGTAGTAGAAGATCACGTTGATGCCGACGAACTGCTGCAGAACGGCCAGGATGATTCCGACCCAGACGATGCCCTGGAGACCGGCGACCGGCCCGCGGACGCTCGACTTCTTGGCGAGCTTCGCCTCGGTGTTGATGGCGTCTTCGATGTCGTGGAGGCTGGTCTCGACGGTCTCGGTCGGGACGATCTGACTGAGCACGCTCCGGGCTTCGTCGCGACGGCCTTCGCCCGCGAGGTAGCGAGGCGACTCGGGAAGACGCAGCGCGAGGATCCCGTAGACCGCGGCGGGGACGACGCCGACGATGAACATCCAGCGCCAGGCCTCCAACGGCCCGAGCATCGCCGAGGCACTGCCCGCACCGGTGGCGAGAAGCTGATCGGAGAGTAGGGCGGCGAAGATACCGAGCGTGATCGCCAGCTGCTGGAATGAGCCGAGACGACCGCGGATGCCCTTCGGCGAGACCTCCGAGATGTACGCCGGAGCGATGACCGACGCGATACCGATGCCGATGCCGGCGATGACGCGCCACAGCACGAAGTCCCAGACCGCGAAAGCGAGACCGGCGAGGATCGACGAGGCGAAGAACAGGATCGCCCCGAGGAGCATCACCTTGATGCGACCGAAGCGATCGGCGAGACGGCCCGCGACGTAGGCGCCGACGGCGCAGCCCAGAAGGGCCGAGGCGACCGTGATGCCGGTAGCTGCCGCGGGGATGCCAAATTGCTGAGCAATCGAGTCGACCGCACCGTTGATGACGGAGGAATCGAATCCGAAGAGGAACCCGCCGACGGCCGCGGCGACAGCGAGGGCCGTCACCCGCCTCTCGAGCTTCTTCGCTTCACCGGGCGGAGTGGTGGATGTCGTGTCGGACACTGTTCTCTACTTTCCAAGCCGTCGATCCAGCCTGGGGCGGCGAGACCGACAAGATTATTCAGGAAGCAGCGACTCGTGACCGCCGCCTCCCCACATGCGACGTGCACGAATCGTTGTGCACAGAAAGACCCTACGCCCGCCGAGGTGCTTGCGCCGACGCGAGCATAGGGGGCATGGTTCTCCGCCTTCTCGCAGCGCTCCTGCTCGCCGTCGCTCTCGGCCTAGCCCCGCAGGTTTCCCCCGTCGGAGCGGTCACGACTGCCGGCGCGACTGTCGCCACGGTCGTCGCGAAGGATCCCGGTGCTGCGCTCGCAGGGCGCTGGTCGTGGCCGTCTCCCCCACCCCATCGGGTCGTCACACCGTACGAAGCACCCAGCGCGGTCTGGTCGCCGGGGCACCGCGGTATCGACGTGGCGTCGATGCCGGGCGTGGTCGTCGTCGCCCCCGAGGCGGGCGTCGTACACTTCGCCGGAACCGTCGTCGATCGTCCGGTGCTGTCGCTCGAGCACGCGGGCGGAGTGCTGTCGAGCTTCGAGCCGGTGCGCGCGACGGTGGCACGTGGTCAGCACGTCGACCGCGGCCAGCCCATCGGCGTGGTCGAGCCGGGCCATTGCGCGTCGTCGGAGCCCTGCTTCCACCTCGGTGCCCGGGTCGACGGCCGCTACGTGTCGCCGCTCCTCCTCCTCGGCGAGCTACGCCGCTCCGTTCTCCTGCCGACACGGCCCCTGTAGCCCGAGGACTTCAGGCGCGAGGGTGCGCCGATCGATAGCTTTCGCGCAAGCGTTCGGTCGAGACGTGCGTGTAGATCTGCGTCGTGCCGAGGCTGGCGTGACCGAGCTGCTCCTGCACGGCACGGAGGTCGGCCCCGCCGTCGAGCAGGTGAGTCGCGGCCGTGTGCCTCAGCGCGTGCGGCCCCGCCGGTCCTGAACCCGGAAGAGGCTCGAGGATCCGGGCCACCAGCGCGTAGACCGACCGTGCCCCCAGACGCGAGCCCGATCGCCCCACGAAGAGTGCTGCACGATCGGCGCGGGCGCCTGTTGCGAGCTGTGGCCGGCCTCGGGTGAGGTAGTCGTCGAGGGCGGCCGACGCCGGCACTCCGAAGGGGACGACGCGCTGCTTCGCTCCCTTTCCGAGCACGCGCACGACGAGTCGTTCGAAGTCGACGTCGCCGAGGTCGCAGCCGACGAGCTCGCCGACGCGGAGCCCCGCCCCGTAGAGCAGCTCGACGACGGCGAGGTCGCGGAGGGCGGTCGCGTCGCCACCGACGGCTGCGGCGGCCAGCTCATCGAGGATCCCGCCCATTTGGTCCCGGGTCAGCACCCGCGGCAGGTGACTCTCCGCCTTCGGCGCTCGGAGCCGGACACCCGGATCGACGTCGACCCGCCCGGTCTCGTGCAACCATCGCGTGAAGGCGCGGGCGGAGGCCGATCGCCGGGCGATGGTGGAGCGGGCGAGGCCCCGGTCGGTGGACTCCCACAGCCAGTCGCGCAGGGTCTCGAGGTCGAGGCCGGCCGTGCGCGGATCCTCGTCGAGTCGCCCCCGAACGAAAGCGAGCAGGTCGGCGAGATCGGCCCCGTACCCGCGCACGCTGTGCTCGCTCAACCCGCGGGCGGAGCGAAGCCACGACCGGAAGTCGTCGATGTCGCGCGCGAGGGTGTCGTCCACGACGCCAGCGTAGGCCCGCCAGGGCGACGACGAGGCGCGGCACCCCGTTGCCCCGATGGCGCCTCGTCATCTCACGAGCCGCACCCACCCCCGCTCGCGCTCTTCGACCTGACCGGCGAGCTCGAGCACGGCGAGAGTCGCCTGCACCTCGGCCGCCGTCAGCCCCGAGTCCCGCTCGATGCGGTCTTCGTGGCGGGCCTGCCGCCCACTCAGCGCATCGAGCACGCGGTGTTCGGCGGCGGACCTCCGGCGTCCGGTACCGCCGGGAGATGTATCGACCAGATCGGGGCTGGCGGCGCCCACGATGTCGTCGACCCCCTGAACCAGCACGACCTCGGGATCGCGCAGCAATCGATGGCACCCGGCCGACGAGGGCGACGTGATCGGCCCCGGCACTGCACCCAGCGGTCTCCCGAGGCTCCGCGCGTGACCGGCCGTGTTGAGCGCGCCCGACCGATGACCCGCCTCGACGACGACCGTCGCTGCCGTCAGCGCAGCTATCACGCGATTCCGCTGCAGAAACCTCCAGCGCGACGGCACCGTGCCGCACGGCACCTCCGACCCGACCGCGCCGGTCTCGGCCACGCGCACGAGAAGATCGTGGTGCCCTGCCGGATAGAAGCGGTCGACTCCCCCGGCCATGATGGCGACGGTAAGGCCGCCGGAGGCGAGGGCCGCTCGATGGGCTACGCCGTCGATGCCGTAGGCGCCCCCCGACACCACGCCGAAACCGCGGAGCACCAACCCCGTGCCGAGTTCCGTGGCGACCTGCTCCCCGTAGTTCGACGGGGCCCTCGATCCCACCAACGCCACCGAGGGCCGGGACGACAACGCACTCGCGTCACCCCGGATCCAGAGCGTCGCGGGGGCGTGCACCCCCAGCTCGTCGAGGCTCGTCGGCCAAGCCGGATCGCCCGGGAGCAGCAGCCGCGCCCCCGCGATGCTCGCCGCGCTAAGGGCAGAGCGGATCGCGACCGGGTTGAGCCGTGGAGCCCAGCGGGCTTTTGCCGCAGCGATGTCGAGACCCTCTGTGCCGAATCCTGCTTCCACCAGCGCGCGAACCACGTCGGGGCCGTCGCGGCGGAGGACGTCGAAGGCCCCCGCGGGCCCGAAGGCCGCTCGGAGCACCCCGCCCACCGAATCGCCCGGTTCGACAAGGCACGACCAGACGGCCGAGGCGAAGTCGTCGCCAGCAGTCTCAGCGCGGTCTCGACCCACACCCCCGAGGAGAGCGGAGACCTCGGCATCACCGATTTCGCCGAGGCCCGGTATCACCGCGGCCTCCTGAGCGCGAGAGCTGCTCCGACGTGACCGGCATCCGGGCGGTCCTGGGCGTCGAGGTCGGCGAGCGTCCAGGCGAGACGCAACACGCGGTCGTAGCCCCGCATGGTGAGGGTGCCGCCTTCGAGCGCGCGGTCCATGTCGGCGGTGTCTGCGGCGGCCAGGCGCTGGGGTTCGGCGCGCAACCACGCACCGGGCACCTCCGAGTTGAGCCGCCAGGGTGTTGACGCCAGCCGAACGGCGGCTCGCTCTCGGGCCCGTTCAACCCGGACACGGGCCTCGGCCGTGCTTGTCGTGTCTACAGCGCCGTCGGTCGCGAGGTGAAACTGCGCCGCGTCGATCCGCGTGAGCCGCACGTGGATGTCGATGCGGTCGACGAGCGGCCCGGACACCCGGGTGAGGTACCGCCGCCGGGCGAACGGAGTGCACTCGCAAGGGACGTCGCGACTGCCGTACTGCCCGCAGCCACAGGGGTTTGCTGCGAGGACGAGCTGGAATCGCGCCGGAAACACGGCACCGACGGCGGTGCGCTGGAGCTGGATCTCGCCGGACTCGAGGGGCTGACGGAGTCCGTCGAGCACGTGGGCCGGAAACTCGGGTGCCTCGTCGAGAAAGAGAACCCCGCGCGACGCCCTCGACACGGCGCCCGGTCGCAGCACGCTGCTTCCGCCACCTACGAGAGCCGTAGCACTGCAGGAGTGATGCGGGCTTTCGAAGGGCGGGCGCCGCTCCAGCTCGCCGCTGAGGGGCAGGCCGCAGAGCGAGCGGATCGACGACACCTCAAGGGCCGATTCGACGTCGAGGTCGGGCAGAAGACCGGGTAGCCGCGCCGCCAGCATGCTCTTGCCCGACCCGGGCGGCCCGACCATCATCGTGTGGTGCCCGCCCGCCGCAGCGACGACGAGACCCTCGACGGCCGCCCGGTTGCCGATCACCTCCCCCAGGTCGAGCTCGCTCTCCGGTCGAGGGGCGGCCGCCGGGAGCGTCAGCGGCTCCACCTCCTCGGGCGTGAAATCGCCGCCGTGCCAGATCGCTGCCTCTCGAAGACTTGCGACGCCGACCACCCTGACCCCGGGCACGAGCGTCGCCTCGGCCTCGTTGGCGGTCGGAACCATCACGCGTTCGGCGCCGGCGCGAGCGGCGCCGAGAACGGCAGGCAGTACACCCGACACCGGACGAAGGCGACCGTCGAGCCCGAGCTCTCCGATGTGGACGACCCGGTCGATCGACTGGCGGTCGACCAGATCGGATGCCGCAAGTGCGGCGACGGCGATCGCCAGGTCGAACGACGCGCCCTGTTTCGGCAGTGCGGCCGGCGACAGGTTGACCGTCAGTTTGCGCGGCGGCAGCGCGCAGCCCGAGTTCGCTGCAGCGGCTCGCACCCGGTCGCGGGCTTCGCCGAGCGACGTGTCGGGCAGCCCGATCAAGACGAACCCCGGCAGACCGTCGCTGATATCGGCCTCGACTTCGACGAGCTGGCCACCCACTCCGACGAGGGCGACCGCCTCGGTGCGTGCGACGGTCACGCGACGTTCTCGAGGTGCTCGATGACGGGTCGCGTCGAGGCATCAGCCTCGAGGGTGACCGCGACCACGTCGACCCGCAACCGCTGGCCGGAACGCGGGTTGCCGTGAGCCCAGGCGAGCGCCAGTCGCCGTAGCCGCTGCACTTTCGCGGGCGTCACCGCTTCGAACGGATGCCCCGCCGCGTGGCCCGTGCGCGTCTTCACCTCCACCACGACCACGTAGTCGTCGTCTTCGGCGACGATGTCGACCTCACCCTCGGGGCACCGCCAATTGCGATCGAGGATCCGGTAGCCCCGCTCAGCGAGATGCACGGCAGCCACCTCCTCGCCGAGGGCACCGACTTCTTGATTCGTGTTTTTCTTCGTCATCACGACCTCCTGCTTCGAGGATCGCGAAACGGCGCCGTCTCAGACGGAGGAGTCGTCAGACTGGGGAGAACTAGAGGCGGTCGACCGCCTCAGGAGACGAGGCCTGGCTACTCGTCGAGCGCAAGCTCTTTGGGCAGTTCGAGATCGCGCGTCGTGAGCTCTTCGACGTTGACGTCTTTGAAGGTCAGCACCCGCACCGACTTCACGAACCGGTCGGAGCGGTAGACATCCCACACCCAGACGTCGCTCATGGTCAGCTCGAAGTAGAAGTCGTGCTCGGTGTCGCGGCGCAACAGTTCGACCTCGTTGGCGAGGTAGAAGCGTCGTTCGGTCTCGATCACGTACCGGAACTGCGACACGACGTCACGATATTCGCGGTAGAGAGCGAGCTCGACCTCGCGGTCGTAGTCTTCGAAATCGTCGTCGTCCATCGAGGAGACATCTTACCCGCGACCACTGGGCAACCGAGCGTCGCCGCATCGGCGCAGGAGAGCCGAGCGTCTCGCCGCCAGCGCAAGAGATCTGGCCTTGGCCGGGTAAGTGCAGCAGGGTCAGCGCAGCAGGGTCAGCGCAGCCGGGTCAGCGCAGCCGGGTCAGCGCAGCCGGGTCAGCGCAGCCAGGTCAGCCGGTGCAGCGGAGACGGCCCGAGGGCCTGGAGCGCCTCGTAGTGCGTCGCCGAGCCGTAGCCCTTATTGCCGGCCCAGCCGTAGCCGGGATGCAGAGTGTCGAAGTCGATCATCATGCGATCGCGGTGCACCTTGGCGATCACCGAGGCGGCGGCGACCGAGGCGCAGTCGCGATCCGCCTTGATTCGAGTGGTGATGCGCGGCGGATGCGTCAGTGCGGACGACAGGTAGTCGTGGTTGCCGTCGAGCACCACGACGGAATCGAGGATCCCGACGCCCTGCTCGTGCAATTGGACGAGCGCGCGTTTTCCGGCGATCCCGAGAGCGGCGATGATGCCGAACTCGTCGACTTCACCGGGCTCGGCCAATCCGACTGCCGACGCGTGCGACCAATCGACGGCCAGCGGATACATCAATTCGCGACGCTTCTCGCTGAGCATCTTGCTGTCGCGAAGGCCAGCGGGGTGCGGATCGCACGCGGCGATCACCGCGCTCATGCCGACCGCGACCGGCCCGGCGATGGCGCCGCGGCCTACCTCGTCGCAGCCCACGACCCAGGTGACGCCCTCGGCGTGCAGGGACCGCTCGAAGTCGAGGGTCGGATCGGCGACCACCATCAGCAGCAGCCCGGAATCAATCGGATGCGTGCTGTCACTGTGTCGATTTATCGGTGCCGCGGAAGACGCTCTGGTAGTCGTCGAGCCACGTCCAGCGACTTACCGGCCAGGTGATGACGAAGGCGCGACCCACGACGTCGGACTCGGGCACGAAGCCCTTCGACGGTGTTCCGGTCTGAAGCCGACTGTCGGCGGAGTTGTAGCGGTTGTCGCCCTCGACCCAGAGCGAGTCGGCCGGAACCGTCACGCTGAAATCGTCTTTCGATTCTTTGGTCACGCCGGCCGGAAGCTTCGTGTAGGCCTTCTCGTCGAGCGGAACACCGTTGACCGTCGTCTGGCCGAAGTCGTTGCAGCAGGCGACCTTGTCGCCCGGCAGGCCGATGACCCGCTTGATGAGGTGGTCGTCGCTGTCTTGCGTGCCGAGCCCCACCTGGGTGAGCGCCCACTGGAATCCATCGATGACCGGGTTGCCGGTGGTCGACGACACCTGGTCGGTGGACCCGAGCCATCCGCCCGGGTCTTTGAAGACGACCACGTCGCCGCGCTTGATCGGAGTGACTCGAGGCACAAGCTCGTTGACGATGATGCGGTCGTTCACCTGCAGGGTGTTCTGCATCGATTCGGACGGGATGTAGAACGAGCGCACCAGGAACGTCTTGATCAGGAAGGAGATCAGCAGGGCGACGAGGAAGATGATGACGATATCGCGGAGAAACCGCCCGGCACCGCCACGGCGCTTCTTGCGGCCGCCCGTGTCGGCGGGATCGTCGTCTGACCGACGGCGACCGCGAACGGCCTCGCTGTCGGGCGTCACCGACGGGAGCTGCATGCCTCGACGCAACCTACCCATGAACGTGCTGTTATCTGTCATTTAACCACCAGAGCTCCCCGCCAAATGGTACTGGACGGGGAGCTCGGAAGCGGCGAGAGTGCTGAGCGTGTCAGCCCTGCCACCGGAGGCGCGGACTAGTTGTCGCGCTTCTCTTTAATCTTTGCCTTCTTGCCACGAAGTTCGCGCAGGTAGTACAGCTTCGCGCGGCGCACGTCGCCTCGGCTGACGAGCTCGATGTGGTCGATGACCGGCGAGTGCACGGGGAACGTACGCTCGACGCCGACCTGGAAGCTGACCTTACGAACGGTGAAGGTCTCGCGGACGCTGTCGCCCTGGCGGCCGATGACGACGCCCTGGAACACCTGGACGCGCGAGCGCGTGCCCTCGATGATGTTGACGTGGACCTTGACGGTGTCGCCGGCGCGGAAGTCGGGGACATCGCTGCGAAGCGACGCGGCATCCAGACTGTCGAGGATGTGGCTCATGATGATTCGCTCTCTGCAACCGCCACAGGTCGATCGCGGTTTCGGGGCGCCTGTCGATCGAGTCGAACTCGTTGCCGACCGGCGCATTTCGAAGAGTGTTCGTGCCTCGTAATGGCAGACTCCCCTGTGGCAGAGTCGTGCGCGGGCACAATTAACCATTGTGCCACAGGCGACACGCCCGGCGCTACGCGCGAGGGGTGATGCGGATCGTGTGTTCGGCATCGGCAGCGAAGGATCCGGGTGACGTCTGGCCGGATCCTGGTGTTCCGCCCTGTACCACCCGCTCCATCTCGGCCAGCGTGGACCGGAAGCCGTCTCGGGCCGACCGGACCGACTGCCAGATGCTTGCGACCAGAAGCGCCGCCCCGGCCGCGATCGTGACGACGATCGATGCGGCAGAAAGTGCGGTCGACAGGGCCACCGCGTCGTTGCCGACCAGAGCGCTGAACGCGGAACCCGCCGACTGCGACGAAGTCGAGTCGACCAGGAAAAAACCGCTGCCCAACTGGCCAAGCCAGGTGAGCGTCAGGAGCCCCGCGTCGATCCACGAGACGGCGCGACGAGTGCGGTTGTCGCGTCGGAGAGACACCAGGGCGATAGCCACGGCCTGCACCACGAAGAGGATCGGGACGAGCACGATCTGCGCGACGAACTGGTAGCCGAGCGGGGCACCGAAGAACACTCGGGCGAGCAGAACCCACGCCGGCAGCACGATTGCCGCCACCCACAGAGCACGGTAGAGACCTCTACGAACCCACATGCAGTGAAGACTATGCACGGACAGTGAAGAATGGCTCCATGATCGATCTGCGAACACCCGGAGAAATAGACGCCATGCGACCGGCTGGGCGGTTCGTCGCCTCAGTGCTCGAGGCCACACGCAAAGCCGCGACGCCCGGCACCAACCTGCTTGAGCTCGACGCGCTCGCCCACCGCATGATCACGGCGGCGCGAGCGGAGAGCTGCTACATCGACTACCACCCCTCGTTCGGTGCGATGCCGTTCGGCAAGGTCATCTGCACCTCGGTCAACGACGCCGTGCTGCACGGACTCCCGTTCGACTACCGCCTGCAGAAGGGTGATCTGCTGAGCCTCGACTTCGCAGCGAAGGTCGACGGCTGGGTGGCCGATAGTGCCCTCAGCATCGTCGTCGGCGGCGATGAGACCGCCGAAGACCGAGCCCTCATCGACGCCTGCGAGCAGGCCCTCGCGGCCGGCATCGCCGCGGCCCAGCCCGGCGGGCGCATCGGAGACATCTCTGCGGCGATCGGCGACGTCGCCCGCGCAGCCGGCTACGCGGTCAACCTGCAGTTCGGCGGACACGGCGTCGGTACCGAGATGCACGGCGACCCTCACATCGCGAACGACGGGCGCGCGGGCCGCGGCTTCCCGCTGCGGCCGGGCCTCGTCATCGCGATCGAGCCGTGGCTCATGCAGAGCACCGACGAGATCTACACCGACGCCGACGGCTGGACGATCAAGAGCGCAGATGGCTCGCGAGCGGCCCACGTCGAGCACACGGTAGCGATCACGCCGGAGGGCCCTCTCGTTCTGACCGCGCGGGGCTAGCCGGATCCTTCGGTGTCGCGCCCTGCGTGTACCTAGCCGCTTCGACGCCCTAGTCGGACGCTTCGCCGAGAAGGTCGGGCCGAACCCTGCGGGTGCGCTCGACCTGCTGCTCGTGACGCCAGGTCGCGATGGCGCCGTGGTTGCCGCTCAGCAGAACGGGCGGCACCTCGTGCCCGCGCCACGTCGAGGGCTTCGTATAGCTCGGGTATTCGAGGAGCCCGTCTTCGTGGCTCTCTTCGGTGAGGCTCTCGGGGTTGCCGACGACGCCGGGCACGAGGCGTCCGATGGCTTCGACCATCGCCATGGTGGCGACCTCGCCGCCGTTCAAGACGTAGTCGCCCAGGCTGATCTCGCGCACCTCGACGTTTGGCCGGGTGCGGGCGTGATCGATGACGCGCTGATCGATGCCCTCGTAGCGGCCGCAGGTGAAGACCAGCCGAGGGGCGAACGCCAGTTCGCGTGCCTGAGCCTGTGTGAAAGGCGTGCCGGCCGGTGAGGGCACCACCATGACGGTGCCGGGCTCAGCGTCGCCGAGCAGGGAGTCGAGGGCTTCACCCCACGGCTCCGGCTTCATCACCATGCCGGCGCCGCCGCCGTACGGGGTGTCGTCGACGGTGCGGTGCCGGTCGTGCGTGAAGTCGCGGAGGTCGTGAACCCTGGCATCGAGCAGCTTCTGTTGACGGGCCTTGCCGAGAAGCGAGACGTCGAGCACTCTGAAGAACTCCGGAAAGATCGTGACGATGTCGATCCGCACAGAACTACTTCTGGTCTTCGGGGGCAGCGACGTCAGGATCCGACGCGGTCACCGGGGCGGTCTCGTCGCGTTCCGCGCCAGCCTCCGCATCGCTCTCGGCGGCATCGTCGACAAGCTCTTCGAAGAGACCGAGCGGCGGCGTGACGGTGATCGTGCGCGAGGCCAGATCGACCGAGGGGACGATCGCGCTCACGAAAGGCACGAGCACCTCGCCGGACGGCGTCTCGACTGCGAGCAGGTCTTGGGCCGGCAGGTGATCGACGCGGGCGATCGTGCCTACCTCGCGGCCGTCGCGAACAACGGAGAGACCGACCAATTGGTGATCGAACCACGCGTCGGGTTCGTCGCTGACCTCGAGCCCCTCGTGCTCGACCCACAGGATGGCCTTCGCGAGGGTTTCGGCTGCACTGCGGTCGGAGATGCCGGTGAAGAAGCCCACGGGGTGGGAGTTGTACCAGCGGAGTTCGCCGAGCTCGAGCGTCTTGCCATGCCAGGGGCTGTCGGTCGGCACCTGGAGTGCGAAGACGGCGCCGGGGACGAAGCGCTTTTCGGGAGCGTCGGTGAAGAGTTCGAGTTTCAGCCCGCCCTTGAGGCCATGGGCCTTGGTGAGGCGGCCGACGCGCAGACGCGTCCCCTCGGGGGACGGCGCGTCGACTCGGGTGTTCGTGTCGTCTGCCACCGATTCAGGAATCGGTGTCGACGACATCGACGCGAACGCGCTTCCCGTCGGCGAGAGCCGTGACGAGAGTGCGAAGCGCCTTGGCGGTGCGCCCGGAGCGTCCGATGACGCGTCCGAGGTCTTCGGGGTGGACTCGGACTTCGAGCACGTCGCCGCGCGGAGAAGCCTTGGAGACCACCTGCACCTCGTCCGGGTGATCGACGATCCCCCGGACGAGGTGTGTGAGTGCAGGTGCGAGCACTGACTACGCCTCGGTCGTCTCTGCGGACTCGTCGGCGGCAGGAGCCTCGGCCTTGGGAGCCTCGGCCGGCTTCTCAGCCTTGGGCTTCAGCACGGGCTTCTTCTTCTCGTCAGCGACGAAGGCCTCTTTCGCGACCTTGGTCTTGACAGTGCTGACGGCGTTCTTGTCGCCCTTGAACTGACCCCAGTCGCCGGTCAGCTTGAGGAGCGCAGCGACCTGCTCGGTCGGCTGAGCGCCGACGCC
>NZ_JADKSF010000011.1:0-102362 GCF_015350875.1 Frondihabitans sp. VKM Ac-2883 | reverse complement strand
GGCCGGGCCCGCCCCCCCCCCCCCCCCCCCCCTGGAGACGTTTTGCGGCGGATCGGAGGCCAACGGCGACGGACGCCCCTGATGACAAGGCGCACGGATCGCGACACGGCGCTACTCCGCCCGCGACACGCCGCGACTCAGGATCGCCGACGTCAGCGCATCGACAGGCTCGCGCGGCGACGACGGATTGGCGACGAGCACGTAGTCGACGTCGCCGAGCCCGGGAAGCGAAAAGCGCACCGAGACCTTGACGAGGTCGGCGGGGATCAACGAGTACGGAAACACTGCGACCCCGATGCCAGCACGGACGGCCGCGAGGATGCCGTTCACGTCACGCGTGTTGCAGGTGATCCGCCAGGTGCGCCCCGCGGCCTCGAGCGCATCGATCGCCATCTGCCGCGACAGGCTCGGCGCCTGATACGTGATCAGCGGTACCGGCTGGTCGGCGTCGAGCTGTAGGCGCTCCTGTGCCATCCACACCATCGGGTCGCCGGCCACCCGTGTGCCGTCTTCGTACTCCCCCGCGCTCTGCTTGACGAAAATGAGATCGAGGTGCCCCGAGGCGAGACGGCGCCGAAGGGGCATCGACTGGTTCACGGTCAGCTCGAGGTTGATCTGGGGGTAGAGCTGGCGGAAGTGCCGAAGGATCCGCGGCAACTGAGTGATTGCCAGATCGTCTGCCGCACCGAAGCGCAGCCGACCCCGCATGGCCGAACCCGAGAAGTAGCTTTCGGCGGAGGCGTGCGCCGCGAGGATCGTCCGGGCGAATCCGGCCATCGCGTCGCCGTTGTCGGTGAGCGCCACCTCGCGGGTGTCGCGGGCGACGAGGAGACGACCCGCCGCCTTCTCGAGCCGGGAGACGTGCTGGCTCACTGTCGGCTGGCTGATGCCGAGCCGCGCCGCGGCCTGAGTGAAGCTGTGCGTCTCGGCGACGACGAGGAACGTGCGAAGCAGCGTGGGGTCGTACATCACCCCACTATTGCAGAATCCAATGACCTTGATAAGAGGCATTCGGGATCAAAATGCCCCGATCGGCCCTACCGTCGAATGGTGTCCACGTCGACGACGACAAAACCGTCTACTCTCGCCTTCCCCCCGACCGAACCTCTCACCATCGCCACTGAGCGTCCTCCGTGGCGGCACACCTTCATCGCCCTCTCGGTGCCGAACTTCCGCATCTGGACGGCCGGCAACCTCGTCGCCATGACCGCCGGGTGGATGCAGCGGGTCGCCCAAGACTGGCTGGTGCTCGAACTCACCGGCAGCGCCACCGCCGTCGGCATCACCGTCGCCATGCAGTTCGCGCCGATGCTGATGTTCGGTCTGCTGGGCGGGGTACTCGTCGACCGCTTCTCGAAGCGGATGCTGATGATGATCACGCAATCGACCTTCGCCGTGCTGTCGCTCGGCCTCGCGGCCCTCACCCTCTCGGGCGGCGTCGAGGCCTGGATGGTGTGGGCCATAGCGTTCGCCACCGGCCTCGTCACCGTCATCGACAACCCGGCGCGCCAGGTGATCGTGACCGAGCTCGTCGGCCCGAGAAACCTCCGCAACGCAATCAGCGTCAACTCCTCAGTGTTCCAGCTCGGCGGCATGATCGGCCCCGCGATCGCCGGCGTGCTCCTCCTCGCGGTCGGCGCCGGGTGGGCATTCGTCATCAACGGCATCGCCTGCGTGCTCGTGGTCGTGATGCTCTCGATGCTGCGCACGGCCGACATGCACCGGTCGGCGCCGGCACCTCGCCAGAAGGGCGCGCTAAGAGCGGGTCTCCGCTACGCGGCGGGCAAGCCGACGATCATCTGGCCAGTCTTTCTCGTCGCGGTGTTCGCGGTGTTCGGTCTCACGATGCCCGTTCTGCTGGCGACCTACGCGTCGGAGGTGTTCCACGTCGGCGCCGGCGGCTACGGTCTCTTCAACTCGATGGTCGCGGTCGGTGCGCTCGTCGGCGCGCTGCTCTCAACTCGCAGGGCCAACATCCGGCTGCGCACCGTCGTGATCGGCGTCGGGGTCACCGGCATCGTGCAGGCGGCGACCGGCCTGATGCCGTCGATCGCGACCTTCGCCGTGCTGCTCGTCGGCGTCGGGCTCTCCGCCCTCCTCTTCCAGACGGCGTCCAACTCACTGGTGCAGATGTCGAGCAACATCGGAGTGCGGGGCCGGGTTATGTCGCTCTACGTGCTCGTGCTGCTCGGTGGTCAGGCGATCGGCGGGCCGCTCATGGGCTGGATCGTGCAGACGTTCGGCGTGCACATCGGAATGCTCGTGTCGGGAGGTATGCCGGCGCTCGCCGCGCTCATCGCGGCGGTCGCACTCGCGCGACGTGGGCAGCTCTCGCTCCACGTTCGGGTTCGGCACCACGTTCCGATGCTGAGCATCGACCACCGGGTCGCTTAGTTCCCCTGCATGTTGCCCCGTGCCACGCTGGGCACCGCGTGGCCGGGTGTCGCGAGATGGCCCGACCGACGCCGTCTCGACCCGCATGCGGCCGAATGGGCCATCTCGCCCGGTGACTTCGAGCGGCGTCGAGCTTGCGAGAATAGACGGATGCCCCGCACGCCCAGACGCCGCCGCCAGCAGAACACCCCGCTCCTCGGCCTGGTCGTGCTCGGTGCCGTGCTCGTCATCGGAGCACTGGCGACCTCCGGCGCACTCAAGCCTCTCGGGTACGACCCCGCTGGCAGCAGCAGCACGTCCGACGCCGGCAGCAGCGGAACGGCGGGTACGACCGATGCCGCCGCCACGCCCGCCGCTATTCCGGCCGCGGCCGCGCGAAAGAGCCTCGCGGGGCTCACCGTCAGGCCCTGGGCGACCGGCGTCCGCTACGACCGCGAGCGTGACTTCGGCGACGCCTGGCGAGACGTCGACCACAACGGCTGCGACACCCGCAACGACATTCTGGCTCGCGACCTGACATCGATCACCCGGTCGGCCGACTGCAAGGTGCGGTCGGGAACCCTCCGGTCGCTCTACTCGGGCGAAAAGGTGGCTTTCGTGCGCGGGCCCGAGTCGTCCGAGGAGGTGCAGATCGACCACCTAGTGCCGCTGAGCGACGCCTGGCGGACGGGCGGGCAGAACCTCACTCAGGCCCAGCGCGAAGCCCTCGCCAACGACCCCCTCGAACTCCAGGCGGTCGACGGCCACTCGAACAACTCGAAGGGCAACAAGAATGCCGCCGAGTGGCTGCCTAGCGACACCGGGTCGCGCTGCGTGTACGTGACCCGCCAGATCCAGGTCAAGGCGAAGTACGGCTTGTGGGTCACCTCGTCGGAGCGAGCGGCGATGTCGCGGATCCTGAGTTCCTGCCCGTAAAAGGCCTCTCTAGATCGACGCTCTCCGGCGGCCGCCGAAGGCGAGCGAGACGTCGATCCGCCACGGCTCCGGCGACCACGGCGTGGCAGCCGTTACGACGAGCCGTACGCGATCACCGGCGTGGATCGTCACGCGACCGAAAAGGTCGAACCGCGCGCTGAGCACGAGCACCGCTTCGCCGTCGCCGAGGGCGAAGTCGTCGTGGCGCGCCTGGTCGAGAGTCGCACCGAAGCCCTCGTCGTCGAAGCGGACCGGCAAACCCGAGACGAGGATCCGAGGCGGCACCGTCGCCCACTCGGCCACGGTTTCGGGAACGTGCGCGCTCTGGATCCTGAGGTACAGCTCGCCGTCGGTGCCCAGTGTGGCCACCGACGCGGCCCGGTCGATGCCGAGGTCGGTGCCGTCGAGGCGGAAGCGGTCGTCCATGCCAGAAGCGTAGAGGCGCCCGCTTAGTTGTCGACACAAGCAACTCGCTACGATCGAGGTCATGACGACTGACGGCACTCCCCGCTGGCTGAGCGACTCCGAGCGTGCGTCGTGGGTGCGCTTCGCGGCCGTCGTCGAGCTGCTGCCCGGGGTGCTCGACTCGCAGTTGCAGCGCGACGACGGTCTGACCCACTTCGACTACTTCACCCTGGCCATGCTCTCGGAGGCGCCCGACCGCACCCTGCGCATGACCGCACTCGCGGCACGCACCAACGCCACGCTCCCCCGCCTGTCGCGGGTCGTCTCCCGGCTGGAGGAGCAGGGGCTCGTGGCGCGCAGCCCCTGCGCCGAGGATCGCCGCGCGACCAATGCGACGCTCACCGCCGCCGGTTGGAGCGCCGTGCAGGCGGCCGCCCCCGGGCATGTGGCGACCGTCCGCGAATCGGTGATCGGCGCGCTGACGCCGGAGCAGGTGACGCAGCTCGGAGAGATCAGTTCGGCGATTCTCGGGCGGCTGGATCCTTCGGGAAGGCTTTTCGCTCGGGAGAGTTGACTACGGGTATGAGATCCATCGTCTATACGCACACCGGTTCCCCCGACGTCCTGCAGCTCGTTGAGCGCCCGATCCCCGAGCCCGGGCCGGGCGAGGTGCGGATCCGCGTCGCTGTCTCAGCGGTCAACCCGACCGACTGGAAATCGAGGGCGCAGGGCGAGCTCGACTTCGACGAGGTGACGCCGAACCAGGACGGCGCCGGCACGGTCGACGCGGTCGGCGACGGCGTGACACTGTTGGCAGTCGGCGACCGGGTGTGGACCTACCTCTCGGCCCGCAACCGCCCCACCGGCACCGCGCAGGAATACACGGTGCTGCCCGAGGCGCGCGTCGTCAAGCTGCCCGTCGGAGTGAGCTTCGACGTCGGCGCGACAATGGGTGTGCCGGCCATGACCGCCCACCGCGCCCTCACCGTGCTCGAAGGCGGGCCGTCGCGCCTGGCCCCGGGGGCACTCGAGGGCAAGGTCGTGCTCGTCCAGGGCGGCGCCGGAGCCGTCGGCCACGCCGCGATCCAACTGGCCCGCTGGGCCGGAGCGACCGTGATCACGACCATCTCGTCCGACGAGAAGGCCGCACTCGCCCGCACGGCCGGGGCCCACCACATCGTCAACTACAAGACCGAAGACGCCGCAACCGTCATCCAGTCGATCGCACCCGACGGTGTCGACATCATCGTCGAGGTCTCGATCGTGAAGAACGCCGAGCTCGACGCCGCCGTCACCGGACAACGGTCGGTCGTGTCGATGTACGCCGACGACGGCGGCGACACGGCAGAGCTCGCCGTGCGCCCCAACATGACGAAGAACACGCGCTACCAGTTCGTGCTGCTCTACACGATCGGCGAGGAGGCGATGCGGGCCGCCGTCGAAGACGTGACGGAGGCGCTAATCGCCGGCGTGTTGCCGGTCGGCGAGGCGGCGGGCCTGCCCCTGGTGCGGTTCCCGCTCGCATCCACCGCTGCCGCGCACCAGGCCGTGCAGGATGCGGTGACCGGAAAGGTCCTGATCGACGTCTCCGAGTAGCTGCGGCCTGCCCTCCTGTCTCCCTCCCTCCCCGCTTACCCTCCCTCCCCGCCCCCGCGGCGGCGAGACTCCACAAATGGCCCATGGTGGTTCTCCGCATGGGCCACTTGTGGAGTCTCGCGTCGCGGAGAGAGAAAAGAGGGGCATCACGCGGGTGGGATGTAGCGAGATAACCGGCGGAGGAGACTAGCGGGCTCGGACAGGTCGAGCTCGGTGACACGGATCCCACGCCAGCCCTCATCGGCGAGACGCTCTCGCTTGACGATGTCGAGGCGGAAGGTCTCCTTATTCGTTCGATGATGGTCACCCTCGTACTCGACGTAGACCCGGGCGTCTTTGTACTGCATATCCGGTCGCCCGATTGCTGAACCATCCGCCGCGTGCACCTTCTCGTTGAGAGCGTCGGGCTCCCTCAGGCCCGACCTCATAATCAGAAGCCTCAACTCTGATTCCTTCGGCGACCACGACTTGGGCCGCATGAGCTCGATAGCCTCGCGGAGCCTCCGAATCCCCCGGCGTCCAGAGCAGCGATCGAGAAGTCGTCGGAGATCACCGATGCGGTGAAACCGAGCAGCCGCAAAGGGCGACCATTTGGAGAGCAGCGCATCACCCATGATCACCAGATCGTCCACCTCGAGCAGCTCGGCGCACTGGATCCAAGCCCGAACCGGCCCGACGACGTTGACACCGAGATGACGAACTGACCTGATCCCCGACCCGGTGTGCCCGACGACACCGGGGCGACGGGGCTCGCGCACGGCTGCCGTCGCGGTGACATGGAGAGCGTAAATCTGTCCCCGGGGGTCGAGCGGTAGCGGTAGTCCCCAAAGTTCAGCGGCTGTCAGGTGACTGAAAAGGTGCCCCTCGGCGAGAAGCGGCGCGTAGTCGCGACACCTGTCAATCAGCGCCGGACCTTCTCCTCCGACGGCCCTGACTCCGTGATGCGGTGACCGGAGGTCTTGGGCTCGAAGTCGCTTGCGACCCGCACCCGAGACGAGGGCGCGGCTGACGAGAAACCGACGGGAGGGCAGGGAGGAGGGCAGAGGCTGACGGCGCATCCGACAGGGTGGCCTCGGGGGCGAGCCGCCGGATCCTCGGGGTCACAGGTGAGGGTGGATACGCGACGTACAGACCGCTGGGGAGACGAAGACGCCCGTCACGGCAGGCGAAGGCGCACGCGCACTCCCTGGGCTGGGGCGGTGCGGATGGAGAGGGAGGCTCCGGAGGTGTGGGCGGCGTCGACCAGGATCCGCAAGCCAGATCGGCGCCGCTCGGGATCCTGAAGCGCAGAGCCCTCGAGTACCGGCCCACCCAGCTCCGAACCGAGCTCGAAGCCGACCCCGTCGTCGACGATCTCGAGGAGGCGCCCGTGCAGCGTCAGCGTGAGGTGGCCGGCGTGTGCGTGCGCCACGGTGTTGGCAAAGCACTCCCGGGCCACGCGGAAGACGAGCCGCTCCTCGTCGGCGTCGAGGCCGGTTCTGTCGGGCACATCGATGCGCACCGTCAGCCCACGGTTGCGCGCCCGGGCAGCGAGATCGTCGAGGGCCGGGGCCAGGGCTCCGACAGAAAACGTCGCCGGATGCAGGTCGATGAGGAGGGTGCGGAGGCCGCCCAGCCCATCGCGGACGTGACGGGCCGACGTGGCGAGCAGGCGGGATCGCACCGGATCGGTCTGTGAGAGTTCCTGCGACGCGGCCGAGAGGGCGCGGGCCGTGCCGGTCAGCTCGTGCACGACGCCGTCGCGGAGGGATTCGGCGAGACGTCGACGGTCGTCGGCGGCATCACCGAGAGCCAACTGGAGCTCTGCGCGGAGTTCCTCTCGTCGGGCGGCGTCCTCCCGTGCCAGCCGCGAGAGCAACCAGCCGATAAGAGACCCGAGCAGCACGACGAGCACGGCGATCACTCCGATCGTGACACCCGCGAACCGCAGCCAGACCTGACCGGAACGCTCGGTGAGCCGGTCGTAGTCGAACAGGACCTCGACGAGCAGCTTCGTCCCGCCGGGCGTCTCGACTCCCCGGTATGCCACCAGAAGCGTTCCCAAATCGTCGTCGAACCGCTCGCCCGCTGCGTCGGAATCAACGACGTGCGCGTCCAGCCCTCCCGCACGGAGAGTCGCACGATCGTGCCGATCGAGCGGAGACGTACGCCCGATCAGGTCGGCCTCGTCGGAGTAGACGATCACCCCGGCCTCGGTCGACAGCTTCACTCGGACCACGCCGTCCGTACCGACAATCCAGCCCCGGACGACCTCGTCGAGCGCCTCCCGGGCGGACTGTGTCTGACCGACGGTGCCGCGAACGAGCGAGTCCGACAGCACGGGAACGATCACCGCGGTCGACAGCAGACTGGTGGTCGACGCAGCGGTGGCAGCGGCTTCCTCCTCGGCGAGTTGGCGGGCGGCGACGAGTCCGCCGATCGTGACAAGGGCGACGAGGAAAAGGGCGAGAAGAGCGGCACCGACGAGGATCCGGCGGCGGCGCACCGGCCAACCCGCGTCTCGGGGCGCGCTCGCCGGAGCCAGCTCGACCCAGCCGCCGTCGTCTTGCATAGGCCGACCCTACTGTGCGCGCCTCCCACACCGACGGGAGGGCTGACAGGATGGGGGCATGACCGACGCCCCGCTGCCCGAGAGCCCCCTCACCGAGACCGCCCTGCCGGAGTTCACGCCCGACGAGGTCCGCGCCCAGCTGGCCGAGCTCACTTTCGATTCCGTCGGATCCTTCGATCAGGAAGCGGCGTACTCACTCGGCACCCTCGCCGCCGAAATCGTGCGCGAGCGCGGTTTCGCGCTTGCCGTTCAGGTCGTGCTCGGCGAGCACATCGTCTACAAGGCGGCGCTCGGCGGCGTCTCGGCTGACACCACGAGCTGGCTGCGTCGCAAGTCGAACGTCGCCCTCCGCGATGCACAGCCGTCGCTGCTGACCCGGCTCGAGGCCGATGCCTCGGGCACCCCGCACCAGATCGACGACGAGTTCGCCGTGTCGGGCGGGTCGTTCCCGATCGTCGTCGACGGATCGATCGTGGGCACCATCACGGCGTCGGGCCTCAAAGACGTGATCGACCACGACCTCGTGGTCACTGCAATTCGTTCGTACCTCGCAAATTGAACCCCGACTGACTCGACTGCCCAGGCACGACTGGTTCAGTTCTAGACGGGCGATCCATCCGGAACCCTCCCGTGTCTAGCGAAAGAGCCCCCCATGATCCGCCTTCTCAAATACCTGCCCGTCGTCTTGACCGTCATTCGCAAGATCCGTCAGCGCCGAGGTGCTGCTGGCGGTTCAGCAACGGGCGGTTCAGGATCCGGCCGCCGCCGCTGACATTCGGCCGCAACCGCCTGCAACGGGTGGGACGGGCCCGCCGGGATCGCTCTCGAATTTGCACCGGGGCGGGCAGAACGCCGCTAGGTCAGGCGGACCCCGGCACGAAGAGCGTCACCGTGTCGACGACGAGCGCCGGCCGCTCCACGCCCTCGATCTCGATGGTGAGCCGGTAACCGAGCCGCACGCCGCTCGCGCCGGACGCAGCTGACGTGATCTCGCCGACCGCGCGCACGCGACTGCCGACCAGCACCGGCTGCAGAAACCGCAGCTTGTCGGCCCCGTAGTTGATCACCTGGGCTGTGCCGTCGACGCGAAGCAACTCCTCCGCGAAGGCGGCGGTAAGCGAGAGCGTCAAGAAGCCGTGGGCGATCGTCGCTCCGAACGGACCGTCAGCCGCGCGCGCCGGGTCGGTGTGAATCCACTGCTGGTCGCCGGTGGCATCAGCGAACGCCTGAATCCGCCCCTGTTCGATGGTCACCCACGACGACGGGCCAAGGATCCTGCCCTCTGCTCCGACGAGGTCGGCCGGACTCGCGAAGACAGCCGGCACCGACGTCTCAGTCGCCCCGCTCAATCGAGCGGCCCGCCCGCCACATAAAGCACCTGGCCCGAAACGTAGCCCGCCTCTTCCGAGCAGAAGTACGCCGCCGCCGCCGCGATGTCGTCGGGCTGACCGACCCGGCGAACGGCGATCTGCTTCGCCGCCTCTTCGAGGAACGTGTCGAGCGACACCTTCATGCGCCTGGCCGTCTCCTCGATCATCGCGGTCTCGATGAACCCGGGAGCAATCGCGTTGGCGGTGACCCCGAACGGCCCGAGCTCGATCGCCAGCGTCTTCGTAAAGCCCTGCATGCCGGCCTTCGCGGCCGAGTAATTCGCCTGCCCGCGGTTGCCCAGCGCCGACGACGACGACAGGTTGACGATGCGCCCCCACTTCGCCTCGACCTGGTACTTCTGCACCTCGCGGCTCATCAGGAAGGCGCCGCGCAGGTGCACTCCGAGCACGGCGTCCCAGTCGTCGACGCTCATCTTGAAGAGCAGGTTGTCGCGAAGGATCCCGGCGTTGTTGATCAGCACGGTCGGCGGGCCGAGCTTCTCGACGACCGTCTCCACGGCCGCTTTCACCGACGCCTCGTCCGAGACATCGGCCGCAACACCGATCGCCGTCCCGCCCGCGGCAGTGATGGCGGTGGCCGATGCATCGGCATCCTCCTGCCGCAGGTCGATCAGGGCGACGGCCATTCCGTCGCGTGCGAGTCGGGCTCCGACGGCGGCGCCGATGCCGCGCGCTCCCCCGGTCACGATCGCGATGCGCTGGTCTGAAGAGCTGTGCTGGTCAGAAGCGCGGTGCTGGTCAGAAGCGCCGTGCTGGTCAGAAGCCTGGTGCTGCGCAGAGACGCTGTGTTGGTCGGTCATGGTGGTTCCTTTCGTGTTCGTATGCGCGAGGGTCGACGGGCGGTGCTCTACGACAGCCGCTCGACCACCATCGCCATCCCCTGGCCGCCGCCGACGCACATCGTCTCGAGGCCGAAGGTGGCGTCGCGCGTCTGCAGCCCGTTCAGCAGCGTTCCGGTGATGCGGGCGCCGGTCATGCCGAACGGGTGCCCGACGGCGATCGCCCCGCCGTGCACGTTGAGCTTGTCGTGCGAGACGCCAAGCTCGCGGGCCGACGGGATGACCTGGGCGGCGAATGCCTCGTTGATCTCGACGAGGTCGATGTCGTCGATGGTCATGCCGGCGCGGGCGAGGGCCTGCCTCGACGCCTCGACCGGACCGAGGCCCATGATCTCGGGCGAGAGCCCGGTGACGCCGGTCGACACGATGCGCGCCAGCGGTGTGATGCCGAGTTGCGCAGCGCGGGTGTCGCTCATGATGACGAGCGCTGCGGCCCCGTCGTTGAGCGGGCAGGCATTGCCCGCCGTCACGGTGCCTTCCTGGCGGAAGACCGGCTTAAGTCCCGAGAGCGTCTCTATGGTGACTCCGGCGCGAGGGCCGTCGTCGACCGAGACGACCGTGCCGTCGGGCAGGGTGAACGGTGTGATCTCGCGCTGCCAGAACCCGTCGCGAATGGCCTGTTCGGCTCGGTTCTGCGAGAGTGCCGCGAACTCGTCCTGCTCGTGGCGCGAGATGCCGAGCAGGCCGGCGACGTTCTCCGCGGTCTCGCCCATCGAGATGTAGGGGTCGGGCAGGTCGCCCCGGGAGCGAGGATCGACCCAGACGCCCGCGGGATCCTGGAATGTCGGGAAGAGCGGGTTGCGAAGATCTTCGCCGGGGATGTAGTCGCTCGACCCTCGTGCCGCGCTCGACACCGACTCGACACCGGCCGAGATGAACACGTCGCCTTCGCCCGCCTTGATGGCATGGAACGCCATGCGGGTGGTCTGCAGGCTCGACGAGCAGTAGCGATTCACGGTGGTGCCGGGCAGGCGGTCGTAGCCGAGGGCGACCGCGACGATGCGGGCGATATTCATGCCCTGCTCACCGCCCGGCATGCCGCAGCCCATCAGCAGATCGTCGATGGATTCAGGATCCAACTCGGGCACCTTCGAGAGGACGTCGCGCACCGCGAACGCGACCAGGTCGTCCGGGCGGATATCGCGGAGGGACCCCTTCATGGCACGCCCGATCGGGGTGCGGGAGACGGCGACGATGACAGCATCGGTCATGATCGGCGCCCTACGAGACGAAGGCGCTCGTGCCGGTGATGGCGCGCCCGACGATCAGGGAGTTCATCTCACGAGTGCCCTCGAACGAGTAGATGGCCTCGGCGTCGGCGAACCGACGGGCGACACCGTAGTCGAGCACGATGCCATTGCCCCCCATCACCTCGCGGCACCAGCCCACCGTCTCGCGCATCTTCGACGTGGCGAACGACTTGGCCATCGACGCGTGGGCATCGGTCTGGCGCCCCTGGTCGAGGAGGTCGGAGGTCTGCATGCACAGCGCGATCGACGCCGAGATGTTCGAGAGGCAGCGCGACAGGAGGTCTTGCACGAGCTGGAACGACGACAGCTTCTTGCCGAACTGCTCGCGTTCGGTGACGTAGGCGACGGCTGACTCGTAGGCGCCGATCGAGTTGCCGATCGCCTGCCATGCCACGTCGGCCCGGGTCAGCAGCAGCACCTTGGCCGTGTCGCGGAACGAATTGGCGAGCTGAAGGCGACGCTCTTCGGGCACGACGACGTCGGTCATCGTGATGTCGGCGTTCTGCACGATACGGAGGCTCTGCTTGCGCTCGATCTTGGTGGCGGTGAAACCGGGGGTGTCGGTGGTGACGAGGAATCCCTTGACCTGGCCGTCGGCGGTGTCGCGGGCCCAGATGACGACGACGTCGGCGAAGGTGGCGTTGCCGATCCAGCGCTTCTGGCCGTTCAGCGTCCAGCTGTCGCCGTGACGCGTGGCAGTGGTGCGGAGGCCGCCGGCCGCGTCGGATCCTGAGAGCGGTTCTGTCAGACCGAATGCACCGATCACTTCGCCGGTGGCCATCTTGGGCAGCCACTCCGCGCGCTGCTCCGGGCTGCCGGCGAGGCCGATAGAACCCATCGCGAGACCGGAGGTGACGCCGATGAACGTCGACACGCTGCCGTCGACGCGCCCCGACTCGAGGGCGGCCCAGCCGCGGTACTTCGCGGTGTTCTCGAACTGGCGCGACTCCTCCCAGATGGGCCCGTAGGCGCCGAGCTCGGCCAGGGGCTTGATCACCTGGTGCGGAAACTCGGCGCGCTCCCAGAAGTCGTCGGCGATCGGGGCGACCTCGGATTCGAGGTAGGCCCGGAGGTCGTGGATGTTGTCGTTCTCGCGGGCGGTCAACGCGTCTTGCGCGAAGTAGAAGTCGCTCGAGAGGTAGTTCGTCTTCGACGTGGTCACAGTCACGGTTCAGCTCCATTGCTTGACGATCGATCAGGTGTGACACCATCATGCATCGTTTTGCAAAATGTTGCACGAGCTTCTTAGGAGACCTAGAGTCGGGGTCATGTCGACGCCGACCCAAGCACCCGTGGCCTTCGCGGCACTCGCCGCGCAGCGGGTGCCCTCCGAGCTCGCGGCACGACTCGCCCGCGGCGACCACCCCGACACCATCCGTGCGTTCGTCTTCGCCCGCCGCACCTTCCTCGCCGGCGAGCGGGTCGATATGAACGATCTCGCAGCGCGTCTCGGCGTCGACCGCACGTCGCTCTTCCGCTGGCTCGGCAACCGCGACGCCCTGCTGAACGAGGTGCTGTGGTCGCTTGCCGAGCCGACCCTCGTGCGGCTCGAACGCGCCTGTGATCTCACCGGAGCGGCTCGGCTCACCTCAATCCTTGGCGACTTCGTCGAGACTCTGATCGCGGCCCCGTACTTCCAGGGCTTTTTGAAGAAGGAGCCGACTCGGGCCCTGCGCGTGCTGACGACGAAAGACAGCCAGGTGCAGCGCCGCTACCTCGCCACGGTCGAGGCCATGCTCGAGGCCGAAGTGGCTGCCGGGAGCATGGCGTTCGACCTCGAGACGCACGACCTGGCCTACCTGCTGGTGCGGGTGTCGGAGTCGTTCACCTACGCCGACCTGATCACCGGCGAAATGCCGAGCGCGTCCCGCGCCCGGGCCGCCTTCGCCTACGTTCTCCGGGAGGGATGACACCGTGACCACCACGACCCCGTCGAGCACGCCCACCGCGACCGACCCGTATCGCCAGAGGATCGCGACCCGGTGGGCCGACAACGACATGTACGGCCACCTCAACAACACGATCTACTACCAGGCGATGGACACCGCCATCAACACCTGGTTCATGAGCAGAACCGGCCTCGACCCGCTGCACGACGAGGTGATCGGGTTCTGCGTGTCGTCGTCGTGCCAGTTCAGAGCGGCGGCGGGGTTTCCGGAGGAGCTGGTGGTCGAGCTGCGATCGGTGCGGATCGGAACGACGAGCCTGGCGTGGTCGCCGCGGATCCTGCGCTCCTCTGACGACTCGCTGCTCGCCGACGGCACCTTCGTCACTGTCTTCGTCGACTCGGTGAATCGGCGCCCGGTGCCTGTTCCCGAGCGCATCCGCACCGCTCTCGAGGCGGCGTTCGAGCTCGTCCCCGCCTCTCACTAGCTCTTCCCTCGTTCTTCGAAAGGACCGAACAATGACGTTCACCACCTCCTCCCCCTCGACCGCCGACCTCCTCGGCGGTCCGGGCCTCGGCACCCTGTCGATCGCGGCGATCCTGTCGGAGACAGCCGCGCGGCATCCCGAGAGCCCCGCCGTGCACTTCCGCGGGCAGACGACAACGTACGGGCAACTCTGGAACGAGACCCGCGCCTACGCCGGAGCCCTCCGTGCCCGAGGTGTGGGGCGGGGCGACCGGGTGGCGTTGATCCTGCCGAACGTGCCCGACTTCTGCCGCGCCTACTACGCGGTGCTCTCGCTCGGGGCTATCGTGGTGCCGATCCACCTGCTGTTCAAGCAGGAGGAGATCGAATACGTGCTGCGCGACTCGGGTGCCGTCCTGGCTATCGTCGCCGCGCCGCAGCTCGGCGAGGCACTTCCCGCCGCAGCGGCCGCCGGTGTGCCCATCGTGTCGGTGCTGCTTCCCCTCGACGCGCCGACGCCCGTGCCCGTCGATCGCCTGGAGGTTCTGGCCGCCACAGCCACTCCCATCGACCGCTACGAGTCGGTCAACCCTCTGGCGGCTGCGACGATCCTCTACACCTCGGGAACGACCGGTCACCCGAAGGGCGCCGTCGGCTCGCACCTCGCGATGATCGAACAGGTCAGCACCGAGCTGATCGACTGCACCGACATGGCCGCGACCGACGTCGTCTTCGGCGGACTCCCGTTCTTCCATGCCTTCGGTCAGACCACGGTGCTCAACACGGTGTTCCGGCGCGGGGCCTCCATCGTGCTGCTGCCGAAGTTCGACCCGGCCGAGGCGCTCCAGTTGATGGTCGACACCCGCACGACCATCTTCACCGCCGTACCCACGATGTACATCGGCCTTCTCGCCGCTGCCTCTTCCCCCGCCGCGAGCCACCTGCGCCCACCGCTCCGCTATGCCGTCTCGGGCGGCTCCGCTCTTCCGGTCGCGGTGCTCGAACGCTTCGAAGAGACGTTCGGCGCCGTCATCCAGGAGGGCTACGGGCTCACCGAGACCTCTCCGGTCGCGACCGTCAACGACCTCAAGGATCCGCGCCCCGGCACGATCGGACGCGCCATCTGGGGCGTCGATGTCGAGATCGTCCAGCCCGACGTCGAAGACCACGTCGTCTTCTTGCCCGACGGCGAGCTCGGCGAGATCGTGATCCGCGGCCACAACCTGATGAAGGGCTATCTCGGCAACCCGGAGGCGACCGATGCCGCCATGGTCGACGGGTGGTTCCACACCGGCGACCTCGGCACGAAGGACGCCGACGGCATCGTCACGATCGTCGATCGCAAGAAAGACATGATCGTGCGCAACGGCTACAACGTCTATCCGAGCGAGGTCGAAGACTGCCTGATGCGGCACCCCCTCGTCGCCAACGCGGCCGTGTTCGGCGTGCCCGACGACGTGCACGGGCAGGAGGTGCACGCGGCGGTGATCGCGCGCCCCGGTGTGTCGCTCGACTGCGAGTCGGTGATCGCGTTCGTGCGTGAGCACCTCGCGGCCTACAAGTTCCCGCGCGAGGTGCACGTGGTCGAGGCCCTGCCGATCGGTGCGAGCGGCAAGGTGCTGAAGCGAGAGCTGCAGCGCGAGTTCGCTGCTGCTGCGCTTGCGGTTCCTGCTGCTCGGCCCCCGCGCCGCTAGCCCCGCCCCACCAGCCGGGAGGCACCCCGAGTTGGCCAAATATGGGGTGGCATCCGGGGGTTGTTTGGCCATCCGGGGGTGCCTCACCTCCTGCGAGAGTCACGGAGGGGAATGCCTGCCCGAACGAGGATCTCCTGGAGGCGGCTCGGGTTCCTGGCGACCGCATAGCGCCATCTGACGATGTTGCGCACCTCAGGGAGGGCCAGCAGCGCGTCGGTGCGATCCTTCTCGTCGAAGAGCACCTGCTCCATCGTCCGGCCACCTCGCATCCGTTCGTCGAGATACTTCTGCCCGCCGTCGAACTCACCGATCTGGCCCACCGTCTTCCACCAGAAGTCTCCGTAGTAGGTGCGACCCCCGGGGCAGGTGAACTTCTTCTGCAGCTCAGGAGTCTCGAAACCCAGGAGATGGATCTGCCCTTTGCTGATGGATTCGCCCGCTGATTTCGACCCCGGGTGGGCGATCTCGAGGGCCGCACGCACGGCGGCGATGCCGCGGAAGCCTGACCTCAGAGCGATCTCATCGTGCAGCTCCTGGCGAGTAACGAGTCCTGTCGCCAGCACGTAATCGAACGCGAGGAGTGCCGAGAGGAATCCGCCGGCCAAACCCATGTCGACCGCGGTTCGGCTTGCCGACGTGCATGGGATGCCCCGCACGATGCCGACCTCCACCGCGAGTCTCGAGGGATGCAGCACCACACGCGAGGTCACTTTGCCCGTCGTCCGACGGGGTGAAATGACCTGCACGCGCTGGGGCCACTCGTCGAGAACGGGAAAGCCCCAGACCGCCCCGGCCGAGGCGTGACTCACCACAACGTGCGGGCCCGCACGCACGAGGAATGCCCGCACCGCGGTGACGTGCCGTTCCCTCGCCGAGAACTGCTGCCAGTCTTCGGCCGGGAGGTACAGCCCCGGCCGCACCCGCATGAAAGTGCCCCGAGAAGCCTCCCGCCGAAGCCGCCGACCGGGATCACCGCCGGCAGCGAACTGGGCGGGGGTGACGAAGCGCGGGTCCATCCCCCAAGCGTGGCCGAACCGTCACCGGCCCCAGCCGCCACGACGTGCCGACGGTGGAGAACAGCGCCAGCGACGCGAGGGTGGAGACGAGGTCAGCCGCAGTACGTCGTGATCGCCGCCACGTCTTTCTGCACGGCAGCGAAGGCCCGCTGGACTCGGGGCGCACCCGTGAGGGGGTGCTCAGCGGCATTCTGCACGGCGGTGGTGAGCGTGCCGAGGTCGTCGGAGACGTCGCGCACGAGCGTCTTGGCACGCGGATCCTGGATTTCTGAGACGACGCCCTGCACCGTCGTCGTCGCCGATTCGAGGGCCGAGACGGCTGACGACGGATCGGCGGCGAACCTGCTCGCGGTCGACGACAGCTTCGAGGTCACGTCGTCGAGCGACGAGTTGAGCGCCTTGCACGTCGCCGCCTTCACCGCAGCCGAGGCCGTCGCCGTGCCGGTGGCCGAGCCACCCGAAGAACCAGAACCGGACCCAGACCCAGACCCAGACCCAGCAGGATCCGACACCCCGGCCCCCGGCCCGATCGGCGAGCAGGCAGCGGCCACGACGAGCACCGCGGCGGCGAGGGCGGTCGATCCGAGGGCGCGGTGGAGAGGCATGCACTACCTCTACCAAACGAATCCGGGAGAACAACCCGGCGGAGAGAACCCTAGGAGCAGTAGGTGCCGACGGCGGCGAAGTCTTTCTGCATGGTCGGCGAGAGGTCCTGGAGCTTCTTCAGGGTGCCCTGCGGGT
Source organism: Frondihabitans sp. VKM Ac-2883 (assembly GCF_015350875.1). Lineage (NCBI taxonomy): Bacteria > Bacillati > Actinomycetota > Actinomycetes > Micrococcales > Microbacteriaceae > Frondihabitans > Frondihabitans sp. VKM Ac-2883. The sequence goes on along the minus strand of NZ_JADKSF010000011.1, from coordinate 85,219 downwards.
CGCTCTCGATCGTCTGCGCGGCCTTTGCGAAGGCCTTGAGGTCTTCGCCGGCCGGCTTGACCACGTCCGCGGCGCCGGGTTCGGTCACCTGCGATTCCGTCTTCTGGAAAGCGGTCGACAACTTCTGGATGGCCGCGATGGCCGCTTCCGGGTCGGTCGAGATCTTGGTCGTCGACGCCGTCATCTCAGACGAAGCTTTCTGCACGGAGTCTTTGATCAGCGAGCAGGCCTCGGACTTCGTCTGCGTCGACGATCCGGACGCCTCGCTCGATTTTGGGGTGCTCGTGCTGTCGCCGGCCGCCTTGTTCGAGCCCGAGCCCCCGCCGGACGACGAGCACCCGGCGACGGAGACGACGAGCATCCCGGCGAGCAGAGCGGCAGGAGCAGCGGTACGGAGGCGTGCTGACAGATTCATCGGATGGCTTCTCTCGGTTCGGGACACGGAGAGGCGTCTGATCGGTTCCCCCCGGAAAGTGAAAGCCTAGCCAGGATGACGCGAATAGGCTCGGATCATGACAGGAACGACATCTGAGTCCCCTCGCCGCGCACTCGTCCTCGGAGGGGGTGGCATTGCCGGCATCGCCTGGCATCTCGGTGTTCTCGCTGAACTGCAGTCCCAGGGCATCGATGTGGGCGCCGCCGATCTGGTCGTCGGAACGAGCGCAGGATCCGTGGCGGGAGCCATTCTCCGCTTCGGCCACGTCGACGCCGTGTACGACGCCCAGGCCACCTCGGCCGCTCCGTTCGGCGCCGCGGATGCTGCCGCCGCCGGTATCCCCCCGGAGGGCACCGGAACCTCGCCCGACAGCGCGGCCGCACCCGCACCCGCCCTCGACATGGCCACGTTCGGTCAGCGCCTCGCCGAGGTCGTCGCCGGCGCGACCGGCCCGGAAGACGCCCGTGCCCGCCTCGGCCGTGCGTCGATCGCCTTCTCGCAGGGGGCCGAGTCGCCGCTGCTGGCGCAGGTCGGCGCCCAGTTCCCCGAGGCCGCCGGCTGGCCGTCCGCCCCGCTCGGCGTCTGCGTCGTGAATGCCGAAGACGGCGAATTCCGGGTCATCGACTCCTCCGACGGCATCCCGCTAGCGCGCGCCGTCGCCGCGAGCTGCTCCGTGCCCCTCGTCTTCCCGACCGTCGAGATCGACGGCGTGCACTACATCGACGGCGGCGCCCGCTCGGCGACGAACGCCGATATCGCGGCCGGTTACGACCGGGTGCTCGTGCTGTCGTGCGGCGCCGAAGACGCTCGGAGCCCCATGGGCCCGCAGCTCGACGCGGCAGTTGCCGGGCTCCGCGATGACGCCGACAGCCCGAGCGCCGTGCTCGTGGTGTCGGCCGACGCTTCGAGCCTCCAGGCGTTCGGCGGCAACTCGCTCGACGACGCGTCGCGCGTTCCGTCGGCTCTCGCCGGTCGAGCTCAGGGGGCATCCGTCGCCGAGTCCGTCCGCGCGTTCTGGCAGGCGTGAGCTCGTCAGCGTGAACGCCGTGCACCGAGATCGCAGTTCTCGTCGGGTGCTCCCGACCCGAACTGCGATCTCGGCGGCCGTCTCGTCCGACCCGACCGCTCACCCCGGCGCATGACCGACGCACCCGACGACTCCGACTACTCCGACGACTCGGCCCAGCCCGCAACCGACCCCGCGCAGGCTGCCGCTGACCTCGAGCGGCTCTTGCGGGCGACGGTCGAGCGGCTCGACGCCTCGGGCGCTCGCGACGAGGCTCTCGGCGAGGTGCGGTTGCCACGCGGCTTCGGCCCATTCAAGACCAGTGTCCAGATCGCGCCGGTCGGCCGGGCCTGGCGCCTCGGCATCCTGCTGGTCACGAGCGACGCACGCCTCTTTCGCGTCGGCCGCATCACGCGCGCGACCGAGACCGGCCGACCGCAGAGCCTGTCGCTGTCGGTGGAGCAGCGCCGTGCCGAGCGGGTCGCCGCGACCAAGGGGCACTTCGCCGAGGGCGAGGTCGTGAACTTCGAGTACGAGGCGATCGCCCTGGATCCTGAGTCTCTCGCCCGCGGCGACGGCTCACTGTCCATCGACGGCTCGCGAGTCGTCCTCGCCTGGAACTCCCCCGGAGACCGCCGCGACCTGGCGGCGTATCTCGACGAGATGTTCGTGCTCCTCTTCGACTCCTAGCCCGCAGCTCACCCTTTCTTGGCGCGCGACGGCTGCACCCGCGGGGGCTCGCCTGGCATCTTCGGAAAATCGGGCGGGAACGGCAGCTCACCGAGACCGGCCTCGACGTCGCGGGCCCACCACTCGAGCAGCGGGGCGATCGAGGCACCCGGCGCCTCGTGCATTCCGTGCCACGGGTCGCCGGTCGACGCCAGCCGCGAGGGCACGCTGAGCACGGTGAAGAGCGCAGGATCCGCGGATCCTAGTTCGTCCCATCCGAGTGGCGCCGACACGGTGGCCCCGGCCAGGGCTCTCGGGCTGTAGGCGCCGGCCATGGTCCGGTCGCGATTCGCCTGGTTGAAGTCGACGAAGATTCGTCTGCCTCGTTCTTCCTTCCACCAGTTCGTCGTCACCCGCTCGGGCATCCGCCGCTCGAGCTCGCGCGCGGCAGCGATCACGGCGTGCCTCACCTCGAGGAACTCGTGCTCGGCCGCGATGGGAGCAAACACGTGCAGACCGCGGTTACCGCTCGTCTTGATGAACGCGGTGAGTCCGGCGTCGGCCAGCACGTCACGCAGCGCGAGAGCGACCGGGATGGCATCGCCGAAGTCGGTGCCGGGTTGCGGGTCGAGGTCGATGCGGAGTTGATCCGGGAAGTCCGGGGCGTCGGCGCGGGAGGCCCACGGGTGGAACACGACCGTGTTCATCTGCGCGCCCCAGACAGCGGCGGCGGGTTCGTCGATCACGAGTTGCGGGTGCACGCGGCCGCTCGGGTAGGTGACGTCGGGCGCTCGGATGTACGACGGTGCGCCCTTCGGCGGGTTCTTCGAGAAGAACTGCTCCCCGTCTATGCCGCCCGAGAAGCGTTGCAGCGAGATCGGCCGCCCACCGTTGTGCTCGACGAACAGCTCGCCGACCGCGACGAGGTACTTCGCGAGATCGAGCTTCGTGATGCCGACCTCGGGGTAGAGGATGCGGCCCGGCGACGAAATGCGTACCTCGCGCGTCCCGTCGGGGCCGGGTACTTCGAGGACCACTGCGTCGGATGCCATGCGTCACGCTACCGCTCTCGCCGGGGGCCGGTGAAGTCGGCGGGCGTTGTGTGGTGTGGGCGGGTGCTGCAGCACCCGCCCACACCACACGACACCCGCCCATTCACGGGGAACGCCCGCCCACCCGGCACAGGAACACCCGCCGACGGACGAGAGCACACTGGCACGCATGATCCCCAGCGCGGAGAACCCGGTCACGCCGATGCTCGCCAAGGCCGTGCCGACGGTGCCCGAACCCGACTCGGTGGAGGGCGGCCTCGTCTACGAGCCGAAGTGGGACGGCTTCCGCGGCCTGATCTACGTCGAAGAGCAGGAGAACGGGCCGAGCAGGGTCGAGATCGGAAGCCGCGGATCGAAGATGCTGACGCGGTACTTTCCCGAGCTGGTGGCCGAGATCGCGAGCCAGGTCTCCGGATCCTGCGTTCTCGACGGCGAGATCGTCGTGCGCCGCGGAGAACCGGGCGCGGAGCGGCTCGACTGGGAGGCCCTGTCGGCCCGGATCCACCCGGCCGCCTCGCGCATCGCGGCCCTGTCGAGCGAGACTCCCGCGTCGTTCATCGCGTTCGACCTGCTGGCCTGCAGCGATCTCGATCTCACCGGAGTTCCGTTCGCCGAGCGGCGAGCCGCCCTGGTCGACCTCTCGGCGTCGTTCCGCGCGCCGCTCCACCTCAGCCGCACAACCGACGACGTCGAGGTCGCGAGGCGCTGGCTCGACGAGTTCGAGGGAGCGGGCCTCGACGGCGTCGTCGCCAAGCCCCTGAGCTCGGTCTACGAACCGGGCAAGCGCCGCATGCTCAAGATCAAGCACCACCGCACGGCGGATGTCGTCGTGCTCGGCTATCGAGTCCACACCTCAGGATCCGGCGTGGGGTCGCTCCTGGTCGGCCTGTACGACGCCGACGGCGCCCTGCAAAACGTCGGCGGCATCTCGGCATTCACCGACAAGCGTCGGGCCGAGCTGGTCGACGAGCTCGCACCCGATGTCGTGCGCGACGACGACGGTGAGGCGGTCACGGGCGAGACCGAGCGGAGCCGTTTCTCGTCGGGCAAAGACGTCTCGTTCGTGCGCCTCGCCCCGACCCGCGTGGTGGAGGTGCGCTACGACCAGATGGAGGGGCGCCGCTTTCGGCACACCGTGCAGTTCGACCGCTGGCGGCCCGACCGGGACGCGCCGTCGTGCACCTACGACCAACTCGAGATCCCGGCCGCCTACGACTTCGGCGACGTGGTGGCCTGAACCGGCGGGGCGAGCCAACGTTCCGCCCTACCAGGGAGTAGAACAACCCTTATGACTCTCGGCACAACTCTTCTTCGCATCACCGTCGGCGGCTTCTTCGTGGGCCACGGCCTCCAGAAGCTCAACGGATCGTTCGGCGGCCCCGGGTTGGAGGGCGTGACCGGCATGATGGGCAGCCTCGGCATCCATCCCGCCAAGCGCAACGCCCTTCTCGCGGCAGCAACCGAGACCGCGGGCGGCGCCGCCGTCGTGCTCGGCGCCGCCACTCCCCTGGCCGCGGCAGGACTCATCGGCACGATGGTCACCGCGGTTCGCAAGGTGCACCTGAGCAACGGACCGTGGAACGCCGACGGCGGCTACGAATACAACGCCGTGCTGGTCGCCGCGCTCGGAGCGATCGCGGCCGGGCCCGGCCGTGCCTCGTTCGACGGGCTCATCGGTAAGAAGAAGTGGGGAGCCGGCGGCACCCTGTTCGCCCTCGTCGCCGGGTTCGCCGCGTCAGCCGCCGTCATCGAGCTCGGCAAGCGGAACGCCCCGCCCGCCGAGCCCGAGGCGCCGTCGCCCGACGCCGTCTAGTTCGGCGCTGCGCCGCCAATTTGAGAGCGATCTGGGTCGGCAGGCACTCCCGCGGGTGCGGCTGAGGCAGAATCGCTCTTAAATTGGTGGCGCGTACGTGCCGACCCAGCTACCAACCGAGCGTGCCCGGCGCCCCCTTGAACGGCCCGACGATCTTCGACGTGATCCAGCCGCCGTAGAAGTCGCCTTCCTGTGCCTGCACTACCTCGCCGCCGACCTCGCATGACTCCATTGCCGACGGGTAGACCGCGACGTGGTCGCGCAGCATCTCGTAGCCAGCCCACGGCTCCCGATACGTCCAGGCCGAGCGCTCCGCGGTCACGCCACCACCCGTCACGCTGAGGTACGACGCCTGGCCTTTGAATTCGCAGAGCGAGCGACCGGGCGCAGGATCCAGCGCCCCGGCCACGAAAGCGGCCCGCGGCAGGTAGTACACGGGTGGGTGACTCGTCTCGAGCACTCGGAACGCTTCGCGCGTCTCGGCCACCGCCACCCCGCCGAGGCGCACGACGACCCTCTCGGTCACGGGCTCCACTCGTGGCGGGCGCGGGTAGTCCCACACCGACTCCTGGCCGGGCCCGGGCTCGATCGGCTTCACGGGCGCGCGTCTCACGTGTCTCATGCCTCCATCGTGCTCTCTCCTCCCGCAGATCCCCCCAATTCGTCCTCGAGGCGGAAAGCACCGTCGTGGGCATCGCCTACCCTCGAATGGTGCCCACCCGACGCCGACCTGCGACCCGCCGCGGCGCGGGGTCCGGGCGGCGCGGCAGCTCCGGGCGTCGAACCGGTGGTGCGGCTGTGCCAGGGGCGTCGTCGCGGATCCTCGGATTCGGAGTCGCTCTTGGTGGCGGCCTGGTGATCGCCCTCGCGATCGCGATCGTGATTGCGGCTCGGTCGGCGCTGCTCGGGGGTTTCGAGCCGTCGGCGGCGGCACCCACTGCGGCGAGCGTCTCGTGCCCCGCCGCTGCGCCCAAACAGATCGGCACGGTGCACGTGCCGGCTGGTCCGGTCGCCGGGTACTGCCAGGATCAGCTGATCAACGCCGCGCACATCATCAACGCCGCGCGCGCCCTCGGCATCGGCACGCACACGCAGGCGGTCGGCGTGATGACGGCGATGGGCGAATCCAGCCTGGTCAACGTCGACCACGGCGATGCGGTCGGACCCGACAGCCGCGGTCTGTTCCAGCAACGCGACAACGGCGCGTGGGGCAGCTACACCGACCGGATGACGCCGTTCACCGCGGCGACGAGTTTCTTCACCAAGCTCGTGAAGGTGCCGGGCTGGCAGACCATGCAGCCGACGCTGCTCGCGCACACGGTGCAGGTCAACGCTGATCCGCAGCACTATGCGTCGTACTGGCCCGCCGCCGTCGCTGTGGTCGAGGAGCTGTCGGGGCCCGTGCCGAATTAGCAGCCGGCGTTACGCCGGCGGCGGGTCAGACGAAGGCGAGCACCACGACCGCGTTCACCGTCACGGTCGCCCAGAACGCCCACTGGAACGACGATTTGCGGGTCTTGTGCCGGAACACCTGCTGCGCGATCACCGCGCCGGGCCACCCGCCGAGCACGCCGACGATGAGCAGGTTGCGCTCCGAAATTCGCCAAGAACCGCGCCGCGCCGCCCGCTTATCGACGCCGTAGACGACGAACAGCAGCACGCTCAGCACGAGGTAGATCCACGGCGCTCCCCACGGGAACTCCCGCCACGACGCGCGCCAGACGAAAAGCGCCGCGAAGGCCGGGACCGAGAGGAGGGGCAGCAGGGTTCTCAGGCGCACCCCGTGATGCTACCGGCGCCGCGCCGATTCGATCCCCGAGCCTACCGATACACCGACGCGACCGACCCTGCGGCTAGGCTCGAATCGTGCCCGCGCTTACCCATCCCCTCGTCGACGGCAGCGGCCCCGGCTTCGTCCACAGCGAGACCCGTGCTCGCGTGGTGGCACTGACCCCGTTACGCGCCGACCTCTTCCTCCGAGCGGGAGCCGCCGGTCTCCGCGTCGTTCTGGTCAGCGACGAGCAGACGAGGCTCACCGACGCCTATCGCGACATCATGACGATCGCGGGCGGCGTCTGGGTGGTCCGCTCGACGAGCGGCCTCCGCGACGGGATCAGCGGACGCGCGCTGTCGTCCCTCGAGAGCATCCTTGAGACGCCGAATGCGGGTGATGTGGTCGCGCCGCGCTTCGCCAACCTCGAGCAGCCCGACCAAGTGCAGTTCGCAGTGTCGGCGTCGATCCGGCACCGCGCTGACGAGGGCACCCGGCTGGGACGAGCCGCCGAGGTCCTCGCTGCGCTCGGCGGAGCCAGCAGCCCTCGCTGGTGGGGCACCTCCGAACCCTGCGACAAGACCTGGAACAAAGACACCCTGACCACGGCCATCCGCGACCGCATGCCGGCTGACACTCGACTCATCATCACCGGCGACGACGAGCACCCGATGCTCGCGAGCCTCCTCGGGCGGCGCACGAATCGAGGCGTCGAAGAGGTGTTCACCGGGCTAATCGGAGTCGGCGAGCCCGGCTCCCCCGAGGTCGCCCAGGCTTTCGAGGCGGCGCCGAGTGTGCTGGCCTCCCTTACCGCAGAGGCGTTGCCGCTGGTGGCGACGGTGTTCACTCGTGTCGGGCGCAAAGACCTCACGACGAGACCATTCGTGCGCCAGGATCCCGAGCCCGTCGCGCTCCTCCTCGGCGCTCCGGCCGTCCGCGACCTGGGGCTCGACCCTGCGGCCATGCAATCCCGTTTCGGGGCGATTACGGCCGGGCGACCGCGCGTGCCGGCCCTGGTGTTCCCGTTTCGCGACGACCCGGCCGATCGCACCGGCGGGTGGCCGCGCGCGGCCGCCGTCATCGACGACCTGGGACCGGACCGACTCGAGAAACTGACGGGTGTCACCTACCGACGTGCCGGGGAGGCCTGACTCGATGCCTCGCGAATACGTTCTTCTCTCCCCCGAGATGCCGAGTGACGCGGTCTTCCGCGCCGCTGCGATGTCTCTCGCCGTCGATGGCGGGCCGGTGTCGCTCACGCTGGACGCCGGCGGTCTCCTCGCCCGCTTCCACACAGAGGCGCTCGACCCGGTGCTTACGGTGCTCCACCCGCGGAAGGTGCCCGGGCTGAGCGAGCTTTCGCGGATCCTGCCCGGTCTTGAACAGCTCCCATTGCCCGCTGAGTCGCTTTGGTGGTCGGATGTCGTCGTTCCGTGGGGCGGCGCGCAGGATCCCGGTGCCCTCCTCGCCGAGGCGATCGCCCGCGAGCTCGGTGGTCGCCTCGTGGACAGTTCGGCGCTGCCCGGCGACTAAAGGTGCGTCCTCAGGCCTCGGGCCGGACGCCGAATCGGTCGAACAGCTGCTGGTCGATGATGTCGGTCAGCGCATCCATGACATCGTCGAGGAGCCTCTGCACAAGCTCGGGCCGTACAGAGCTGATCGGGCCGATGGGAGCATTCGGGTCAAGCTCGTCCACCCCCGACCGTTCCGGAACCGCACCTACTTCGACCAATGAACGCCAGAACCGAAGGAGGATCGACACATCACGCCGCAACAACACCTCGGCATAGACGTCGCCGAACACATCCTGAGCCAGGCTGTCCAGCCAACCCGCCCACTCCGACCGACGATCCGCGTCAGCAAGAACAGCGACATAGTCGGCATCACTTTTCAACCGAGCCACCGTGTGATCAGAGGCCGACGCGAAGACGTCGGGCCAACCCCACCGACCATCGAGACCGGCCAACTGTTCCGGCCAGGTGGGGGCTGCTGCGAGGGCCGCTGACAGCGAAGGCGACCCCTGAAACACATCATGAGACGGAGCTTCGCGTGAGGCGGGTGACCCGGCTCCGTCGCCGACGAGCGCAGCCAGCCACGGCGGTGTGAATTCGGGTTTTCTCGGATACACCGCGAAATCGTCCCGCCAGGCGTCATCCGTCGGAAGCTGAACCCGCCCGGGAGGCTCAGGCTCGAGGAGGTCATCCGCCTGCGTGTTGGGGCGACGATCGTACTCGAAGGTGAAGCGGAAGGATCCTTTGGGGCTGAGCCTCAAGATCGACGCCAGCCAGGCGCCCTTCTCGGGGTCGGCCATGGCTTGGCGCATGTCTCGCCAAGGATCCGAGATGGTCCGGCCCAGGGAAAGGCCGTCTTCACGGCCAGAATCCAAGACAAAAAAGACTGAGGTGCTGGTCATTCGCCCTGCTTGGACGAAATAACCCGTCGCTTCCGACCAACCCCCGGCCGGCAGCGCAGAAAAAATGGTCTGCGCGATCTGCTTCTGAAATTCAGCGGCGGCACGCACGTCGTCAAATGTGTCACTCATCGCGCTCGTGCCCGCTTCCGGGAGGACCTCACCAGTGTTCTGAAACGCCACCTAGGAGGCGTCGACGGATGTCCGTGAGATCTCGACGCCTGCCGTCTGCGTGAGCTCGTCCATCGGAACAAAGGCCTGGTAGAAACCGGCATCGATCTTCTGAAGGCCGACTGCTTCCGCCTCCAACGCGTTTCGACCGACGTAGACGATTCGTGCAGCAATTTGGCCGCCGCTGGCGCTCCGACTCACCACCTGAAAGTCGAGCCCCCTCCACTTGGCTGTGAGTCGGAGAGATGAGACACTTTCGATCTCGGAGATGGGTACTGTCTTCGACCACACCCCTCGACGTGTCTCAATGAAGTCGGCAGACGGAACGGGCACGGACGATCCGAGGACGGCAAGACCCTCGCCGATGAGATCGACGAGGAGGCGATTTCCTCGCCACGTGCCCATCGTGCCGAGCAAGTCCGACGGCGGCAGCGAGTGATCTTGCCGAACAGCAAGACCGTCGACGGGAACCCACCCCTGCGCCACATCAGGGTAAGTGGCCAGTCGCATCTGACGACCGTCGGCGTGAAAACGCCAGAGTTTGGCGCCAGGTGGGAACCGGACCGGGTCGAGCCACCAGACCGGCGCCACGTTGTCGCCCGCGGGTGTAAAGCCGAGCCCGCGGAAGGGAGGGTGATCGACGAACGGTCCCTGGGCGTTGTCGACGTCGACGTCGCTCGGGCGCCCAAGAGGCACTGTCAGAGACATATCTGACGCTTCGGAAAACCGGATGACGTCTATGAACGGTGCCTCCGCTGTCAGCGGCGAACCAGGGAACCCGAGCCCGTGAACGTCAAAAAGTTGACGGGGTGAAGACGCCCACTCGACGTCCTCCACACGGACGACGTAGCCACCCACGATGTCACCCCCGTGGACAAGCCATTCCGTCTCTCGACCGGGCAGTGCAGCAATCTGGAGCATGGTCTACTTTCGCAAATCTAGGGGGTGATACTTATCGGCGAAATTTTCTCACGAACGTTCGTCACCCGGGAAAGGTCGACGGTACCAAGCACATCCCCTCCCTCCTGGTACGCGTCTCCGGTGCTGAGACCGGGTAGAAGAGCGGCTGCATCGCGATCAGTTCCCCGATAGACCACGTGAACCTGGGGCAGGCTGACAGCCGTAATTGCGAACGGCCCGAGGCCATCGATAGAAGCAGTGACCACAATTTTGGCAAATTGCGTGATTTCATCAGGCGCGACCTTTCTCAGATAGACGCCCGGCCTCGAACCCGCCGAGAAACCCTTCGCGGGTGGCCCGTCGGTTTCTTGGAGGAGTACTGCGTCCTCGCCGTCGATGGGCCGACTACTCGACCACCAGACGCCGTCCACGAGTGCGTATCCGCCCGACGACCGAAGCACATCCGACTGAGGAAGACTCATGGAGCCACCTTAAACCAGGTCTTGGCTTGGTCAGTTAGGACAGCATGAAGGGTCTGATGACCGTTTTTGTCGATACGCCACATCTCGGCGCCGTCAGGGAGACGTCCAGCCTCATCCGTAACCTTCAATTCTGGTAAAACTTTATGCCCGGTGCCAGCAAAGCCATTCCCGAGGAACGGATCACCAGGGTAGCCGTGGTTAGGGTCGATATAACCCGGCCTGCCTATCTCGGCGGCGAGTTGGCCGTCGGGGATCGACATCTCGGTCAAACCATCATTCTTGTACCGAATGGCATAAACCGCATCGTCGGCCTTAGAGAAATCTGTACCTTTGTAGCCGAGACCGAGACCGTCGAACGCCTCCGCAGGAGTGTGCAGTGCCGCGCCGTCAGACGCCTTGCTCACAAAGCCTCGGAGGGAGCCCCCGTCGGAGAAGTGCCCGTTAAAATACTTCTCCATGGTCGTCTGCGAGATGATCTTCTGCATCTCCTCGCCGATCTTCGGCTCGGGCAACGAGTGCCGTATGTCATGGAGAAGCTGCGCATCCCCCAGACTCATCTTGTCGATCGGCGTGTGGTAGGCGAGTTCGTTGAATTCCTTCATGCTGAGACCGTGCGATGCCACGGTCGATTCGAGCGATGCATGAGCCTCTTGCGCCGAGGCGGCCAGGTTGTCCGGCGAGCCGTGGATGGCGTGGGTTTCCCCTGTAGGCAGCAGCATCGAGTTCTCGGGAACGGGCCCCTGGTGGACTCCGGGATCACCCGGAGTCAATCCGTCAGGTCCACCTGGCTCGACGACGCCATCACCGTCGCCACCACCGTGGCCACCGCCGGATGAGCCGCCCCCGTCATGCCCGGCGCCGGAGCCGCCGTGGGAGGCGGAGCCGCCGGATTCGCCGGTGCCCGAGGACGTGTGCGAGGATCCTTCGCCCCCGGTCGACGTCTCGGCCGGACGAGGGGAATCGACGGGGCCGTCGGCTGAGTTCAACTCGGACCTGGGGCCGTGCGCAGCGTCGCCGGCCGAATCGGCGGCGGCGGCATCGTGCGAGGCGCCGACGAGTGCTGGCTCACGCTCAGGGAGCGGGACGTGCTCGGTCGGGGCGTCGGATCCTGCCCAGTCGCGTTGCAGGCCTGCCACATCGTCGGGAATCTTGACGTCGTTGACCGGAATGTCGGCGGGGTCGAAGTCGAGGTGGTCGATTCCCTTGAGAGTGCCGTCGTCGATGCCCTTGACGACAGTGCCGAGGTCGGCCTCGGTCACCCCGTGAGCGGCGTCGACGAACGCGTCGGCTTTGCTGGCACCTCGCGCAGCGGCTTCCGCGCCCTCGGTGCCGACGCGGGCGGCGTCGCCGACGGCCTCGGCACCGTGCGCGGCGGCTCCGGCCGCTCCGGCTCCGTGCGCGGCGGCGCTGGCCTCGCCGGCCCCCGGAATGAAGAAGGATCCGATGTTGAACGCCGACTCACCGGTGGCGCCGCCGGGATTGTCGACCCAGGCCTGCGCAATGTTGTAGCCGTCCCACGACTTCGCATCCCACCATTCGTCGGGGAGCTTCAGCCCGACCAGACCACCGACGGTGTCGGCAAGGGCAGTGACGTCCTCGCGCGCGTCGTCGACGATCGGCTCGCGGATACCTTTGGGAAGCAGATCGCCGACGGGCGAGAGGACGACGGCGTCCCAACCCTGTTTGACGGGGTTGATGGCATTCGCAAGGTGCCCGAGGCCAAGCCATGCACTGCTGTACGTGGCGCCAGCACGACTCCAGGCGTCGTCCGTGACGTCCTTGCGGCCCATGATCGCGCCGGCCGCGAGCTCGGCGTACCAGGGCACCCCGGTACCGTCGTAGCCGGTGAGCAGGGTGTTGACACCCTGAATCATCTTGTAGGCCCCGGTGACGACACCCCCGACGAGGTGCGCTGGGAATCCGAGCGTTTTCTCGCCGCAGGATTCCTGACGACTGCCGGTCAAGCCCCAAGGCGTCGAGATGTCTTTCTCGCCTTCCCAGGGGAGCTTAGGCATCATCTCTTCGGCGGCTGCCATCAGCTGGGCGGGAGTCTGTTGACCCCGTGTCGAGTCGGGACTCTGCCCGGCCGCGCCGAGGATCGCGGCGGCGCACTTCTGCTGTGCCTGGAGCCACTGCTCGGCGAGATCGGCGCCCCTCCGGATAAGGTCGTTGTTCTTATCGACCATTGCCTGGTCTTGATCCCACGAGTCGATGGTGACTTTCGGGGGCGCTATGAAACCCATCACGCCGTTGGAGGCCTTGACCCAGATGTCGGTGGTCGCCTGGTCGTGCGGCTGATAATTGTTCGCCTGGTACACGAAGGTCTGGGCCTCCGCCTTCAGGGCGGAGAGCTCTTGCTGGATGGGAGTGGTCTCGGCGGCGTAGGTCGTAAGCGCGGCGGAAACCGTGGCGAAGCCGTCGCCGATGGCGGTGGTCGCCTGACCCACCGGCGTCATCACGTCGTAAAGCCCCTCGGCCCCGTCGGACTGGTACGAGGCGGAGATGGCCTGCCACGCCCGGAGCGTTGCGGCACCGCCGTCGCTGATGTCGGAGCCGAGACCCTTCAGGGTGGTGGCCTCAGCGTCGACCACCCAGGGCCGCAGACCCTCTCCGGGGAGGGCGTTCGGATCGATGAGACTCACTTGGGGCTCTCCGTCTCTCCGAGACTGGTGACGGCGGCGGACGAGAAGTAGTCGAAATTACCCGTGGCCGCGCTGCTCGCAGCATTCGCCTCCGCGGTCGCGGCCATCTCCTCGTCACCGTGGAGGATCGCGTTCGTCGCCGCGGCGGCGCCGTCGATGGAGGCGGGAATCCGGTTCTGAATCGCCTGGAACGACTTCTCCAACGAGGTGAAGAACTCGGTCAGCGCTTGCCCGATCACCTCGGACTGCGCCGACGAGCCCGCGCTCTGCACGCAGGCGTCCACTTTTCCGACGGCATCGTAGATGGTTTTGCTCTCGGTCTGTACGGTGCCGAGAACCGACTTCACGCCGGCCGGATCGACTTTCCACGCCATGGTGTTCCCCCCTTGCGAACTACTCCTCAGCCGATGTTGTCGACGGCCGACTTAGCCTTCTGCAGCGTCGAGGACGCGGTGTCGTCGTTGGTCTGGAGAGAGGTGCGCAGCGTGCGGATGATCTGCTTGACCTCGGCCGCAGCGTTCTTCCAGCGGAGCTCCTTGGCCTGATACTCGTCCGAGACGCCGTCGGCCTGGTAGTCGCTCATGGCCGCGCGGACGTCGCCGTCGCGCTGATCGATGAGCGCCTCGAGCTGCGACGCGACCGTGTTGAAGTTGTCCTGCGCGCTCTGGGATGCGGCGACGTCGTAGTCGCGACGGTCTGACTGGTTGCCTGACATGGGATTCCCCTCAGTGGCCCGCGCCGAAGCGCGCGGAGTCGAAATTGACGGAGCCTGCTGCCTGCGACTGCTCGTCGGCCATCTGCTGGTCGCCGGTGCCGAATGCAGTGTTCATACCGCCGATACCCTGGAGCACAGCGGCGAGCGAGGCGTTCAGTTCGCCAGCGACCTCGTCGGACTGGCCCTTGAATCGGTCGAATGCGGCCCGGCCCTGACCGTTGAACTTGCCCTGCAGCGGTTCGGCGGCGGCGAGCAGTGCCTTGACCTGCGAGCCGAGGTCCTGCGACGCACCGCCGGTCTTCTTTCCCAGAACGCCGAGCGTATCGGCTCCCATTGCGAACTTCATCGAGCTCCCCCTTGTTCGATCTCGCCCGGAGTCCGGGCTAACTTCTGACTTTGAACTCATACCACTGTGAGCCCCTCGTGTGCAGACTGCAACCCTCCTCGGCAAATGTCCCCCGGCCTGCTGTCGGCACTTCGTCGCCCGGTCGGGAAGCAGCGGTTCGCCGGGCGCTTCGGGGTCGATACGATGAGTTCTCAAAGTCGAGCTACCGGGGGGAGAGTCGGATGAGCGGTGCGTTGCTCGGGTCGTTGAGCTGTGCGCGGTGCGCACGGATCCTGCCCGGAGACGACCTCTTCTGCACGACTTGTGGGGCGCGGCAGCTGCCGGCCACGGAGGGTGGGGCCCTGTCGCAGACCGGCGGCCTGCTCGCCGGGGTGGTGCCTTCGGCTCCCGCCCGACGACGCTCCGCAGACGCCATCGACATCGGTCTTCTCGTCGTCGTCGCGGCACTCGTCGGTCTCTGCGGTGTCGCCGCCAATTCTCATGCCGCCGTGATCGCCGTCGCCGGTGGTGTCGCCGTTCTCGCAACCGTCATCGTGCAGGTGATGGTGCTGTCGCGAACGGGCCGCACTCTCGGTCTCCGCCTCCTCGGGTTGCGGCGCGTCGACAACCTGACCGCGCTTCCGCCGTCGGTGGTCGACGCCGTCGTCCCATCGATAGTCACCCGGAGGCCCCGCTCCCTTCTCACGGCCGACCTGACCAGAGGACGCGACCCGCTCGAGCCTGCACGCGCCCTCGCCATCCTGGCCGAGCATGCGGTGGCCGGCGCCGAGCCGAGTCCGTCTGAAAGACCTCAGGGGCAGAGAGCCGAGGATCCAGGGACCGACGCCGCCCACCCCGGCGCCGCACCCCGACGGAGCCGCCACGGGTCCCGCGCCACAGCCCCCGCCGAGTCAGGTGGCCCGGCCTATGCGTCGGTGCGACTCGTCTTCGACTCCGGCGACGAGATTCCCCTGCGCGGCTCCCTCCTCGTCGGCCGGAATCCCGAGACCGACGGCGGTGGCACCCCCGTGCACGCACTCCCCGACCTCTCGCGCAGTCTGTCTCGCACTCATGCGCTCCTCGACTGGCGCGACGGCCTTCTTTGGGTAACCGACCTCAACTCGGCCAGCGGCAGCGCAATCGTCGATTCGTCCGGAGGCTACCGTCCGCTGGTGCCGGGGCTCAAGACGGCCGCCTCCCTCGGGTGGCGGGTCGAGATCGGTCGACGCTCTATCGAAATCCTCCCGGGAGATCCGGCCTGAACCGGCGACGGCGCAAGCCGCACTCCTCCTCATCCCGCGCAATGAACGGACATCTCTCGTGAACAACGACGCGATCCTCCTGGAATCGGTCAAGACGCACCGGGCGCGCCTCCGCGGCGCGTTCCTCGTGGGCGAGCTCGCCGAACGGCGCGACGTCAACGACAACGTGAAGCGGCTGATCGGCAGCGTCGTCCTTGCTGCGGTGATCTCGGCGGGATGCGTCGGCACCGCGTTCGTGCTCTCGGCGATCGCGAACCAGTCAGCGAGCAGCACCACGAGCGTCGGCACCAGCCCGAGCAGCATCGGCGTCGGCGGCAGCACGGCCGCCCCGCAGACGACGAGCGCCCCGTGACCGATTTCACTCGCGTCACCATCGTCGGCTCCGTCAAAAGGGCCACCCTCGTCGTGCCGAGCGACGAGTCGCTCGGCCAGCTCATCCCCCGCCTCATGGAGCTGCTCGAAGAGCGCGTCACGAGCGTCGCTCGACCGCTCACGCTCGTCCGCCTCACCGGCGAGCAGCTGGACGCGACCCAGACGGCCGCCGAGCAGGGCGTCTCCGACGGCGAGGTGCTCCGCCTGCTCCGGCTCGACGAGGCGCCGCCGCCGCCCGAGGTGAGCGATGTGACCGACACTGTGAGCGAAACGCTTGCGACCCGGCAGGGGCTGTGGTCGGCCGCGCACCGCACCGTTCTCGGATCCTTGGCTCTGGGAGTCCTCGCTCTGGTCGCCGGTCTCGAGGTGCCGGAGAACGATGGGGTGAGAATCCTGCCCCTCGTCGTCTGGGCCGCGGCCGCACTGGCGGGCTTCGGTCTGGCTCTCGGTCGACGCGGCACGGCGGCCCGAGCGCTCCTCGGCGTGGCCCTTGGCCTCTCGCTGCCCTCGGGCATGCTGGTCGCGCCGGCGCTTCAATACGGACTGGGCGCAAGCGGCGACGTCATCACGACGAAGAGCCAGTACCTTTTCGATCTGTTCGCCTTCACCGTGCCGCCGACCCTTCTCTTCGGCTGGCTGTCGCTGCTGCTCGTCGCGGGCCTCGGTCAAAGATCTCGTCCTGCCACTCTCGGCTCGGGTATCGGGGTGGTGTCGGCGGCGGTCCTCATCGTCCTCCTTGCGGCCGGGCTTCCCGGAGTGGAGGTCGCGGCGATCATGACGACGCTCGCGGTGGTCGGCTGCGGGCTCGTGCCCTGGTACGCCATGAGCGCGTCTGGGCTAACCGGACTCGACGACCAGGTAATGGCTGGGCGTCTCGCGGAGCGGACCGCCGTCCTCCGAACTGTCGACGACGCCTACTCCGCCCTCACCTGGACGACCTTCGCCGTCGCGACCGCCCTGGTGACTGGCCTCGCCGGGCTGGCCGTGTCGCAGGAGCCGTGGTCAAACGCGCTCGCCGGCCTCGCCGTCCTGATCGCGGCACTCCGTACCCGCGCATTCCCTCTGGCGGCGCAATCCTGGGCGCTGTGGGTAGCCGTGCTAATCCCGGTTGTGCTGTTCACCCTGTCGAGCTATCGGGTTGGCGCGCTCGCGCCGGCCGTGCTCCTCGGGTTCGGCCTTCTGGCAGCGGCGCTCGTGATCGCACAGCCCGCGGTTCACCAGCGGGCCTCTCTCCGGCGCGTCGGCAACCTCCTGGAGACCCTCGCCATGATCGCGCTGATCCCCGTCCTGCTGGGGTCATTCGGCGTATTCGCCGAGCTGCTGGGGTCGTTCTGATGTCGCGACTCGGTGGAGCCCTCGCCGCAACGCCCGCCTTGCTCTTCGGTTCGACGGCGTCGAGCCTCCGCGAACTCCGGGGCGCCGACCACATCATCCGCGCACCTCTCGCCCTCAGCCACCGAATCGCCTTCGTGCAGCTCTCCGGCGGCACAGGAACGTCGACCGTCGCGGCCGCCGTCGCCTCGACGTTGGCGCATCGCCGGGTTGGCCCCGTGCTCGGCGTAAATGCGTCCGGGGGCGGGCGCACTCTGATGTGGCACGCGGGCGGCGACGATGCCGGACCCGGTGGGGCGGCGGATCCTCGTCGTCTTCGGCCACAGTCCTTCGCCGACGCCTCGGCGGGCCTCCCGCTCTCCCCAGGCGGCGTTCACCTCGTCGACGTCCGCCCCGGGCCGGACGCTATCGCGGCCACCGAGGCCGACTGGGCCCGGCCCATCGCCCCCATCACGCGGTTCTTCGACGTCGTCTGCACCGATTGGGGCATCCGCCGACCCGAGCTCGACCTCGGTGGGGTCGCGGCCGGCAGCCACGCTGTGTGCGTGGTCGCCCGCGCGGATCGCTCCGGGCTGGAAGACGCTGTCGCCGTCGGGCGCGCTCTGGCGCAGCTCGCGAGCCAGCCCCGCGTCGTCGTCGCCGCGGTCGACCTCGGCGGCACCGGGCGCGGAGCCGCAGGGGCGGTCCGCTGGGAGCCCGGCACCCGCATCGTGACAATTCCGTTTGACGCCGTCCGTTCGAGTGCCGCGCCCGCGGCCGGCGCCGACCTCTCGACTGCCTCCCGGCTGGCAACGACGCGACTCGCCGCGGCTCTTATGCCCGAGGTCGTCCGATGACCCGCCGTCTCGTCCACCGCCCCACGCGGGTGAGCCGTCCGCTCCGCCCGGAGGAGGAGGAACAGCTCGCTCCGCCGCCGGCCCTTACCGAAGGGCCAGTCGGCGGCATTCCAATCCAGACGCTTCTGCCCGTGGTCGGCTCGTTCTCGTCGATCATCATGATCGTCGTGCTCCGCAACGCGAACCCGGTCTTCATGGTGGTCGGAGCACTCGTGCTTGTCGTCGCCCTAGTCGGCGGCCTCGGCATGGCAGTGTCGCAGCGGGGTAACGCCGCCCGCACCCGTCGTACCCAGCGCGAACGGTATCTCGACTTCCTCGAGCGGACCAGGGGCGAGCTGCGCCGCCGGGCTCGTGAGGTCCGCTCAAAGGCGACAACACTCAATCCCGACCCAACGTCAATGACGGAGCTGGTCCAGGATCCCGCGCGCCTCTGGGAGCGCCGCCGTTTCGACGGCGACTTCCTCGACGTCCGTCTCGGGACGGGCGACGTCCGCTGGTTCGACGTGACCCTGCCGCACGACGACAATCCGGTGCAGCCGTTCGACCCGATCATGCAGGCCGAGGCCCAGTCGGTGGCCCGCCACTACTCGACTGTCGCAGGCCTTCCGGTCACGGTCGATCTCGATCGCGCCGGGCACGTCGCTCTCATCGGTGACCGCGACGGTGTCGTCCGGGCCGCCCGCGCCCTTCTCTGCCAGCTTGCGGCGCTGCACTCTCCCGACGACCTGCACTTGGCCGCCGCCTTCCCCGCCGACTCGGCTGCCGACTGGGAGGGGTTCGATCTCCTGCCGCACGCAGTCGACGATCAGCTCCTCGACGGGCCGGTCTCCGCTCGCCGGATCGCGGCCGACACGACGGCGCTCCTCCGCGTCATCGGCGGCGAGCTCGCCGACCGCGCCCAGTTCGCGGCGACCGCCAAACGAAGCTCGGGATCCCGGGAGCCCGCCTCCGGCTCCCGCCTCGTCGTCTTCATCGACGACTACGGTCACGTGGCCAGCGCGCTTCCGGTCCCCGACGCCGATCTCGATCTCGCCGATCTGCAGGTCACCGCAATACATCTGCTGAGCGACCGGATGCACGAGCCGTCCGACGTCACCGTCCGCATCACGGTCGACGGCGGCGACGCCGTCGTGACCGATGCCCGGGTGGAGCGCGCCGGCGAGGTCGTCACCTCGACCCTCCGGGTCGACCCGGTGGAGCTCGCGACCTTCACCACTCTCGCCCGCGAGCTTGCGCCGCTGCGGCTCAGCCTCACCGCCCAGGACGAGGCCGAGTCGGTCGAGGGCATCAGCGTGACCGACCTCCTCGGCATCCGCGACGTCACGCAGGTCTCCCCCGAGACGGCCTGGACGGAACGCTCACCACGCGACTTCTTGCGCGTCCCGATCGGCCTGGACGACTTCGGCACCCCGATCCTCCTTGATCTGAAGGAGTCAGCACAGCTCGGCATGGGTCCACACGGCATCTGCATCGGCGCGACCGGTTCCGGAAAGAGCGAGATGCTCCGCACCCTCGTGCTGGGCCTCGGACTTTCGCACTCGCCGGAAGACCTCAGCATGGTGCTCGTCGACTACAAGGGCGGCGCCGCATTCGCAGCATTCGCGGGACTCCCCCATGTCGCGGGCATCATCGACAACCTTCAGGACGACGCCGGGCTCACCGAGCGCGCAAGGGCATCGATCGCCGGCGAGGTCGTGCGCCGGCAGAAGGTGCTGCGCGACGCCGATAGCTCGCCGTCGATCACCCACTACCGCGAGCTCCGACTTCGCCGCCCCGAGCTGCCGCCGCTACCGCATTTGCTGCTCGTCATCGATGAGTTCGGGGAGCTGCTCACCGCCGAACCCGAATTCATCGACCTTCTCATGACCATCGGCCGCATCGGCCGTTCGATCGGTGTGCACTTGCTCCTGTCGAGTCAGCGGATCGAGGCCGGCAAGCTCCGCGGGCTCGACACCTATCTGTCGTACCGGATCGGCCTGCGCACCTTCTCGGAGGCTGAGTCGACCACAATCCTCGACCGCCCCGATGCCTTCCACCTCCCCGCGATCCCCGGATACGGCTACCTCAAGGTCGACACGTCGATCTACAAGCGATTCCGTGCGGGCTATGTCTCCGGGCCGATTGAGCAGACGCTGGCCAGCGCGAACGACGCCGACCGGAGGCCGGAGCCGCGGATCCTGCCCCTCTTCAACACTCTCGCCGCCGACGAGTCAGCCGCGACCGGCGCGGACGGCGAGCCCACCGAGGAGGAACTCGAACGGCCCGCCGTGGGTCGCGCCCTCGTCGACGAGGCCGTCGACCGGCTCCGCATCGCCGGGCGGACCGTCGACCCGGTGTGGCTGCCTCCTTTGCCCGACCGCCTCGCCCTCTCGCGGGTGGTAAGCGGTCGCCGCGAACGCGACGAGGCGATGAGGATCCCGCTGGGTCTCGTCGACGACCCGACCAGCCAGTCGCAGGGATCCTGGTTCCTGGATCTGACGCGCTCCGGCGGGCATGCCGCGGTCATTGGCGCCCCGCAGACCGGGCGCTCGACGTTCCTCCGCTCGATCGCCGCGGCGACGGCGCTGACGACAACGCCCCGGCAGATCTCGGTCTATGGCCTCGACCTCTCGGGAGGTGGGCTCTCCCGCATCGAGGGGTTCCCTCACGTGGGGGGTGTCGCGACCCGCGCGGATCCCGACCGCATCCAGCGTCTTCTCGAGGAGCTCCAGCTCATGCTCGTGGCTCGCGAGCGGCTGTTCCGAGAGGCCGGCATCGACTCGTTGCAGTCGCTCCGGTCGCGCCACGACGCGGGCGAGCTGCCCGGTCTGCCGTCCGCCGACGTGGTGCTCCTCGTCGACGGTTACGGGGCCGTGCGCGACGAGTTCGAGCGTTTCGACGCGCCCCTCGCCGAGCTACTGCAGCGCGGTTCCAGCTTCGGGATCCACGTTGTGCTGGCCCTGACTCGCTGGAACGAGGTGCGCATGAACCTGCAGCCGCTGATCGGCACGCGACTCGAACTGCGTTTGAACGACGCCTCCGACTCGGTGATCGACCGCAAGCTCGCCCAGACCCTGCAGCCGACGCAGAAGGGGCGCATTATCACCGAGGAGCGCCGCTTCGCCCAGGTAGCCCTGCCCGTGCTCGACGATGTGGACGACGACGGCGTTGCCGAGGCGATGTCGATTCTGGCCCGCCGTGCCACTGAGAGCTGGACGGGGCCGGGCGCCGCGCCGATCCGACTGCTCCCGGCCGACTACCCGCCGTCCGAGCTCCCGGATGTGTTCGACGAGCCCGACCGACTTCCGTTCGGCCTGCGTCAAGACACGATGCGGCCAGCCCTTCTCGACCTCGCCCACACCGACCAGCATCTGACGGTCTTCGGAGATGCCGCGTCGGGGAAGACGACCCTCCTGCGCGGTCTCGTCGAGGCGCTCGTCGAGCGGTACACCGCCGACGAACTGGTGATCGCCGTCATGGATGCCCGAGGAACGTTGCAGGATGTCGTCCCCGACGACTACCTCGGCGGCTACGCATCGTCGGCCATCGAGGCTCGGCAGCTGTCGACGGCGATCTCGGAGGAGCTCGCAAAGCGCGCCGCCTCGGCAGACCGCCAGGCCGGTCCCCGCATCGTCGTCGTCGCCGACGACTTCGACATCCTCGCGTCCGGTGGTACCGAGCCGCTCCGACCGCTGCTACCACACTTCCCGTCGGCACGCGATCTCCGGCTCAGCGTACTGCTCGCGCGTCCGGTCGCCGGCCTGCAGCGGGCTCTGTTCGACCCATCGCTGCAAGCGCTCCGCGACACGGGCGGGTCGACCTTCCTCATGTCCGGCGAACGCAGCGAGGGTCAGATCCTCCCTCGCCTCTACGCGGAGCAGATGGTAGCCGGACGCGGACGCTTCATCCGCCGCGGCGAGCGTCCCTTCGTCGCGCAGGTCGCGCATTTCGAGGCGGTGAAAACCAATGCCTGAGCAGCGCTTCCGCCCCAATCAACGCGACCGGGCCGTTCCCGCCGACTTCGGTGTCGGCGAGTTCGAGCGGCGTCGCGAGACGCGAGGTGTCCGGGTCGTCTTGGCCGGGACTGCTGGCGGGACGGGTACGACAACTCTCGCCGCCCTCGTATTCGAGAGCGTCCGCCACTCGCTGGAGGGGTCACCGGTGCTGTACGACCACTCCGGCGGAGACCTTGGGGCGCGACTCACGAACGGCGACGATGTGGCGCAGCTCGACGACTCGCTTGCGCTCCACGACATCGGACCGCACGCAGCCACCGGGGGCATCGACGCCCTCGAGGCGCCGCACGATCTGCTCATCGCCGTCACCGCGGCATCCCCCGCCGGGCTCGCGCTGGCCGACGAACTGCTCACGGCCGTGTCGGAGCGGTTCGGCTCGGCCGGGCTATCGCGCGTCGTCGTCGTCGCCAACGGAGCCACCGGCTACTCCCGCTCGGCGGCGCGACTCGCGGGAGCCCTTCGCGATCGGTTCGGCCAGGGTTGTGTGGCGGAGTTCCCGAGCGATACTGCTCTGGCGATGGACGGCAGGATCCCCCTTACGCGCCTCGGCCTCCCGGCCCGGCGGGCTCAGGCTGCCCTCGCGAAGCGCACCGGCGAGCTGCTCGCGATGCACCGGCGGGCACGCTGACCGACGCTTCCGTCAAGGCGAAGTGACGCGTTTCGGCCAATTGCACTCGGCGCGCCGCGTCGCTTTGGCCGGACCGCGTCACATCGGGCGGGCCGGCCCCGAAGCGCTACCCGAACGCCGGCGACGGCACACGCACCGGCGGCCTCGACACCCGCGGCGGCCGCACGAGGGCCTTCAGCCGCTTCTTCACACCGCCCCAGATCTTCTTCTTGCGGCCCTTGAACCAGTCGTCGTCATCGCCGTGATTCTTGAGTTCTTGCGAGAGCAGGTAGGCGGCCATCAACAGGCTGAGGTACGAAAACGGCTCACCCGCGAGACCACCGACGATGCCCGAGACCGCGAACCCGACGATGACAGCCCAGCTCAGAAGGCGCCGCTGCGTCAGGGCGACGTAGCGCTCGCGCGACCCCCGCACCGCTTTCGAGGCGCGCACGCTGACCATCGTCTCTGCCAGGATCGCGGCGAAGAGAACGATCGAGATGCTGTAGCTGATGGTCTGCATGAGGTGTCTGCTCCTGCGCTCATTCTCCGCCTCGGATCCTGAACCGGCGCTATCGAATTCCGATCAGTCGGCTGCGCGGGCGCGGAACGCCACCATGTTCATGCGGTTGCCGCACCGAACGCTGCAAAACCGCTTCGACGAGTTGCGGGAGAGGTCGGCAAGCACGCCCTCGCAGTCGGGGGCGGCGCACTCTCGCAGGCGGTCGAACTCGTCGGTCCGCAGCACGTCGACGAGCGCGAGGGCGACCTCGACGCGCATGCGCTCGGCCAGGGGCGCGGTCGGCTCGGTCGCGTGCAGGTGCCAGTCGAACTCGTCGTGCCGTACGAGCTGGGGCAGCGCCGAGGCGTCGCGCAGCAGCCGGTTGACGAGGGCGACCGCGTCGCCCCGATCGAGCGCGAACAGCCGGCGAAACAGGTCTCGGGCGTCGAGCACCTCGGCGAGCTCGGCCGGGTCGCGATCGAACCGCCCCGAGTAGCGGTACTCGTCGAGCAGAGCGGTCAGGGCGGCAGGATCCGGCAGCCCGTCCTCTCCCGACCGGGTGGCGCCCGGGGCGGTATTCACGAGCGCCACAACGAACTCCAGCGTCTCGGTTGTGTCAGGGGCAAAATGCAAGTTGACTCCTTACTCGCGACAACACTAGCGTGTGGATCACCCACCCCGCCACCCTCCCGCCAGGAGTCGCCATGCCCCGCTCCACCACCTCGACCGGCCTCGTCATCGCCGTCGTCGCCGCCCTCACCTTCGGCCTCTCGGGCGCCTTCGCCAAGCCGCTGCTCGAGGCGGGCTGGAGTCCGGCCGCCGCCGTCACCGTGCGGTCGCTCGTCGGCGGGCTCGTGCTGACACCGTTCGCCGCCGTCGCTCTGCGCGGGCGCTGGAGCGCCCTCTGGCGCAACCGCTGGCGGGTCGTCGCGACCGGCGCGATCGGCGTCGCAGCCACACAGCTCACCTACTTCGCCGCCCTGGAGCGTGTGCCCGTCGGCACGGCGATCCTGCTCGAATACATGGCGCCGCTTCTGCTCGTGGCCGTCGCCTGGGCCCGCAGCCGCCGTCGCCCGCAGTCGCTGGTGCTCATCGGCAGCGTGGTCGCGCTGGTCGGTCTCGTTCTCGTCGTGGCCCCAGGATCCGGCGTGGCGCTCGATCCGATCGGCCTCCTCTTCGCCGTCGGCGCCATGATCGGCTGCGCCATCTACTACGTCGTGGCCGCCGCCCCGCCGAACGGGCTCCCCGCGGTGGCACTCGCCGCCTTCGGCCTGCTGCTCGGGGCCGCGTCGCTCGCTCTGGCCGGTGTGGTGCGCCTGGTCCCCTTCAAGGCACCCCTCGGCGATGTCGCGCTGTTCGGGTCACCCGTCGCCTGGTGGGTACCCGTCGTCGTGATCGGCGTCGTCGCGACCGCGATCGCCTACACCGCGAACATCGCCGCCGCCGAGCGACTCGGATCACGCCTCGCCTCCTTTGCCGGCCTGCTCGAAGTGGTCGCCGCGACCTTCTACGCCTGGCTCCTCCTCGGCGAGCGGCTCACCGTGCCGCAGCTGCTCGGCGGCGGCGCCATCCTGGTCGGGATCGCGTGCGTCCGAGCGGCGCGGAGCGACGCCCTGACAGCCACGCTTCCGACGACGCTCGACCAGACGCCGACGGGATCGGTGCCCATCGTGCCGACGCCGGCCCAGCCGGCCTGAGCCGACCGCGTGGGCACGGTCGTGTTCAGCGGCGTCGCGCGGATCCTTCGCTTACCGTTTTACGCAAGACTCACCGTCGTCTCGGTTGGCGATGCGTGATTCGGTTAGCGACGCTCCGCGCCGATGCCGACGCCGAGAGCGCCGGTCACGAACTCCACCATGCGCGCGACCAGCGCCCGCCGCGACTCGAGCCGGCGGTACTCGTGCCCTTCACCCGCGAGCTCGAGGTAGTCGACCGGTGCCGAACGCGCTCGCAGAGCGGCGACGACCTGGTGGGCCTCGCCGATCGGCACGTTCGTGTCTAGCTCGCCGTGCACCACGAGCAGCGGCACGGCGATGTCATCGACCGCCCGCATCGGAGACAGCGCGGTGAGCAGTGCCGCGTCGTCGACCGGGTGGCCGTACTTGGTGGTGGCGGCGGACGCGATCCAGGGCTCGGTGTCGCGATAAAAGGTGTGGAGGTCGCTCATTCCGCAGACGCTGACCCCGGCCGCGAACACGTCGGGCGTGAACGCGAGGGAGGCGAGGGTCGCGTAGCCGCCGTACGAGCGGCCCTCGACGGCGATGCGCGCGGCATCGGCGAGGCCCCGCGCGACGAGGTGGTGCGCGGCGTCGACAACATCGGCCAGTGCCGACCAGCGCAGTTCGAGGTCGTCAGCGTGCACGAACTCCTTGCCGAAGCCGGACGATCCGCGGATGTTCGGGGCGAACACGGTGATGCCGGCCGCGGCCAGAGCCTGGTGCTGGGCCGAGAATGTGGGGCGCTCCTGCGATTCGGGGCCCCCGTGGAGGTGGATGAGGGCGGCGCCGCCGGATCCTGCGCCCGCGACACCCGAGCCGGATGACACAGCCGAACCGGACGGCCCAGCCGAACCGGACGAGACAGCCGGGTACAGCCACCCCGTCAGCGTGAGCCCGTCGCGCGCCGTGAACGTCTCGAGCGTGGGCTCGACGAGACCGTCCGGCAGCGCCGGCCCGTCGGTCACGCGCGTCCAGGTCAGCGCCGCGGTATCGAGCCGCCACAGCGCGCGCGGTCGCGTGGGCCCCTCGACCGTCGCGAGCACGCTGCGCCCGTCGCGCGAGAGCACCGGGTGCGTCACCACCTGGCCGGGAAGTCCGGGCACGGGCGAGAAGGATCCGGCAGCCGTATCGTAGAGATCGAGCTCGCTGCGCCCGGCCACGTTCCAGACGAGCAGCAGCAAACGCCCGGCATCGTCGGCGTCGAGTTCTTCGAGTTCGGCGTCGTCGCGCCCCGCGAGCACACGGGCTGTGCCCCGCCAGCCGTGTGGGCCGATCGGCATGGCGACGAGCTGTCGGCGCGGGAGTCCCGCTTCGGTCGACAGATACGCGATGAGTGGGCTGGATTCGCTCTCTGGCGAGGGGCGGATCAGTGCCGTCTCGGCCGAACCGGCCCACGGCGAGGTGAGCAGGGGGTGGTCTTCGTCAGTGAGCCGGTCGACGATCACGACGAACTCGTGTCCGCGGCCGCCGTCGCGGAGCACGACGAGCCGCTCTTCGACCGAGAGGTCGAGGATGTGGATGAGGTCGCCCGAGGCGAGATCGACGCGGTTCCCGTCGGAGGGGTCGACGAGATACGAGCGGGCCGGCTGCTCGGGTTCGGTCGACGGAAGCGTCACGACGACGCGGTGCCCGCTGCGCGACCAGGGGCCGAGCTCGGCATGCTGGTCGCGCGAGCCCGCGATCCGCTGCGCGTCGGAGCCGTCGGGGCGCACGACCCAGACCTGCTGCCGCACTCCCCCGTCGGTGGCGACGGCCACGGCGAGCCAGTCGCTGTCGGCCGACCACGAGACCGCGATCACAGGGTCGTCCGAGAGCCAGATCCGGGTCGGCGTCGGCAGTGAGCCCGCGACGACGACGTCTTGTACGAAGACCTCGGGTGTGCCGAAGCGATCACTGACGAAGGCGACACGGCGGGCGTTCCGAGTCATCGTCGGACCCCACGATCCCCACGCGCCGACGAGCGACTCGACGAACGGGTCGGCGAGCACAGGATCCGCCACGGCCGACCCCGACGAAACCCCGCCCGCGGGGGCGCTCACGACGTCACGCCCTGCGCCTGCAGCCACATCTCGAGCGTGGCGAGCTGCCAGAGCGCGTTCGATCCGAGGGTCGTCCGGGCGGAGTTCGGGTTCGCGAGCATCGATTCGACGGTAGCCGGATGGAACAGTCCGCGCGACTTCGCGGCAGGGTCGAGCAGAGCTTTGCGGACCTTCTCGAGGTAGGGGCCTTCGAGCTGACGGATGGCCGGCACCGGAAAGTAGCCCTTGGTCCGGTCGATGACCGCGTCGGGCACGATGCCTCGGGAGGCGCGCTTCAGCACTCCCTTGCCCCCGTCGGCGAGTTTCAGATCGGGTGGGATCGCCCCCGCAAGTTCGACGAATTCGTGGTCGAGAAAGGGGACGCGCGCTTCGAGCCCCCAGGCCATAGTCATGTTGTCGACGCGTTTGACCGGATCGTCGGTGAGCATGATCGTCGTGTCGAGACGAAGGGCCGCGTCGACAGACGTGTCGGCGCCGGGGCGAGCGAAGTGAGCTCGAACGAACGCCGACGGCGAGTCGTTCTCCTCCAGCCATTCGGGCCGCAGACAGCGTTTCATGTCGTTCCAGCGACGGTCGAAGAACACTGACGCGTAGGCCTCGGCAGCCCCGTCGCGCGGCACGCCCGAGAGTGGCGGATACCAGTCGTAGCCGCCCAGCACCTCGTCGGCCCCCTGGCCCGACTGGACGACCTTGACCGACTGCGACACCTCCTGACTGAGCAGATAGAAGGCGACGCAGTCGTGGCTGACCATCGGCTCACTCATCGCGGCGATGGCTCCGTCGATGCCCGGCAGCAGCTTGTCGGAGGCGATGGGGATCCGGTGGTGCTTCGTGCCGAACTCCTTCGCGACGATCGAGGAGTACTCGAACTCATCGCCCGACTCTCCGCCGGCCGAGTCGAAGCCGATGCTGAAAGTCTCGAGATCGGTCTGGCCCGCCTCGGCGAGCAGCGCCACGACGAGGCTCGAGTCGATGCCGCCCGAGAGCAGCACCCCGACGGGAACGTCGGCGACCATGCGCCGCTTCACAGCCGTGCGCAGCGAATCGATGACCGCGTCCTGCCACTGCGTCTCACTCCATCCGCTCCGCGCGGGATCGCGGGTGAACGAGGGCTCCCAATAGGTGGTGTCGTCCACCTCGCCGGTCGGGGAGACCACCCGCACGGTCGCGGGCGGGAGCTTCTTCACCCCGGCGAGGATCGTACGCGGGGCCGGCACGACCGAGTGGAAGGTCATGTAGCTCGCCAGCGCCTCCGAGTCGATCGACGTGTCGACGCCGCCACCCGCGAGCAGGGCGGGCAGCGTCGACGCGAACCGCAGGCGCGAAGCGGTCTGCTCGTAGTAGAGCGGCTTGATGCCGAGGCGGTCGCGGGCGAGGATCAGCCGACCGCTGCGGTGTTCCCAGATGGCGATCGCGAACATGCCGATGAGGTGGTCGACGAAGTGCGTTCCCCATTCGGCATAGGACTTGAGGATCACCTCGGTGTCGGAGGTGGAGAAGAAGTGGTGGCCCTTCGCCCGCAGCTCGTCGCGGAGCTCGACGTAGTTGTAGACCATCCCGTTGTAGGCGATCGTCAGGCCGAGCTCGGCATCGACCATCGGCTGGGCGCCGCCGGGCGACAGGTCGACGATCGACAGGCGCCGATGCGCCAGACCCGCAGGCCCGCGCGACCAGAGGCCGTCGCCGTCGGGGCCCCGATGCACCTGGCACCCGGCCATGCGGGCGAGCGCGGCGACATCCGCCCGCTCACCATCGAATCGAAGCTCACCGGCGAGTCCACACATGTCAGTTCTCCTCCGAGGGCTCGGGGCCGATGATCCAGGTGTCTTTCGCCCCACCGCCTCGCGACGAATTGACGACCATGCTCCCCTCCGGGGCGACCCTCGTCAGCCCGAAGTCGGCGAGCCGGCTCTGCGTCGGGCCCACACCCGTCAAGTAGACGAACGCCCGGAGGTCAACATGGCGCGGCTCGAGGCCGCGCGCGGTCAACGTCGGATGCGACGACAGGGTCACGACCTCCTGGGCGACCCAGCGAGCCGGGTCCTCGGCGATCTCGGCGCGACGCTCCGCAACGGCCGCCGCGTTGGCGCTCGGCCCGATCAGCACGCCGTGCCCGCCCTCGCCGTCGACCGGCTTCGTCACAAGCTCGCCGACGCGGTCGAGCACACTCAGCTTCTCCGCCTCGTCGCTCAGGCGATAGGTCGGCACCGACTCGAGCAGCGGCTTCTCGTCGAGGTAGTACTCGATCAGATCGGGCACCGCTACGTACATCGCCTTGTCGTCGGCGAGACCGTTGCCCGGGGCGTTGGCGAGAAACACGTCGCCGGTCGCTGCGACGTCCATGATCTTCACGCCGAGATCGGGGTCTGCCGCAGTCGCCACCTCAATCAGCTCGATGTCGAGGCGCAGGTACAGCGTGTCGATGACGCGGCCGGTGGCCCGCTCGACCACCCGGTGATCGCGCATCGCGAGATCGTCGGCGGTCACCAGCAGAAACCCGGTGCCCTCGGCAAGCGCTTTGTGCTCGTACCAGGCCGAGCTGTCGGATCCTGAGCTCAGAATGGCGCCCGTGGGATCGTCGCTCTTCGCGTGGGCCAGGAGGGTCTCGCGGAGCAGACCGAAGACGGTCTCAGGATCCAGCAGCCCGGCTGGTCGCGGAGCCTCCGGCACGATCTCGTCGAGAAGGTGGCGGACGGCTACCGCGTAGGCCGCACCGCTCGGGCTCCGGACGTTGTCTTCGAGCACCCGCCAGCCGCCGAATTCGTTGCGGATCAGGTCGAAGCCCTGGATCGGCGCGCGCACCGTGCCGGTCGGCAGAAGCGC
Source organism: Frondihabitans sp. VKM Ac-2883 (assembly GCF_015350875.1). NCBI lineage: Bacteria > Bacillati > Actinomycetota > Actinomycetes > Micrococcales > Microbacteriaceae > Frondihabitans > Frondihabitans sp. VKM Ac-2883. The sequence continues at coordinate 55,341 of NZ_JADKSF010000011.1, read as the reverse complement.
CGCCTCGACGCGCCAGCCCATCGCGTCGACGACATCGGCCTCGGCCAGCACGCCGTCGGCGACGATGCGTCTCGCGCCATAGGCGTCCTGGAGGAACGACTCGATCGCCCGTGCCCGCTGCGTCAGGCCCTTGGCGAGCTGGCTCCACTCGTGATTCGTCACGATTCGCGGCACCAGATCGACGGTGAAGCCGCGGAGCTCGCCGCCGACGGTGAAGCTCAGACCCCGATTCTTCGTCCAGGTGTCGCGTGCGTCGGCCCGCTGCCGGATGGTCTCCGGGTCGAGCTGACGGAAGTAGCCCGCGATGTCGGCGTAGGCCGGTCGCGCCCGAAGTCCCGGTCCGATCGCCTCGTCTCCGGCGCGGAATCGGTAGCCCGTGATGCTCGGAGTGCTCGCGGCATCGCCGCCGGCCGGACCATGCGTCTCTTTGACGACCAGGTCGACCACGTCGTCGATACGGCCGTTCTCGGCATAGGCGGCGCGCTGCCGATCCGCCGAGTTGCCGCGCGCAAGCGTCTGCTCGATCAGCCCCTCGACGTCGGCCCAGTCGCCGAGCTCCTCGAGTTGCGGGCGGAGCGACGCCGACAGCTGCCGGATTGCCTGCGCCGCCGGAAGACGCTCGGGGTGGACGCCGAGATCGAGCAGCTCACCCGTGAGCCCTGCCCGGGCGGCCTGCCACATCGCGGCCCGGTGCAGCGGCTGGGCGCGAAGCTTCTCGGGCTTGCCGTCGAGAATGTCGACCTCGGCCTTCCGCACCGCGGCGCGGAACAGCCCGGCGATCAGCACGGCATCGTCGACCAGCGGGCAGGCATCACAGGTGCGGAGCTCGAGCGTCGGCGCGTGGGACGACGGTCGAACGTCGAAGTAGGCCATCTTCGCGTCGGCGATCACTCCGGAGCCGATCAGGTCTTGCACCAGACGGTCGTACTCCCCCGCGTTCGCCATCGGCCCCGTCGCGCCGGCACTGGGCCAGCGCTGCCAGATGATCGAACGGATGCTTGCGTAACCCGTGTCTTGGCCGTTCCAGAACGGTGAACTCGCGCTCAGAGCGAGGAGAGCTGGCAAGACGGGAGCCACGCGACCCATGATCTGCACGGCCATGTCGCGATCGGCCACCCCCACGTGCACCTGGAGGCCGCAGATCAGCTGCTCGTCGACGAGCATGCGGTACTGCTCCTGCATCCGGCCGTAGCGGCCGGTCGTCGTCAGCTCGAAGTCGGCAAACTCGCTCCGCGGGGCGGTGCCGGCCGCCGCGATGGCCAGCTCGGCGTCGGTGGCGACATCGACCAGCTCTTTGCGCAGGGCCATAATCTCGGTGCGCAGATCGGTGAGGTTCGTGACCACCGGCACGTTCGTCTCGACCGTGGTGCGCTGGAGCTCGGCGCCGAACGTCTCGGGCGGCAACTTCGAGAGCAGCTGGGGCGCTCGGGCCGACAGCCGCTTCGTTTGCAGGTCGATCAGGTGCAGCTCTTCTTCCGCCCCGAGGGTCAGCTCCGCGCTCATTTCTTGACCGTAGTCGGTCGGGGGCTCCCGCGGGAGTCCGGTTACGTGACGCTTAGTGTTTGCACATGCGGGGGTCTGGCGGGGCCGCTCCGCCGGTGTCGCTCACGTCGGCGCCTGTCGACTTTGCGAGATGGCCCAATCTCCCGTTCGACCGCGCCCAGGCTGCAGTTACGGCCATCTCGCTATCGGACAGCCAGGATCCGACCCAAGGCCGCTCGACTTCCAGCCTGCAGCCCCGCCAGTTAAGCCCACACCTAACATCGCCCGAAAATTAGGCCAGCGCTAACAACCAGCACAGACCCGCGAGCGAGAAGGCCGTGGCCCAGCTGACGAGACTGCCGATGAGGAAGTACTCGGCGGGGTTGCCCGTAGTCGCGCGGTTGATCTCGGGAAACCGGACGATGCCCTTGGCCGCGATGAGCGCCGCCACCACGGGAAAGGCCCCGGTGAGTGCGAATCCGGCGAGAAGCAACCGTTCGATCGGGCCGATGAGGCGTCCGCCTTTGAGCTCCCGCGTCTGCGACTCGGGCACCTCGCCGACCTCCTCGTCTGCAAAGGTGGGTAGATCCTCAGCCTGTCGATCCTCGACCTCCCCGGGCGTCACGTCAGCCTGCTCGTCGAGGCCCGGGACGACGGCGACGCCGCTCGGGAGCGCCGATGTCACGACGATGTTGGCCGAATCGACGAGGAACAGCGCTGAGCCGACACCACCCACGAGGGCGGCGAGTGGCAGGGCGTCGATGAAGCTGAGCCCGGAGTCGCGGTGCCAGTCAACGACGAATCCGGTAGTGGAAGCGGCACTGCCGGGCCCAGCGACGAAGAGCACGGCGACCACGACCGCGAGGAGTATCGACGGCCAAGACCCAGATCGACGAAGCGACCACCGAGCGGGTTCGCGGCGACTCACTGACCCCGAAGCCTCTCCCGCTACAGCCCGCCCCGGCATCGATGCCAGTACCCCCGATCCAACCGCCGTGGTCGATGCCACCCACAGGCCGGCGGCGGCCGCGACGCCGAGCACGATCCACGGCTCGATGCCGAGGCCGAACCACGCCACTGCTCCCAGCCCGATCCACACCACGGCGATGGCGATCGCGCTCTCCCTGTTTCTTCCGACGCGCCCGGCGTTCCCGGAGCGCCCGGCGTTCCCGGAGCGCCCGGCGTTCCCGGAGCGCCCCGTACTCCCGGGTCTGGCGCTCGTTCTCGGCGTCGCCCCGCCCCTCGTGGTCGCGCCCACCCTCGCCCTCACGATGTCGGCCACTCCGATGAGCGCAAGCAGGAGCCCGGCGAGCATCAGCGACCTCCCGGGCTGAGCGCCCGAAGGCCCTCGACGACCGCAATCGCACCGGACTTCTGCACCGACTGCGAGATGGCCGAGGGCGTGACCCCCTCCGCTTCGGCGATCTGCGTCTGCGTGTCACCACGCAGGAGCCCCAGTGTCACGCGACGCGCACGGGCGGTCATTCGGGCGACAATGTGGTCGCGACTCAAGAAGTAGGCATTGACGACGCGCTCCTCAATGCCGCCTCGACCGCTGGCAGAGAGATACCAGGAGCGAAGGAAGGGACTTCTGCCGTCTTCGCGGCGGTGTGCTTCTTCGATGGCTTCTCGGGCGGACCACCAGCCAGGACCGTCTTGGACGGGGCCGGCCGTGCGGGATCCTACGGAGCGGACCTCCCCGCAACCGAACCCGAACCGCAGCTCGACACCGGAGGGCAGGGCGAGGACGGCGCTGGTGGTCGCAACCAGGGCATCGGAGAGGGTGGCGTAGATGACCTGGAATTCGTCGCCGACGGTTGCCCGCAGAGGGTCTACCGGTTCGACACCCGGCGTCCCTTCGAAAGCCCGCTCGATCTCGCCCTGCGCCTCGTCGCGATCAGAGAGACCTCGCGAGTCGACGATGTCGATGATCACGGCAACCACGTTTTCAGGAGACACCCATTAAGCATAAACCTAACTTTTCGCAAAATTAAGCCCCCTGCTTAACTTCCGCTGATCGACGATTCTCGCTGGCGACGGCTCCATCGAGCAGTCGCACGTATCTACTGAGGAGAGCCATCTCGGCAATCGAGTGCGGAAGCCCGACCTGCAGAGCCGGTGACGCCACGAGGTAGGCCGCCCACTGGGCGCGAGAGAGAGCGACGTTGAGTCGGTTGGGCTGCACCAGGAATTCGAGGCCACGAACGGATTCGCTACCCGACGAGGCCGCGAGCGAGACGATGGCAATCACACCTTCGCGCCCCTGGAACATGTCGACCGTCCCCGCCTGAGTGTCTCCCAGACCAGCGTCGTCGAGGGCGTCGCGCAGCAGATGCACCTGGGCGTTGTAGGGCGCGACCACGATGATGTCGCGAGGCTCGAGCGGCCTCCCGACCTCATCGTCGGGGCCGTCGAACCAGCGGCGACCCACCGCATCGAGTGCAACCTCGACCACCCGCACGGCTTCTTCGGGAGAAGCAGTCGTGTTGCCGCGGTGCTCGACGGGCTCGAGATGAAGACCCGCTTCGATGCCGTCCAGTAGCCGCTTCGGCGCCCTGGAGCGCAGCGCCCCGTTGTAGGAGAGCCGGGAGACAGGCTCGCAGAGCGCAGCGTCCATCCGGCGGGATTCGGCGAGGAAGTAGCCAAACTCAGCCGGGAGCACATCTCGTCTGTCGGCAAGCCATCCGAGCGCCGACTCGTCGACGGGTTCGGGGTGCGTGCCCTGGCTCACCTGGGGCAGCTGCTGGGGATCGCCGAGCAGAAGCAGCCGTTCGGCCGAGACACTGGCCGCAATCGTCGGCGCCAACGAGAATTGCCCGGCCTCCTCGACGACAAGAAGGTCGAGTGATCGTCGCTCCACTGTCGAGCCTGCGAAGGTCCACGCGGTTCCGCCGAAGACGAGGCCACCTTCGAGGCTCAGAAAATCGAGTTCACCGGACTTCTTCGTGAGCGGAGTCCACCCCGAGGCATGTCTCTCGGGGTCTTTCGGCGCCTTCCCGACCCGGTCGGGCTCGAGGCCCGCCTCGATGACTGCGTCGAGAACGTTCTCGACCGCGGCGTGCGACTGGGCGACGATCCCGACGCGCCACCCGTGATCGGCGACGAGCCTCGCGATCACCCGCGAGCCGACGTAGGTTTTGCCGGTGCCGGGTGGCCCTTGGATGGCGAGGTAGCTCTGTTCGGACGAGAGCAGGGTCGATACGACTGCTCCGACGGTGTCGTCGCCCACGATCGGAGCGATCACCGCTCGCGGGGGTCGCCGGCGCAGCAGATCGAGCACAGGATCCGCCGGCAGGTCGCTCGCATCATGGTCGAGAAGGGACTCCCCCCACTCGGCGATCGCGCCGCTGAGCACCTTCGTCGCGATCGGTGGGCCGGGAGTCAAGGCGACCGGGAGAGCGTCGTACGGGTCGACGCCCTTCAGAAGCACCTCTCGCACGATCGCGTCGACCATGGCATCGTTCGCTCCGACGATCTCTGAGATCTCAATGGACCCGGTGAAGCCCCGCGAGGCCGGGCCTGACGTCTTCATCCCGGGAGGGGGTGGAAAGTCGTAGAGGGCCCGCGGCTTCTCACCGACGGAGAGGCGACTTCCCGGCGCCGGACGCAGGCGGAGCCGCAGGTGTCGCGACCAGCTTCTCGCCGGCTTGATCGGGGGCGCCCACTCACTCTCGACCGAGGCGCGCTCGACCACGAAGACGTCTTTGTCGTCGGCGAAATCGGCGATGTCCGCCTCGAGGCGGTTGAAGTGCTCCTGCCAGGATTTCTTTGCTTCGCGACGGTGGTAGTCGATGGCACTGGCCGCAAGGGCTAGGGCGGTCTGGTCTGCCGTGCGCTGAGCGGGATCGACACCCTCGACGAGTGCCATGAGGGCAACGAAGACGGGGTCGGGCTCGGGCGGCAGCGGCGCTTCGACGAGGGTGAGGTCGGTTGCGGAGAGCCCATCGGTCGAGACGGTCTCGTGAACATCGCCGCGAAGTGTCAGCAGCCAGTCTCGCAACCGCCGCGTCGAGACGCAGTCGTACCGGTTGTAGTCGCCGACCTGGTCGAGGAGGCGCTGGCCTTCGTCGACGTCACCCGAACGAACGACGTCGATCGCGTTCGCATAGGCGGCGATACTGTCGACCGCGTTTGCGACGTCGTAGCCGGTTCTGGTCGTCGGCATGTAGAGGGGTTCGAGCTTTTTGATGGAGTAGCTCCGCGACCCGACGACGAGAGCCTGCCGGACGATCGGATAGAGATCGACCAGGACGTTCTGCCGGAGCAGCTCATCGACCTCGTCCTCGCCGACTCCGTGTCGCGCCGCGAGCGACAGCAGGTGCGTCTTCTCATACGAGGCGTAGTGATAGATGTGCATACCCGGGTGCCTGGCACGGCGCTCTCGCACGAAGGCGAGAAAGTCGACGAGCGCCTGTCGCTCACCTGCGACATCATGCGCCCAGAACGTGACGAACGCGTCGTCGTTGTCGACCAACCCGAAGAGGTAGTCGAGGCCCCAGGTGCGATTGTCTTCGGTGTAGAGCGGATCGCCCTCGAAGTCGAAGAAGATGTCGCCGTCGTCAGAGGCGGGAACGGCATCGAGCGCCTTTCGCGAGACGACCTCGACGATCGGCCGCCGCTCGCCGGGTCGTTCGCCTTCAGTCGGTGGGACCTCGTCGCTCGCCACTTGCGCCCTCGCCTGACGGGCGAGGCGATCGAGCACCTTCGGCGAGATGCCGGGAATCGGTCGGTGTGACCCGCCGACGGCCTTGACCCCATCGATCGAATCGAGCTCATCGATTGAAGCGAGCTCATCGATCGAAGCGACCCCCGCTTCGGTGAGCCTCCTGCGCTGCTCCACAGTGATGCCCGCGACGAGCACGAGATCGCGGTGGCGCTCCACCTCGACGGAGCAGTGAACGCACCGGCCACACGCCGAGAAGCGCGGATCGCCCCACTCGATGGGGTCGGTGGCCACCACACGCTCGGCGAGAACTCCGCGCAGCCGCTCGATCTGAACCCGGTACACCGGCAGGATGTCGATCAGGTCATGACTGCTGACGCGACCATCGCCGAGAACCAAGTGCACCCGGTCACCGACCGGGATGCCGAGTGCCTCTATCTGCTCGGCGTAGCCCGCGAGCTGAAGGAGCGCCGAGATCTTCGCGTGCCGGGCGAGCTTGGTGTCGTACACCTCGTACTCTCCCGCTTCATTCAGCACGAGAAAGTCGGAAAAACCGAGAAACCACCCGTCGAAGAACGTCGCTTGATAGAGAACGGGCACCCGGCGGGCCATCGCCTCCCGTGCCTGCTCGGCAGCAGCGGCGTAGTCAGCTGGTTTCGGCCGGTCGGCGAACTCCACCACGCCGTCCGCTCCGAACCGACTCCGCAGCACCTCAAGATACCGCTCCTCATGGGCAATGCCTAGGGCGGCAGTGCGCTCCAGCATCGAGTCGGGCTCGTCGAGCGCTCCGTCGATTCGCCCGAGCTTCGCGTCGAGCCGCCGCAGGAACCCCCACTCGCACGCCGCCCACACGCTGAGATCGGTAGGGCTGGTAACGACGCGGTCGTTCTGACTATCGACGTACAACTGCTCTCCTCGCACCGGGTGGTCTGTTGGCGAAAACGCTACCTACGACCGCCGACATCCGGGATCTTCGATTGCTGCCGGTCTCCCCGCGACACCGTTGCCCAGATCGTCGCAGCGACCGACAGGACGACGCCGAGTGCCGGCGTCACCACGACCGATTCGTTCACCGTCGAACACAGGACGGCGAACGCCGACGACGACAGCGAGAGTGCCGTGACATCGAATCGCCGATCGCCCGGCCTGCGCGTCATGGCGCAGGCGAGCAGCGCCGTCGCGGCGATCGGCACGCCATAGCCCAGGACCGCGGCCGGCCAGGTCACCTGCACCCGCTCTGTGGCGAAGAGCGCGCGACTGCCGATCAGAAGGAACATAATTCCGACGAGCACGACCACCCGCACGCGTGCGAAGATCAGCCGTAGCCGGCGGGGAGGCTCGGCCCCAGGCCCGCCCGGGGCGTCAAGGTGATCGCGGCTCCGCGGATCCTGCGCGGTCATCGCAGCGGTACCGAACTCTGCAGCTCGAAACCGAACTGAGCGAGATGCCGTCGGGCCTCGCGAGAGCGAAACTTGCGCCGATCCACCCCGGTAGCCACCTCGAGAGCCTGCCCGACCGGGTACCAGAGGCCGTTGATGGAGGCGGCTTGAGAAGTGACGGGCGCTGGGTCGACATCATGGAGACTCCGCTCGACATCCTGGCGCGTGAGCGAGCATGAGACCCCGGCGAGAACAAAATGGACAACGTCGTTCATGACACCACTGTGCCACTTTTCGAGGATTCGATATTCCAATACTCTCTTCGTGTGTGGAAATCTCTGACCAGGATCCGGCGCTCCATTCTCGGCGAAATGGCCCTCGCGACATCGGCGGCGCTGATCCTCGCGCCCCTCTTCATGATCACGATCGGGCTGGCGCTGGTGCTGATCGTCTGGGTCACCCACGCCTCGCTCTCGGTGCCCTGGATTCTGACCGCGTCCTACGCGTCCGACACTCCCGGCGGCGGCGTGAATGCAACAATCGGGGCCGGGTTTGCTTTGGTAGTGGGCGTTTTTGTCGTGATGGTTGCCGGAGCACTCTTTCGATCCCGCCGACGCGACGTTCGAGCTACGGCTTCCGGAGCTTCTGCCTCAGATCACTGATCGCGCCTTACCCACCAGAGCGCGTCGCACCGCCGCCGGCCGGTAGGCCCTAGCCGACGGCGGTACGTCACGCTACGAGCAGAGGTAGAGGCTGATCGAACTCCAGAGGAGCCCGATTTCGCCGTCGTCGATCGTCTCGGCCCTGAGGTTCTGCAGATCGGAAGTGTTCATTCGTGATGCCTTTCGTACGGAAGAAACCGGGCTGTGCCGGGCCGGACAGAACGTCCTGCCCACAGAATTTAGGCTGTGTAAAACACGAATGTCAAACACCTTATTTCTGGTAGCTTTGCGGCCATCGACGAGGAGGCGCGGCTTGGAGGCCTTCGATCCGATCTCAAGGAGTGAGGCTCATGGACGACCGCTATTTGAAGTTTCTGCCGATCGGCAGTCCGTTTTACGGCCGAGAGGAGCGGCGCACGAGGCCCGCGCGCGACTACGGGCTGCCGATCTATCTTGACTGGAGCAAGTGGGTCATCCACGAAATCGAGACCTGGACGATCGTCAGCCCCCGAGGCCATGAGCTGCCACCGCAGGGCTGGAAGATCCATTGCTCCGCGACTCTCGCTTCAGCACCTGACGTCCTCGAGGGAGTCGCCGAGGTCTGCGCCGCTAATCGCATCCCGTTCAAATTCGCACCCGGGCCGGCCGCCCTGGCCGCTCAGAACGGCAAGCTCGCACCGAGAACGGCCAGCGGCAAGTTCGTCACCGTCTATCCCTCCGACGAGACTCAGCTCATATCGGTTCTCGACGAACTCGTCCACGAACTCACCCACCTCGAGGGCCCAGGCATCCTCGGCGATCTCCGCTGGAACGACGATGCTCCGGTCTTCCTCCGCTTCGGCGGATTCCGCGAGCGCTATATCGACGACCCAGACACCAAAGGCGCCCGCGGCGCCTCAGACGCACCCCACGGCGACCCCTTCGCCGATCCCTGCGCCGACCGGCCACGCCTCCTCGCAGTTGAAGCCCCCGACGGCACACTGGTTCCCGACGTTCGCTCTCCCTCGTTCGCACCGCCGTCGTGGGTGCCATTACCCGAGGCGGTTGCCGAGCGCATGCGACAGGTCCGCGATGCAGACACCGGAGACCTCGCCGAATACGACGTCACCGGCGCCATTCGCTTCTGCGCGGCCGGGGGGCTCTACCGTGCGACTCGGCGCGATACGGGTGCACCGGTCATCCTCAAAGAGGCACGGCCGTTCACCGGGCTCGACCCCGATGGCAACGACGCCGTCACACGTCTTCGTCGAGAAGAGGAGGTCATCCGGGCTCTTTCCCACGTCGAGGGGGTAGTCCGTCTCGAGAACGCCTTCGAGTCGGGCGGCCACCGGTTTCTCTCCTTGCATGCCGCTCCGGGCCGCACGGCCAACCGCCACCTGCATTCCCGAAACCCTCTGCTCCGGGCATCCTCGACGGCCCGCGAGCGTATTGCCTACCGAGACGAGGCCGACCGCCTCTTCGACTCAGTCCAGCAGACTCTCGAGTCGATCCACCGAGCGGGTTTCGTTCACGGCGACGTTCACCCCGAAAACATTCTCGTCTCCCCCGAAGGCCAGACAACCCTCATCGATTTCGAGTCCGCACACGCCATCGACGCTCGAGTTTCTCCATCACCCCAGGGTGTCCCCGGGTTCTCAGCGGCACCCTGCGTGACGGGGCCCGCTCGCGACGCCCATGCTCTGGCCGCGATGCGACTCAGCGCACTCCTGCCACTCACCTTCATCCATCACCTCGATGGATCCAAGGCTGCACTGCACCTCAGTGTCGCCCGAGAGAAGTTCGAACTTTGCGAGTCGCGCACCCAGCAGATCGATGCGCACCTGACCCCACTGCACCCAATCATCCGACCACCGCGCGCCGGCACGGGCCCCGACATCTCTCACCTCTTCGCGGGGCTCCGCCACGGTGATCTCGCTGCGTTCGACGAGGTGCGCGAGCTCCTTTCCACGTCCATCGTCGCCAGCGCCGAACCGACCAACGGCGAGCGCTGGTACCCCGGCGACATCGACCAGTTCGGAGCGAAGCGAATTGGGCTGGCACACGGGGTGACGGGGGTCTTGCGGGCGCTCGGGGCTGCGGGGCACGACGACGGGGGTGCCCGCGCCTGGTTGAGCGGCGAGCTCCCGGATCCTTCTCTCCCGACGGGGCTGATGACCGGACTGGCCGGTGCGCTCGTTGCCGGTGGCACCGACGAGCCCGGGCTCCGTGCGCGTGTTCTTCGAGCCGATCCGTTCGAGTGCGGTGTCGACCTCTTCGGCGGCGCGAGTGGAATCGGCCTCGCTCTGTTGTCGCAGGCGTGCGAACCGAACGACGCCGAGCGCGAGCTTCTGACCGCCATCGCCCACCGTGCCCGACGCGTCTCCGACACTCGCTCCGCTGACGCGAGTCGCGTGGGGCTTCTGCGAGGGGCGTCGGGGGTCGCCGTCTTCCTCGCCGCGTTCGCTGAGCGCTTCGACGACTCGTTGGCGGCGGAAGAGGCCGAACGGCTGGTCATCTCCGATCTCGACCGATGCCGACTGCTGCCCGACGATTCGCTCCAGGTTGACGACGGCACGCGCGTTCTTCCGTACCTCGGTTCGGGCAGCACGGGTATCGGTCTCGCGGCTCTTGCCGTGCTGCGCGTGTGCCCGTCGCCACGATTGCGTGCTGCGCTCCCCGCGATCGAACGGGCGGCGTCGACGGCGTTCACCATCAATTCCGGTCTCTTTTCGGGGCGAGCCGGGTTGATGCAGTTTCTGGCCGAGTTGATCGCATCGGGGCACGCGAGCGACACCGCGTCGAAGACACTCCGCGAGCATGCCGGCGCACTCGGGCTCCATGCGATCCGACACGGTGGTGGAATCGCCTTCCCTGGTGAGCAGCTCCTCCGGTTGTCATCCGACTGGGGCACGGGTACCGCCGGTGTGCTTTCTACGCTCACTGCGACGCGCGCCGCCCTCACCGGTGATCTCGCGTGTCTTCCATCGTTCTTGCCGGGCAATCCTCAGAGAGCGACAAGCCGGTGACCGCGATCGTTGCTGAACACCTCTGCCTTCAGGTACCGGGCCGAACGAAGCTCGAACCACCGAGACCGGTGCTCTCACACGTCTCGCTCTCGATCGCTCCCGGTGAGGTGGTCGCGATCATCGGCCCGTCCGGAGCGGGCAAGTCGAGCCTGCTGGCCTGCCTGGCCGGAATCAACCGTCCGAACCGAGGCACGGTGACGCTGCTCGGCGCGAATCTCCAGGGCCTTCGCCGAAACAAGCTCGCCGCGTTCCGCCTCCACCACGTGGCACTAGTTCTTCAAGCCGACAATTTGTTCAGTGCACTCTCCTGTCGGGAGAATGTCGTGCTTCCGACTCGACTCCGGCATCGAATGCCGCAGAGGCGGCTCTTGCATACAGCCGAACGCGCCCTTGACGCCGTAGGAATGGCGTGGGCGTCGAGCGACATGCCAGCGACCCTCTCGGGAGGAGAGCGGCAGAGAGTCGCTCTGGCTCGACTGCTAGCGACGCCGGCGGAGATCGTTCTCGTCGATGAACCGACCGCCGCCCTCGACGAGGTGAGTTCGGCCAGCACCATCTATCTTCTGCGCGAGCGAGCCGCAGCCGGCTCTGCTGTGGCCTTAGTCACCCACGACCTCGCCGCTGCCGCGCGCGCCGACCGGGCGATAGTCCTCGCCGGCGGGCGGATCCTCGTCGACGCCGTTGATCCCCGTCGAGAGGCACTGGAGCGCTGGATCCGCGGCCCATCGACCCCACAGCCGACGTCACTCCCGGGTGCCGGGCGGTCGGGGCCGAGGCCGGGGCCGGAATGACCGGGGTCGCAGAATGATCCTGCTTGCGTGGCGCCAGGCGCTGTTCGATCCACGGTCGCTGGCCGCGATCGCTGCGATCTCTCTCGCGAGCACGCTTGCCCTTTCGCTCGTCGGCAGTGCGGCGATCTTCGAAGCACTTCAGGCGCCCAAAGGCCAAGGCGCGTTCGGCTCGATCTCGGCGTTCACGCTGCTCACTCTCGCCACCTCGGTCAGCTCGACCACCAGCCTGGGCGTAAGGGTGAACCGACGACTCTTCGCATCGTGGATGATCGTCGGCGTCACCCCACGGCAGGTCAGCCAGGCTCTGCTCGTTCGCTCCGTTGTGAGCGCCACGGCCGGCGCGCTTCTCGCCGTGCCCTTCGCCGCAGGCCTTGTCTCTCCTGTGACCTCCGGCTACGCCTCCCTCGGTATCTTGCCCCGCTCGCCGTCGCCAGCCGAGGCTCTCAGCGTGACAACCTCCGCGTCGACGATCGCCGCGGCCCTGGTGATCGTCCTCGTCGGCCTCGCCACGCTGCCCGCCGCTCTCAGCGCCTCGCGAACCAGCCCCGCCCTGACCCTTCGTGAGACAGACCGAGAGGTGCAGGCATCTCCCCTCGTGCGATGGCTCGTCGCGGGGGCCATTCTTCTTCTCACGCTGCCTCCTACCGTCGGTGCGCTCCTGATCGGCGCCAGTCCACCCGGAGCCGAAGCCACCAGTGACACACTCGGCATCACTCCGGCGCTCAGGGTGATCGCCCTCGCATCCTCCGTCTCGCTCTGGCTCGTCATCGGCGCGGCCATAGTCATGCCCGCGAGCGCGCGGCGACTCATCCTGTTCTGGACGGCCTGCCTGCCGGGCAAGCTCAGTGCGACGTGGCACCTAGCCCGCCACGCTGCCGCCGAGCGGGTGAGCGTCGCTTCATCGACCGTGGTGATCGGGGGTCTCGTTATCGGCCTGGTCGGCTCGGTGCAGGGTGCCGTCGATGTGGCGCGCCTGATCCACGCACCGCCGGACTCCCACTGGGCAGAACTCATCTGGACCCTCGGGCCCAGCGCCGTCGTCGCGCTCGTCGGCGGCGGTGTCGCCCTCACCATCGGGCGGGCCGCTGAGGAGCATGACAGCCACCTTCTCGCTCACATGGGTGCATCGGCCAGCCAACGGCTCTCCCTCGACCTCCTCAAGGTCGTCATCTACACGATCACGGCGCTTCTTCCCGCTCTCGGCATTTGGGCGCTCTCGGTCACGACCGCAGCGCTCGTGGCCCCGTTCCTCGGCGTGCCCATCACCCCGACTCCTCCCGACGCGCGACCCCTCATCGTGGCTGCAGCTCTGATCACGGTGGCGAACGCGGTGGCGGTACTTGGTGCGCACGTCACACCGAGTCGATGGGTACGCGGCGGGCGTGACGCTCACCGGTAAAGACACCCCGCAATCCCCCGTTCCTTCGGGGAACCAGATTTGATGATCCTGTGGTTCCGCCGGGGCCCGCCTGAAGCACGCCCGATTCGGAGGGGAGCCATGTCGGCCTGGGGCCCGGCGTCACCAGAACCAACCCGGATCTGTGGATGCTCCGAATCACCTGATAGATCACACCAGTCAACGAGTAGAGGCACTCATGAGCATCTCGATGCAGCACCACCGGGGAACAATCGCGAAGAGCCAGCGTGCTTCAGCACAAGAGCGACCGGCCACCTTTTCGGAGCGCGCACTTGCCGGGCTCGAGCTCCTCTCGACGAGCGCCGCTGCTGAGTCGGCGACTCGCCGGTTGGCGCGAATGTCTGAACGTCGTCGACAGCGAGTGGTCACCATCGTCTGCGCGGCACTGGTCGCACTCGGCGCATTCGGAACGCTGACCTTCGCAAGCCTGCTCGTCGCGGTGCGGTAGCTCCCTACTCTCCTCAGCGTCACCAGCGCGCCAGCACCACCACGGGTACGTCCCTAGGGAACTAGGCGACTGTTACCGTCACTTCGTCCCACCCCTCGGCACCGTTCGGAGCGGGAGGAAGATACTTGGCCTTCTGCACGCGCCCGTCTTTCGATGTTGCTCTCACCTGGATCCGGTGGCTGCCTGCTTTTGCTTGCCAGCGATAGACCCACTGTCGCCAGGTGTCATCCGACACAGAGTCAGCCAGCTCAGCCGTCTGCCACGCATCGCTGTCGATTCGGACCTCGACCCGCTCCACTCCGGTGTGGGGCTCCCAGGCGACCCCCGCGATCGGAACGGCGCCGACCGAGACCGAGGCACCGCCGGAAGGCGTGTCAATGCGTGACTCGAGTTTGACCGGGCCTTTTTCGTCCCAGCCTCGGGTCGACCAGTACGCCTTCTCGTCTGCAAAGCGGGTGACCCGGAGTGAAGTGACCCACTTCGTGGCGGAGACATAGCCGAAGAGTCCGGGAACGACCATGCGCACGGGAAAGCCGTGCTCGACCGGGAGCGGCTCACCGTTCATGCCGATGGCGAGAAGTGCCTGTGTCTGTGGATCTTGGAGCACCGAGAGGGGGGTGCCGGCGGTGAAGCCGTCGATGCTGGTCGACAGCACCATGTCGGCGGACTCCTGCACTCCGGCCCGCTTGAGCAGCTCGCGGATCGGGTAACCGAGCCACAGCGCATTGCCGATGAGGTCACCCCCGACGTCGTTCGAGACACAACTCAGAGTGGCCATGTGCTCGACGAGCGGAAGATCGAGCAGTTGCTGCCACGTGAGTGTTACCGGAGCATCGACCAAACCGGAGATCTCGAGCGACCACTTCGCCGGATCGATCTGGGGCACCGATAAAGCAGTGTCGATTCGATAGAAGTCGGCGTTCGGCGTCACGTAGCTCGTGATGCCGGCCACGTCGAGGGATGCCCCCGAGGGGACCGCCGACGCGGGGGTCGCCGGTCGAGGGAGCCGGACCGAGTCGCGGAGCGCGGCCGCGTTCACGGCTGTCGCATTGATGAGACGAGCCCCGCTTCCGACGACGACGGAGGCTGCCGCAGCGACGAAGGACACGAGCAAAAACGAACGTCGTTCGAGCGGGGTCGAGCGAAGAGGCGGCCTGAGCTCCGCGTTCTCACTGCCTCCCGACTGGGATCGACTCGCTGCGTCCCAGCGGAACAGCTTTCCGATGAGCGCGCGCAAGACCAGGATGGCCACCACGGTGCCCACCGCCGCGGGCACGACGTCGAAGTCGCTGGCGTCAGCGCGCGTCCGGACCGCGAAGATGGCGAGAACTCCGCCAAGAGCAAAGACGAGCCGCCCGAAAGGAAAACGAGCACGCTCGAGGATTCCCGCCGCTGCGGTGATGACCACCAGCAGCACCCCCATGAGAACGAACAGCGCTGCCTTGTCGCCCGTGCCGAACAGATCGACCATCACGTTCTTCGCTGCGGGCGGTGCGAGATCGATGACGGCGCCCCCGACTGCGATGAGTGGGCTGGAGCGAGCTCCGACCACGACGGCCACGGCCTCGGCCGAGCCCAGGAAGGCGGCGAGCGCCACGACACCGGACGCGGCGGCCCAACACCGTGAGGAGCGAAGCCCGGCTCGGGTAGAAAGCGGGGTCGCCGGTGGGGCGGCGAGGCGTGAGGTCATAAGAGTGAGAGTAAGCCTGACTGCAGAAAAGCCGCTGGAGTTGTCCACAGCCGAGCTCCCGCGAGATCTTGCTCTTTCAGCAAGGAGCCTTGGTCGGCGGAGTCGTGGCAGGCAAGACTTCCTCCATGTCTCTTGATCACGAAGCGTCCGATTCGACCGACCACCGGCACGGCATGACGATCCCGGAGGAGTGGACGGGGCCGTTCGACAAGCGCTTCTGGGATGACCGCTACTCCGAACACACGAGGGTGTGGAGCGGAAAGCCGAATCCGCACCTGGTTCGCGTTGTCGAGGCGTTGGATCCTGGTGTCGCGCTCGACATCGGGAGCGGTGAGGGAGCCGACGCGATCTGGCTCGCGCGCCACTCCTGGCGGGTAACGGCGACCGACATCTCGAGTGTGGCTCTCGATCGCTCCGCGGCGGTGATCGCAGCGGACGGCGAGGTCGCTGCGCGAATCGAATGGAAGCAGGCCGATGTGCTCGAGTGGGCGCCTCCCGAGCGCATTTTCGATCTCGTGTCGTCGCAGTACTCGCACTTTCCGTTGGCCGATCTCGTGCCCTTCGTGAAGCGCCTGGCGGCGTCGGTCGCCCCCGGGGGTACGTTGCTCGTGGTGGCACACGAAGCGCACGGCCACTCCGCAATGGGCCCGGATTACTTCGTGGCGGCCGCGAAACTGGCCGAGCTTCTCGAGCCGACCGACTGGACCATCGTGGAGGCCGGTCTGCAACAGCACCCGTCCCGTGAAGGAAGCGATGAAGTGCTCGTAGCCCGACGCCTCGTCTGACTTCTCCACAGATTCGCTCGGGGCTCCGACGGTGTCGGCGGCCCCTGCGAGACTTGTCGCATGCTCGCTGTTGCCCCACTCGTCGACGCCACCGACGTCATCCGCCTCGTCGGTCGGCCCGCGTTCGAGCGCGCCAAGAGCTACGTTCGCGAGCACCGCGTCGAGACGACCGCGTGGAACGCCGACGATCATCTGCTGACGGGCTCCGTTCGAGGCGGCGATCCGGCGCCCTACGAGGCCGCCGTCACGCTGACACCCCTTCGCGGCGACTACGGCCGACCCGGCGCCAGTAGTTGCTCGTGCCCCGTGGGTGGGGCATGCAAGCACGTCGCGGCCCTCGTGCTCGCGACGAATGCCGCGAAAGTCCTCGAGTCCTCGCAGCTGACCACTACGTCTGTTGCGCTCCCCACCGAGGCCGCACCCGTCTGGCGAACGGCTCTCGGTGCCCTGACCCGGGGTACGTCTCCGCTCAGCGCACCGGCGACCCCGATGGGCCTCCAGTTCGAATTGCGCGAGAGATCGCGCAGTCACTCGGCGCGCTGGGGCGCCCCGACCTCCAGGGCGGCTTCGGCGCGGAGCGCCCTTTCAGCGGGCACCTCCCTCCGTCTCGGTATGCGGCCCGTCACGAAGAGCGCGGCTGGCAACTGGACGCGAAGCAATCTGACATGGACGACCCTTCCCTATTCACTGAACCGCCTTGGGGTCAGTGCGGAGCAGCACCGATGGTTCGGGCAGTTCCAGTCGCTTCACCGTTCCGCGCGCGACGCCTACGTACCCGGCGAGGCCGACTGGCTCTACCTCGACGATTTCGCGAGCCCGCTTCTCTGGCCGCTCCTCGCCGAGGGGGCCCGGCTCGGCATCGACCTCGTCACTGGCAAGCGCGAGACCGACGTCAGGGTGGCGGGGTCGGGTCGGGTCACGCTTGATGTCGCCGAATCGATTCCGGTGGGCGAGGCCGGTGTGGCGGCCGGCACTCTCCACGTCGAGCCCGCCGTCGTCATCGACGACCTCACCGTGCCGTCGAGAGAGCTCGGTCTCATCGCCGATCATGGCGTTTACAGGGCCTCGTTCAGCCCGGCGCCCCACTTCGTGCTCGCTCCAACCGGGCATCTCACCGAAGAGGTGCGGTCGCTCCTCAGAGCGCAGGGCGCGATCGACGTGCCTCCCGAGGGGCGCGACGAGTTCCTCACCGACTTCTACCCGCGACTGTCGCGCGCGATTCCGGTGGTCAGCTCTAACGCATCGGTGCGGCTGCCCGAGATCGAGCCACCGATGCTGACGCTGACGATCAGCTTCGCCGAGGGCGACCGACTCGAACTCCACTGGGCGTGGATCGCAGCAGGGCTGACCGAACCGCTTGCCGCCCATTCCTTGCCCGAGACTCTCGAAGACGACCTCGGTGGCGCCCCGACTGCACTCGTCTTGCACGGTCTAGATGCGGCCGAGTTCGTCTCGACTGTGCTTCCGGTACTCGAATCCCGCGACGATCTCCGAATCGTCCAGCTCGGTGAGAAGCCCGACTATCGCGAGCTCACTGCGACGCCGAAACTGGCCGTGACGACTGTGGAGACCGACCGCCGAGACTGGTTCGATCTCGGGGTCATGGTCACGGTCGAGGGGCGCACGATTCCTTTCGCCCCACTCTTCACCGCTCTGTCGAAGGGCCGCAACAAGCTCCTCCTCGTCGACAAGACCTACCTCTCCCTGAAGCAGCCCGTCTTCGACGAGCTGAAGCGCCTCATCGCCGAGGCGGAGGCCCTCGACGAGTGGGAGACAGGCGAGCTCACAATAAGTCGGTACCAGGCCAGCCTCTGGTCGGAGTTCGAGGAGCTCGCCGACGAGACCTACCAGGCCGAATCATGGCGCGAGACGACCGACGGCCTGAATCGAATCGCAGCGGGCGAACAGATCGCCGACATCGTCGTTCCGTCAGCGGTCCAAGCCGAACTCCGTCCCTACCAGGTCGAGGGGTTCCGCTGGCTCGCGTTCCTCCTCGAGCACGGGCTCGGCGGCGTGCTGGCCGACGACATGGGGCTCGGTAAGACGCTTCAGACCCTCGCGCTCATCGCCCATGCCAAAGCGCGTTCCGCCGAGGCGGGTGCGACGCATCCTTCTCGCCCCTTTCTTGTCGTCGCCCCCACCTCGGTGGTGTCGAACTGGGTCGCTGAGGCGAGTCGCTTCACTCCCTTTCTTCGCGTCACCGGCATCACGTCGACCGTGGCCAAGAGCCGACAGAGGTTCGACGACATCGCTCGCGACAACGACGTCGTCATCACCTCGTACGCTCTGCTCCGACTCGACCTCGCCCGCTACCAAGAGGTCGAGTGGAGCGGCCTGGTGCTCGACGAGGCGCAGATGATCAAGAATCACCGGTCGAAAGCGCACAAAGCGGCCGTCGACCTCAAGGCCCCGTTCAAACTCGCCATCACCGGCACGCCGCTCGAGAACGACCTCATGGATCTCTGGGCGCTCTTCCACGTGGTCTCGCCAGGCCTGTTGACGACAGGCCTGCGCTTCACCGAGGAGTATCTCAAGCCCATCGAGTTGAACGAGCGGCCCGATCTGCTGGCACGACTCCGGCGACGAATTCGGCCGCTCATGCTTCGACGCACGAAAGAGCTCGTGGCCTCCGAGCTGCCCGCGAAGCAAGAGCAGATACTCCGAGTCGATCTGGCTCCGGCGCACCGCAAGCTCTACGACCTCGTCCTGCAGCGCGAGCGGATGAAGCTGCTCGATCTCGTCGACGACCTCGATCGCAACAGGTTCATCGTGTTCCGGTCTCTGACGTTGCTGCGAATGCTTGCCCTCGACGCGTCGTTGATCGACGGCGACAAATACAGCGGTATTCCGTCGTCCAAGCTCGATGTTCTTCTCGATGAGCTCGTCGATGTCGTGGCGGGCGGTCATCGTGCTTTGATTTTCAGCCAGTTCACCTCGTACCTCTCGCTCGTCGCAGACCAACTCGATCGCGCCGGAATCGCCCATGCCTACCTCGACGGCGGCACCCGCAAACGCGGTGAAGTCATCGACGAGTTCAAGTCGGGCTCGGCCCCGGTGTTCCTGATCAGCCTGAAGGCGGGCGGCTTCGGTTTGAACCTGACCGAAGCGGATTACGTGTTTCTGCTCGATCCCTGGTGGAACCCCGCCTCCGAAGCCCAGGCGATCGACCGCACGCACCGCATCGGCCAGACGTCGAACGTCATGGTCTACCGGATGATCGCCAACGACACCATCGAGGAGAAGGTCATGGCCCTAAAAGAAACGAAGGCGAAGCTGTTCGACGCCATGATGAGCGACGACGAGGCGGCATTCGGTGGCGCGCTCACCGTCGACGACATCCGCGGTCTGCTGGAGGCCTGATGTCGACGCCCTCTGCCGACACCGCGACGGTCACGACCCCCACCTCGCTTGATGCCGAGGCCCTTGAACTCCTCCGAGCCCTCACCGGTCGAGCCGACGCCGTCTTCCACGACGGCCAGCTCGAGGCCATCCGAGCGCTCGTCGCCGACCGACGACGAGCACTCGTCGTGCAACGCACCGGCTGGGGCAAATCGGCGGTGTACTTCATTGCGACCCTCCTGCTTCGGCGACGAGGATCCGGCCCGACCCTCCTCGTCAGCCCTCTCTTGGCGCTCATGCGCGATCAGGTGGCCGCCGCCGCTCGTGCCGGGGTTCGAGCGGCCGCCGTGAACTCGGCCAACGCCCACGAGTGGGGCGACGTGCAGCAGAAGATCGCCGCGGGCGAGATCGACGTGCTCCTCGTCTCCCCCGAGCGTCTAAACAACCCGCGATTCCGCGACGAGCAGATGCCCGAACTGCTGCGAACACTCGGCATGCTCGTTGTCGACGAAGCCCACTGCATCTCCGATTGGGGCCACGACTTCCGTCCCGACTACCGTCGGCTCGCCGAGCTAATTCGCACTCTGCCGCACGAGGTTCCGGTGCTAGCCACGACCGCGACGGCCAACGCGCGCGTCGTCGCCGACGTCGAGGAGCAGCTCGCCGCTGGCGCCGAGGTCGTGACGATCAGGGGCTCTCTCGCTCGCGCCTCCCTGCGGCTCGGTGTCTTGACGCTTCCGTCGAGCCGCGACCGGCTCGGGTGGCTCGTCGACCACCTCGGCGAGCTGCCCGGCTCGGGCATCATCTACACGCTGACGATCTCGGCCGCCGACGACACCGCCCGCTGGCTCCGCGATGCCGGGTACGACGTCCGCTCGTATTCCGGGCGGACCGACCCGGAAGAGCGCGAACAGCTCGAGCAGCGGCTCAAAAGCAACGACCTGAAAGCTCTCGTCGCAACGAGCGCTCTCGGCATGGGCTTCGACAAGCCCGATCTCGGTTTCGTCCTTCATCTGGGGGCGCCGTCGTCGCCAGTGGCCTACTACCAGCAGATCGGGCGAGCGGGTCGAGCCACCGATAATGCCGACGTGCTTCTCCTGCCTGGGCGGGAAGACACTGAGATCTGGCAGTACTTCGCCACCGCGTCGATGCCGTCGGAGGCGCGGGCCTCCGCGGTCCTCGCCGAGCTCTCCGACAAGCCGCTCTCGACTCCGGCCCTCGAGGCTCGAGTCGACATCAAGCGAACGCCCCTTGAATTGATGCTCAAAGTGCTCGACGTCGACGGGGCGGTCAGCAAAGTGCAGGGTGGCTGGATCTCGACGGGCGTGGCGTGGAGCTACGACCGAGATCGCTATGAACGCATCGCCGCAGCTCGGCTGGCCGAGCAGGAGTCGATGCTCCGATACCAGGAGGGAGCCGTGTGCCGCATGCAGCTCCTTCAAGCCGATCTCGACGATCCCGCAGCGACCCCGTGCGGGCGGTGCGATGTCTGTGCCGGCGTCTGGTTTCCGACCGACGTCGCCGCCTCGGCCTCCGATCAAGCCACGGGAGCCCTCGATCGTGTCGGAGTGGAGATCGAGCCGCGAGCGCAGTGGCCGACGGGTGCCGACCGAGCCGGGGTGAGTCTCCGCGGCAAGATCTCCCCGGCCGAGCGCGTCGAGCCCGGGCGAGCGCTGGCCCGACTGACCGACCTCGGCTGGGGTACCACCCTCCGGGAGGTCTTCTCCCCCGGCCGACCCGACGCTCCCCTCACGAAGGGTCTGCTCGACGGGTGCATCCGGGTTCTGGCCGAATGGCCGTGGGCGGAACGACCGACAGGAATCGTGGCGATGCCGTCGTCGACACACCCGCTTCTCGTGGCTTCACTGGCTGAGGCCCTTTCGTCGGTGGGCCGCATTCCGCTGCTCGGGTCACTGAGCTCGACGAGGCAGGAGCCGGGGTCGGGAGCCGGTGCAGGGGCGGACGGCCCTGGCGATGTCACCCACCAGGTGCCACGCGCCCCCGGCGAGCGCGGCGGAAACAGCGTCTATCGCCTCGCCGACGTCTGGAGGGCGTTCGAGGTCGGGCCGTCTCTCGCCACCGCCCTGGCCGAGCAGGACGGGCCGGTGCTCCTCGTCGACGATCTCATCGACAGCAGATGGAGCATGACGGTCGCCGGTCGCGTGCTTCGCGCGGCGGGCGCCGACTCCGTGCTCCCGTTCGCGCTCGCCATCGTCGGGTAACCCCCGCGCAGGGCCCGAGTGCCTCAGCAGACGTGGCACGGTCACAGAGACGCGCCCCGGCACGTCTCCCTGTCCGCTGCGCGTCGGTAAGGCCCCGGCGGCGCGCAGAACGCCAGCGTGTGACGCGGGCCGAACCGGACGATGGCTGAAGTGTGCACGCCCTGCAATCTCTGGGTCTGACATGGCGAATGTCGGTGGCGGGCAGCAGTATGGCGTGAACCGAAAGACCCGAGCACCAGCCGATTCCGGAGGTTTTCATGTCGTCGACAACGCAGGCACCCGCGGGCCGCGCGGCCCCGAACAGCGAGCAACCGACCGAGCTCAAGAGGGCGATCGGGCCGAAGCTCCTCCTCCTCTTCATCGTCGGCGACATCCTCGGCACCGGGGTCTACGCACTCACGGGGCAGGTCGCGGCCGAAGTCGGCGGTGCCGCCTGGCTGCCGTTCCTCATCGCATTCGGCGTGGCCCTGGTCACCGCCTTCTCCTACCTCGAACTCGTCACGAAATATCCTCAGACCGCCGGTGCCGCGCTCTATGTGCACAAGGCATTCGGCGTCCACTTCGTCACGTTCATCGTCACCTTCATCGTGATGTGCTCGGGTATCACCTCCGCCTCCACGGCAGCGCGCGCGTTCGCCGCGAACCTCGCCGTGGGCATCGACGTCGAGCTCGGCAACGGCACGATCATGCTCATCGCGATGGGCTTCATGCTGCTCGTCATGCTCATCAACTTCCGTGGCGTCTCCGAGAGCGTCAAGGCGAACGTCGTACTGACCCTCGTCGAGCTGTCGGGGCTCGTGATGGTGATACTGATCGGCCTGTACGCCATCACGGGCGGTAACGCCGACTTCTCGCGCGTCGTGCTGTTCGAGACGCCGGGCGACAAGACCATCCTCCTCAGCATCTCGGCCGCGACGAGCCTGGCCTTCTTCGCCATGGTCGGCTTCGAAGACTCGGTCAACATGGCCGAAGAGACGAAAGATCCCAGCCGGATCTTCCCCAGGGTCATGCTCACGGGGCTGGGCATCACCGCGGTCATCTACGTGCTCGTCGCCCTCTGTGCCGTGGCCGTCGTGCCGATCGGCGAACTGGCCGACAACGAGACTCCGCTGGTGACCGTGGTCGAGACGGCCGCACCCGGGTTCCCCATCGGATTCTTGCTGCCGTTCATCTCGATGTTCGCGGTCGCGAACTCCGCTCTCATCAACATGATGATGGCCAGCCGTCTGCTGTACGGCATGGCCAAGCAGAACGTCTTACCGGGCTTTCTGTCGAAGGTGCACGCGAAGAACAAGACGCCCTGGGCGTCGATCCTGTTCACCACGGGCCTCAGCCTGCTGCTGATCGGTTACGTGTCGCTGTCGCCCGAGTCACCGATCGTCGCCGTGCTGGGCGGCACCACGTCGCTGCTGCTTCTGACGGTCTTCGCCGTGGTCAACTTCGTCGTGCTCAAGCTCCGTCGCGACACCGTGCGGCAGAAGCACTTCCACGCCGGATCCGTGCTCCCCGTGATCGGGATCATCGCGTGCCTCTGGCTCGTCCTGCCCTGGTCGTCGGGCCGCGGCAGCGAGCAATACAGCATCGCTGGAGCACTGCTGGTGATCGGAGTAGTGCTGTGGGCGGTCACCTTCGTCGTGCGGCGCCGCCGAGGTTCACTCGAGGGCGATCCGACCGAGACGGCCGCCGCTCAAGACGAGACGTCGAAGGCAACCTGAAGCGGATCTAGCCGACGGGAGCGGCTCCAGCGGCCGGTGACCCCTCCCGAGTGAGGCGAATCGACGAACGGAAGTACAGCACGGCGATCACCGCGGACACGAGCAGGTCGACGATGAGCACGGGCAATCCGCCGGGGCCGTCGATTGTCGAGTAGTCGGATGCGCCGATCGTCCGACCGTAGATCTCGATCCAGACGGAGGCGATGATGTTGAGGGCCAAGACGCTGCCCAAGACGAAGCCGGCGGTGGGCCGACCAGTCATCCGCCAGAGCGGTCGCGGGCTGACGATGTCTTCCTCTGGCACCCGGAAGACCCTGATGGCGATGACCACGACGAGGGGCGTCACGGCAACACCGATCCAGGCGGCGGCTACCGCGAGCGAGGGCACCTCGCCTAAGAGGGTCGTGCCGATCCCGAGCACGACGAGAGCAGCGAAAAGGAAGAGGAATTTGTAGCCGTTACGCACGATTCGCATGCCAGGAGTTTAGGGGCGTGCCTGGGAGGGGCCGGGAGCGACTACGGTCTATACAGTGAGTGATGAAAATGCCCCGATCGAGGCCGAAGCGACCGAGACGACCGAGAACCCCCTGACGTTCGCGGATCTGGGGTTGAGCGATGCCGTCCTGAAGGCGGTGCGCGACATCGGGTACGAGACGCCTTCCGCTATTCAGGCCGCGACGATCCCGACGCTCCTGTCCGGCCGCGATGTCGTCGGTCTCGCTCAGACCGGTACCGGAAAGACTGCCGCTTTCGCGTTGCCGATCCTCTCGCGCCTCGATGTCAGTGCGAAGAAGCCCCAGGCTCTCGTCCTCTCCCCCACCCGTGAGCTCGCGCTCCAGGTCTGCGAGGCCTTTGAGCAGTTCGCCTCGGGCATGCGCGGCGTCCACGTTCTTCCGGTCTACGGCGGGCAGGCCTATGGCGTGCAGCTGTCGGCTCTCCGCCGTGGCGTCCACGTCGTTGTCGGCACCCCCGGCCGCATCATGGACCACCTCGCCAAGGGCACCCTCGACCTCTCCGAGCTGAAGTACCTCGTGCTCGACGAGGCCGACGAGATGCTCAAGATGGGCTTCGCGGAAGACGTCGAGACGATTCTTGCCGACACTCCCGACGACAAACAGGTCGCGCTGTTCTCCGCGACGATGCCGTCGCAGATCCGTCGCATCTCGAAGCAGTACCTGAACGACGCCGAAGAGATCACGGTCAAGCAAAAGACCACGACCTCGGCCAACACGACCCAGCGCTACCTGATGGTCTCGTACCCGCAGAAGGTCGATGCCCTGACCCGGATCCTCGAGGTCGAGAACTTCGAGGGCATGATCATCTTCGTCCGCACGAAGAGCGAGACCGAGACGCTTGCTGAAAAGCTGCGCGCACGCGGTTACTCGGCGGCGGCGATCTCGGGTGATGTCGCCCAGGCTCAGCGTGAGCGCACGGTCAACCAGTTGAAGTCGGGCAAGCTCGACATCCTCGTGGCGACCGACGTTGCCGCCCGAGGTCTCGACGTCGACCGCATCAGCCACGTCGTCAACTACGACATCCCGATCGACACCGAGTCGTACGTGCACCGCATCGGCCGCACGGGTCGAGCCGGACGCTCGGGTGCCGCGATCAGCTTCGTCACGCCCCGTGAGCGCCGCCTCCTCGGCGCCATCGAGAAGGCGACCCGCCAGCCTCTGACGCAGATGCAGCTTCCGAGCGTCGAAGACGTCAACGTGACGCGCCTCACCCGCTTCGACGATGCGATCACCGCGGCGCTCGAGCAGGAGCCGCGCATCTCGGCGTTCCGCGACATCATCGCGCACTACGTCGAGCACCACGATGTACCCGAAGCCGATGTGGCTGCGGCTCTTGCAGTCGTCGCCCAGGGCGAGACCCCGCTCCTACTCGATCCGGCGGCTGAGCGTGCCGCTCGTCGCGACGAGCGACCCGAGCGCTCTGACCGCCCCGATCGTAGCGACCGCCCCGAGCGTGACAGCGCAGACCGCGGCGAGCGCCGCCCCCGCACCACGAAGCCGATGGCTCCGTACCGCATCGAGGTGGGTCGTCGTCAGCGCGTCGAGCCGCGACAGATCGTCGGAGCCCTCGCCAACGAGGGTGGCCTGAGCCGCGACGACTTCGGTGCGATCGCGATCCGACCCGACTTCTCGATCGTTGAGCTGCCGGCCGACATGTCGCCCAGCGTCTTGGAGCGCCTGACTGACACCCGCATCAGCGGCAAGCTCATCGAAATCCGGCCCGACCGCCGCAGTGGCGGCGCTCGCACCGAGCGGACGGATCGCCCCGAGCGCTCCGACCGCCCGCGTCGCGAGTACGGCGACGAGCGCCCGGCCCGCAAGCCTCGCTACTAAGCCCTTCGGCTGGGCTCGACACCGCCTTTCGGCAGGGACCCCGTCTTTCGACGGCGTTCTGGCCGGAAGGCGGTGTCTTCGTTGCGGGTCGAACGAAGGATCCGACGGCTCACCCGGGTAGCCGGCCCCGGCTTCGAGGCCTACTGAGCGTCTTGCCGCGACTGGTTCTCGCGCGGACCGCCGCGCAGAATGCGCCGGACCCTCGGCACGGCCAGCCCGAGAATGTCGCCGATATCGCGACGCGTGACGCCTTCGTCGTCGAGCGCGCGTGCGGCTCGGCCGAGGGCCTCCCACTCGTCGTCGAGCGCCTCGTCGGAGGTGCGCCGGAGCTCTTCGGCCCGGTCGAGCTGCTCGGCGACGTCGCCGGGATACACGACCGTCAGCTCGAGCTCAATTTTCTCCGGGTCGGCGTCTTCGAAGTCGGCGATGAAGGCGCGGGCCACTGATTCGGCTTCGCCGAGCCAGCGGGCTTCGGCGACACCACCGATCGGGGCGATCTCGAGGAGCCAGGCGGAGCCGTCGCGGCTCACGGTCACGTCGTACGTCAAAGAAGGCATGCACCGAGTCTGACAGGCTCCGGGCCGGTCGGCTGACGTTCTCCGCAGGGGTGGCTCGTGCCGTCGCCGGGCGACCCGACGCGGATCGGCCAAGGTCGCGCGCCGCGGCGCTGTGACCTTGGCCGATCCACGTCACCTTGCAGTGAGTGCCTGCCTAGGAGGACGCACCACAGGACTCCGCCGGGGCGGTCGCTGACCCGGACGGCGCGGTGGGCTCGGCAGTCGGTGCGGTACCCGCCTTCGGAGCCGCCGGCGTCTTGCCGTCCTTCGCTGCGGCGGGAGGTGTCGGTGCCGCGCCTTCCTTCGGTGCGGAAGGCTTCTCCCCCTTCTTCGGGAGTGCCGGAGCCTTTCGATCGGCCGGAGCCGCAGGCGCAGCAGGCGCCTTTCCGTTAGACGACTCCGTGGGCGCCTTTCCGTCAGCGGGCGCCGTTGGCGCGGCCGGAGCCTTGCCATCAGCCGAAGCAGTCGGCACCTTCCCGTCCGCCGGGGCCGCGGGCGCTTTTCCCTTCGCGGGACCCGCCGGAAGCGCTCCCGCCGCAGGGCCCTTCCCCGCAGCCGGCCCTGCAGCCGGCCCCGATGCGGAGCCGGAGCCCGTGCCGGACCCAGAACCCGTCCCTGTCCCTGTCCCCGTGCCGGCACCCGGCGCACACGCCTGCGGCGTCGAGCTCGAGCCACCGCCGGTGCCGGACGTGGCGCCGTCGGTCGGTTCGGCTGTGCTGGTGCCGGCTCCCGCGGATCCTGAGCCGTTCGATCCGGTGCTGCCCGCAGCCGAGCTGGTGGATCCGGTGTTGCCGTTGCCCGAGGCCGCGACCGCGGCGCCCACCCCGGCCCCGCCGAGGCAGAGCGCAACGATGGCGGCACCGATCACAATGCGCTTGGTGCGCTTCTGCCCGGTGCCGAAGGCGCTGCCGTTGCCGGCGCCGGTGCCGGAGTTGCTGCCGGAGCCGCTGCCGTGGCCGGGCGCGCCGTACGAGGCGACGACGGTCTCGCGAGCCGGTACGTTCCATTCGTTGGTGGGCCGGCCCATCTCGGGCATCTCTCGCGTCTGGGCGTAGTCGTCCGAGCCGCCCGGGGTGCCGACGACCGGCCTCGCGAACTCCTCGGTCGGCTGGTTGTCGACGGTGCCGTCGGCGCGCCCGGCACCCGTGCCGCCGTCACGGCCGCCATCGGCGCGACCGGCGTCATCGCGGCCGGCGCCGTCGTCGGCCCGGTTCATGCCGAACGGGTCGAAGGGGGTGTTGTCGTCGTTGTTGTTTTTCTTGCTCATGGGTTGCTCCGTTCATCTGGGCTGCTGCCCGGTTGCTGGTGAACTCAGAGTCGAAGTCGAATCTGAAGCATCACTTAAGGACAGCCTCTGGGCAGGAGTTTCATAGGTCCGTGCACGCGAAAAGTCGTAGCGTTCCCTCATGCCCAACCCCGCCCGGATCCTGATCGTCGACGACGACGAGACCATTCGCACCTCCGTCGCGACCGCCCTCTCGGCCGAGGGATTCAGCTGCCGAACCGCCCCCGACGGCCGTTCGATCGCCGCCGAGCTGTCCACGTTCCTGCCCGATCTGGTGATCCTCGACTGGATGATGCCGGGGCCGAACGGCATCCAGCTCGCCGCTGCCGTGCGGACCTCGACCGACGCCGCCGTGGTCATGCTGACCGCTCGCGACGAGGTCGACGACCGTCTGCGCGGTTTCTCCGAGGGCATCGACGACTACCTGGTGAAGCCGTTCTCGATGGCCGAGCTCGTCGCGCGGGTCACTGCCGTGCTCCGCCGCCGCGGTCGTGTTCCGTCTGTCATCGAGATCGGCGATCTGCTCGTTGATCAGGAGGCGGCTTCGGCCCGTCGCGGCGACGTCGTCCTCGATCTCACCGCGACCGAGTTCCGCCTCCTCGAGTTCCTCGCGTCGAGCCGGGGGCGCACTCTCTCGAAGGGTCAGATCCTCACGCAGGTGTGGGGCTACGACGACTACGACCCCAATCTCGTCGAGGTCCACCTTTCGTCTCTCCGTCGAAAGATGGAGTCGCACGGCCCCCGCCTCATCCATACCGTTCGAGGCATGGGCTACCGGGTCGCGGTCGCCGAGGCCGTGCGATGAACCGAAGGATCCGCCCCACCCGAACCATGCCCGGCCTCCGAACGGGCTCTCTTCGCCTGCGCGCCGTTGTCGCCGTGCTGCTCCTCCTCGTGGTGCTGCTCGGTGCCCTCGCGATCACCGTCGAGGCCATCCTCGGTCAGCGGCTCCGCAGTCAGATCGAGGATCGGCTTCGCGATCGTGCCTCCGCCGCGACCGCTCTCGTCGGCACGGTCAGCTCGGATGAGCTCGCAGAACGCCTCTCGGCCCAGGGGCTATCGGTACTGATCAGAGACAAGAACGGCGATTCGATCGTCGCCGGGCCCTCCCCGGAGCAGCTGCGGGCGGGGCCGAAGGCGAATGGCGGGCTGGTCGGGCCGGCCGGGAATGCGCCGGGTGGAGCGGCGGGTGCCGGATCCTCGTCCGGGTCGTCGTCGACCGGGTCCGCTACCGGATCGACCGGCACGTCGAGTGCTCCGGCCGACGCCGCCGATGTGACGATCAGCTCGTCGCGCATCACCGACGATGACCAGATCATCACTCTCGTGTCGAAGCTCAGTGACGGGTCGACGATCACGCTGACGGCCGATGCGAGTTCGGTCGGGCAGACCCTGGCGCAGCTGCGCTGGGTGATGCTCGGGGCGTCGGGGGCGTTCCTGGTCGTCGCGGCCGTCGGCCTCGTGCTCGTGGTGCGGGCATCGCTCCGACCGCTCGACCGGATGACCGGCGTCGCGCGCTCCATCGCCGGGGGTGACCGCGGTCGGCGATTGCGACCGGGCAATCCACGCACCGAGATCGGCCGGGTGGCACTCGCCTTCGACGAGATGCTCGACGCGGTCGAGGGCGCGGAACGGAAGGCGCTCGAGGCCGAGGCGCGGGTTCGGTCGTTCGTGTCGGATGCCGCCCACGAGTTGCGCACACCGGTCGCCGGCATGCGTGCCGCCGCCGACACCCTCGTGCGGGCGCCGGTGAGCGCCGAGGAACGAGAACGGCTGGCCTCGCACGTGGCCCGCGAGGCGGGGCGCGCGTCGCGCCTCATCGACGACATGCTGATGATGGCTCGCGTCGATCGCGGCCTCGAGCTCGAACTCGCCCCGGTCGACCTCGGTGCGCTCGTGCTGGCCGAGGTCGAGCGGCATCGCCTCCGTAGGCCCGGGCTCGACCTGCAGGTGTCGCTGCCCGATCGCGTCGTGGACAACCAGCCCGTGCTCGTCGACGCCGACGTTGATCGTCTGGCCCAGGTGATCGGCAACCTCGTCGACAACGCGTCGCGCGCCACGTCCGGGCGGGGGCGGGTCCACCTTTTGGTTGATGCGCCGGGCGGCTCCCTCGCGTCGGTCACCGTCGCCGACAATGGCCCGGGAGTGCCCGAGGCCGACCGCGAGCGCATCTTCGACCGCCTCGTGCGGCTCGACGCGGGCCGCGATCACGCGAGCGGCGGTGCCGGGCTCGGCCTGCCGATCGCGCGGGGCATCGCCCGCGCGCACGGGGGCGAGCTCGTGTGTGCGGCGCCTGCGTCCGGTGTGGGGGCCGAGTTCGTGGTGACGCTGCCGGTGCTTTCGCCTAGCTCTGCTTCTTCGATTGAGCGTCGCGTCATGGCAATCGGCCAGAGCTGAGGCGATGCGTTGGCGACGGCCTCACTACGGCGATTCGAGCTCGTTGAAAGAGCCGAACCCTATACATCGGAGTCGGTGTCGTTCCGGGGGTGCTCCTTGCGGCTTTCAGCCCGGATCGATATGACGAAGTTAGTCACAACCAGGACGAGATTGAGGACGATGGCCCACCTTACGGAGTAGTCGCCGAAAGAACGATCCGACGATGACGACGAGTATGCAGAGTTGAGTTACGAGCATCACGCGTTGCCAGAGGGTCGACCGACTCCACCATTTGGGCACGGCCCCAGTATGCGCAGGGGGCTGGGGTTGGGCCGGGCTGTCGGCCAAGGTTTAGGCTCCCGCCATGAAGCGGAACGGTTGGAGCGTGTTGTTGGTGCTGCAATTTGTTGCCGGCCTCCTGCTCTTCGCGAGTGGCCTGTTCGAGCTGATGTCATCGGACGACAGGTGGTGGTGGAACCTGCTGCTTCTCCTGGTTGGGCTCGGCGCGATGGCCCTTGCGGTGCGTAGGGCTCACGGGGCAGGCCGCCCGACGCTGTAGTGCTCTGTGCTGACGGACGAGAATGAGCAAGCGCTCGGTAACTCGACTGAGCCGCTCGTCCGCAACACGAAGACGATCTGGGCGGTCGCGGCGCGCCTCTGATATCACGGCGGCGCAGTTTTAGGCCCGGCTCCAAAACCCCCGCCAACATGCCCAAACCCAACCGAAAGCAAAGCACCGAGATGTTGGCCGTAGGCCCGTACCAGGCGGTAGCGAAGATGTTCAGCTACGCGATGAAGCACCGCTTAAAAACGTACAACCCATGCGTCGCCGTCGACAAACCGCGACCAGACACCCAGGAGGCGCACTTCCTCTCCCCTGCTGAGGTCGAGCGCCTGGCGCGGTACCTAGACGCCGAGCCGCCCTACGGGTTGACTGCGCAACTCCCGGCGCGCACTGGCCTCCGAGCGGGCGAGCTCGCGGCGTTGCGCGTTCGAGATGTGGACCTGCTGCACAACGAGATCCGGGTGCACCTGAACATGACGCACACCTCGACCGGCTACGTCACGGACACTCCCAAGACGGCGAACTCGAAGCGGGAAGTGCCGATCCTGGTGGACTCGCTTCTGGCCGAACTGACGGCGTACCTGGAGTCCCACCCGCACCGCGCCAACCCCGACGCAGGGCTGTGGCCGGGGAAGGTGAAAGGCCACCCGGTCCTGACGTTCGAACGCCCATTCGACCCCAAGGGCTTCTATCGGTACACGTTCAAGCCCGCCGCCAGGGCGATCGGCATTCCCGCATTGAAGCTCCACGAGCTCCGGCACACCTTCGCGACGCTGGTGCTGGAGTCGGGCGCGTTCGACATGTTCGAGCTCTCCCGACTCATGGGCCACGCCAGCGTTCAGATCACCGACAAGATCTACGCCCATCTGCGCAAGAAGGACTACTCCACACAGCGAGCGCGCTTCTCTGCGTTCTTGGCCGGCTCCGACGCGAGCCCCGCGGAACGGCCCGCGACATCTGTCGGCTGACGATTGCGAACGATTGTTGGTAGACCGCGTCAGCCGACGTTGACGTAGACACGCACTATTCTTCCATCGTGTTTCTCTGCATAGACCGGATAGCCGCCATCGCCCCAGGCTGTCTGAAAAACAACACCAGCTCCTTCATGACCCATCTTGTAAACAAGCTGTCCATGACCACCACCACTAACCGTTGCGTTACACGCCCCGTTGTATGAGTAGCTGAAGACAGCATCATCGGCGGGCTTCACTCCGCCCCTCAGCGTGAACGGTTCCTGCTGCCACTCCTGGTCTATGTAGCATGGATCAGTCACCATGAGTTGACCGCTGTCGACACCGACTTCTCCGATGTAAACAACTTCGACGCTTTTGGGTGTGTCGCCTGAGAGAACTTCCAACTCCTGCTCGGTGTGCGACTCGGCCTCGTCTGTCGGCGCTTCCTCGTCTTCGTATCCATCCTCCAGCGCGAGCATCGCGCGGAAACCTTGCGTTCGAAACAGGTCTTGCTCTAGCTCTGCTTTCGCGATCTCCAAAGCCCGAAGAGCGAGCTTGTCGAACTCTTTGTCCTCCTGGAAGCGATTGATCTCAGCGTCTCTAATTTGGATGCGCTCAGCCAGGCTTTTCTCGAAGACCTCCGGACTGCGCTTCTCCAGCTCCTCTGCTTTGTCTCGCCAATAATCTCGGCTCTTCTCCACATTTTCGATAGTCGCTTCCTTCACAGCTGTGGCAGCGTGAAGGTTGTCGACATAGAGCTTCCAGATGACTGCACCGCTTATCAGAGCACCCGCATTCAAAAGCAGTTGCACTACCGGCACCCACTCGTGCACCCAATCCGGCATGCCGACTCTCCCTCGTTAAGCAGTCAAATCCATCTTGGCCGATGCGTCCGACATTGCTCTCACGCTTTGGAGGGGTTTTGGAGTGGATTTCATTCCAGACATGCAAGAAGCCCCAGCGAGAAAGTGCTTCTCACCAGGGCTTTTTTGGTCGGGCTGACAGGATTTGAACCTGCGACCCCTTGACCCCCAGTCAAGTGCGCTACCAAGCTGCGCCACAGCCCGAGATGACTCCGTCTGAACCGTGAGGAACAGCCGATGTAATCCGGTGTTGCCCCGACCGAGGCAACCGGACAAGCATACCCGACCGAGCGGCCTCCCACGAACCACCCGCGAGACCCGAGACCCGCCCCGACCGTATTTACGTCATCCGATCGCGTTTATTCGCGGTCGGGTGACGCTTTTACGGTCGAGACGCGAGCCGGCCCAGCCCAGCCCACCCCGGCCCGGCCCAGCTCAGCCGCCACAGCACCCGACCGGCAATTGACCCCAGAGTCAATCCGGAAAAAAGAAACACCGACCTCCGAGAGACAAGCGCGGCGTCCCCAGCCAGCAGCACTCACCGCACCACCCCGCACCAGCGCTAGCCTGGAACCCCCCAGACCGAAAGCCGCCCCGTGCAGAAGAAGCTCGTCGTCCTTGTCGCCGCCACCGTCGGATCCTTGGCTCTCGGCCTCACCGGCTGCTCCACCAGCTACCCCGACATCGCCGGCGTCTGGAAGGCCTCCGACGGCTCGCCCAACAAAACGATCAGCGACGACGGCAACTGCACGAACATGCTCTACACCGGCGGCACGATGAAAGAGATCGCGAAGCCGGGCATGTGCCAGATCACGGGTACGGCCGACCGCGGCGGTTACACGCTGAAGGTCTCGCAGACGGGAACGGTCGAGACGTACACCGCCACCTTCCGCAATCACGACGACACAATCGAGTTATCGCAAGCCGGGAGCACCATCGTGACGCTCACGCGCGCCCCCAGCGTCGACTAGGTCGGCGTCCTCCCACCTCAGGTCGATCCGCGCCCCCGCGACGCTCCCCCGCGGCCGAGCCCGGGGCCCGCAGCCGCTCACTCGTGGTGCGCGCAGTGGTCCCCCATCGGCTCCATCGGCAGGTCGAGCATCGGGTTGCCGTCGAAGAAACCGACCGGCTTGAGGTGGAATCCGGCCCGGGCCACGGGCATGACCGGCCAGTCCTCGGGGCGCACGACGTGGTGCACGCCGACCGTGTACCAGCACACGAGATCGGCGTCGACGAGCGGCCGATCGCCCTCGATGAACCGCGACACTCCCTGGTCGACGGGCTGCTGCGCAATGTACTCGCCCGCCGCATAGCGCTGCCGCGGCTCGAACGCCGTGACCCAGAGCTGCTTCGTCGCGAAGGCCCCTCGCTCCCGCTGCTGCGACCCCGGCAGGGCGAAGAACGGCGCCGCGGCTCCCGGCTCGATGAGGTAGCCGGGGCGGCCGCCGATGCCGTTGACGGTGTCGGCCGAGGTGACGATCCACGTTCGCGCGGTCTGCGGCGACGCCTCCCGTGCGGCGCTTGACTCTGAAGTCAAGTGCGTCCGCTCGACCTGCCACGCACTCCCCCACGGGTTCGACGGACCGGCCGGCACCCCCGCCGAGTTCAGCTCCGAGATGTTGTTCCGCTGCCCGTCGACCTGCATGTCGAGGCGCACCGAGAAGAAGTGCTGGTGGTGCGGCCCGTAGAGCTGCGGCGCCACGAGCGACCCGAACCCCGGCTCGTCGCCGGGTGCTACGGCTCCGGGCAGCAGGGCTCCGGTCGAGATGATGCCGGTGAGCTTCACTTCGAGCTCGATCGACCCATCGAGGTGGATGTTCCAGTAGAAACCGTAGTCGTAGTTGCCGACGGTGACGAAGAACGAGATGACGAGTCGGCGGTTGCGGCGCACCTCGCCTCGGCCATCGCGGTATTCGGTGTGCTTCCAGCCGATGCCGGCGTCTTCCTCGTGAATGCAGATGCCGTTCGGGATCACCAGCGGCGACCCGTCCTGATCGTTGACCACGGCGTCGAGGTACAGGATCTCGCCGACGCAGTCGCAGCCGAGCTCCAGCGAGTTGGCGAGTACGCCGAGCCCGTACTCGCCCTCGTCGAAAACGTTCTTGTTCCAGTGCGTCGCGGCTGGGTCGGCGTAGGGCACGTACATCTCCGACACCGATCCGCGGTAGAGGATCGGCCGCAGCTTGCCGTGGTCGAGGTACCGCACGTCTTGCAGCACGACGCCCTCGCGCGGCGTGTAGCCGACCTGGAGCCGCCAGGGGCCCCAGCTGAGGCTGTGTCCGTCGAGCTCGACGCTGGATCCCTCGGGCTGACTGATCTCGATGGGCTTCATCGGCGCTCGAGCCGCGTCGTGCGGCGGGTACTGGCCGTCGCGCGACCAGAGCGCCTCCTCGAAGTTGCCGTTCGTCGGCGGCAGCGGCACGACTCCGTGGTCGGTGACCTCGAGCACCTCCCAGGCGTCCATGTCGATCGTGACGATCAGTCCCTCGACGGGGTGGGCGTAGCCGTTGTCGTACTGGCCGCGCCGCACGAACGTCAGCAGTCGCGCGAGTCTGCGGGTGGGCGCATCGTTCTCGCCGGTGTAGCCCGACGACCACTTGTCGATCATGGCGCTGTCGAAGTCCTCGACGCCACGGAGCCTCATGGCCTCCTGCCAGCGCACGTCGGCCCGGACGAGCTCTTCCGACTTGTCGAACTCCTCGACGGTGATGGGCGGCTGCACGCCTTCGATGTGCTCGTACGAGACCACGCGATCCTCGGTCAGCGACACGATCGCCTCGTAGGTGGCGTGCTCGGCGGTCTCGCGGATCACCGCGAACCCCTGCCGATCCCAGGCGTCACCCGGCTGCCAGTCGACGACGACCGACTTCGGCGGATCGAACGTCTCGATGAACACGAATCGTGCGGAGTTCAGGAGTCCCTGATCGCGCTTCAGGATCCGAGACACCCCCGAGATCTCGTCGGCGGACAGGGGCTCGAGGGGATGCGTAGGCAACGGTGCTCCTTCGGCGGCGCGGCGGGTGGTGGCCCCGACCGTACTCGGAGCGGCGACTGCGGATGGGTGCCGGTTCGGCGGCCCCGCCTGCCGTTCTGTCAACGGGGCTGTGCCGGATCCTCGTCCCGCCCCTTCCCCTCGCACATTTGCGAGCGATCCGCCCCGGCGCCCGCCTCCCCGCGGTAACCGGTGTGACTCGCAGGTTAGATCGCTCTCAGATTCGCGCCGACCCACCCGCCGCCGCCCCGGCCCCGCGTCGCGGCACCGCCAGCACCACGACCGCGACCAGCGCGACCAGTGCCAGCCCGGCGATCACCGGCGCCCCGAGGTCGACGGCGTGCTCGAGGCCGCCCGCGGTGGCCTCCGCCCCCAGCCAGAGCGCGGCGGCACCCTGCACGAGGTAGGCGACGAGGTAGACGGCCGAGAGGGTTCCGGCGCGGTGGTGAGCCGGCGCGAAGCGGCTGACGATCTGCAGGCCGGCCGCGAAGAAGAGGCTGTAGCCGACCCCGCCGAGCACACAGAAGGCCAGGAACAGCCCGAGCGAATGCAACGATCCGGCCGCGACGAGCGACACGAACGCGAGCACCGTGGCCACGAACGCGACCGGCGTGGCGACGACGAGCGGCAGGCGACGCGACGCGAGAGCCACGACGCCGATCACTCCCATAGAGAGCGCGATGATGGCGCCGGTCACGAACGCGTTGTCGCTGCCGATCAGCTGTTTGCCGATCGATGCGCCGAGCGAGAGCACGACCGCGCCGAGCGCATACGCGGCACTGATGCAGACGGCTGCGGCGGCCACGGCTCCCCAGAGCGACCGCGGCACGCTGATGCCGTGAGGCTTCCACCGACCAGCATCCGCGGGTCGGTCGCGGCCGAGCCGCCAGACGAAGACGAGCACAACGGCCTCGACAGCGAGCAGGATCCAGTAGGTCAGGTGCAGCGGGAACGGCGCGTACTGCACGAGCGCACCTCCCAGCAGCGTCGCGAAGACGAGCCCGACGGCGGTCGAGGCGGTGCTGATGGCGCCGGTCCGCGCCGAGTTCGCTGGCCCGGCGATGTCGATCATCTTCGCCGTGGCGGGGCTGAGCGAGAGGCCGACGCCGAGGCCCATGAAGGCTCGCCCGACGAGAAGCCAGCCGACGTTCGGCGCGACCGCGAACAGCAGCACGCCGATGATCGACGCTGCGACTCCGAGCAGGATGCTGGCCCGCCGACCGATGGTGTCGCTAAGGTCGCCGAAGACGAGCAGCACAACCACGAGCACCAGCGGGTAGACGGCGAAGATCGACGTCGTCAGCAGCGCCGTAAGGTGCCAGTCAGCCGTGTACAGCGGGTAGACCGGGGTCGCCGCACCGCTCGTCCAGAGGGCGAGGGCGAGCACGGCCGCACACGTCCAGAAGGCCAGGCGATCAGACGTGGGCTGACGGGTCGAAGCGGGCATGACGCGACAGTAGCAGGCTGGCTACGAAAACCCAACTGAGGTAGGGTGGGCGGCATGTCACCACGCGCGTGCCCCGATCCCACCTGCGGGATCGCCCGCAGTCTCGACGTCCTCGGCGAGCGCTGGGCCCTCATGATCGTGCGCGACGCGTTCCTCGGCCGCTCCCGCTTCTCCGAGTTCCGCGCCTCCCTCGGCGTCTCCCCCGACATCCTCACTGCGCGGTTGGCCACCCTGGTCGACTGCGGCGTGCTCGTCCGCCAGACCTACCGCGACCCCGGCGAGCGCGAGCGCGACGAGTACGTCCTCACCGACGCCGGCCGCGAGCTGGCGCCGGTCCTCGCGGCTCTGGGGCGGTGGGGCGCCGATCACCTCCCCGTCGACTCCGGCACGACGGTCCGCTACCTCGACTCCCACACCGGCGACCCGGTGCACCTGACGTTCGCTACGGCCGGCGGTGCGTCCGTCCCGGCGTCGCAGGTGACGCTCGTCCGCCCCTTGGCCTGACCCCGCCGCGCGCGCCCGGTCTCGCTAGCCGTTTCACGCGTCGCTAACCGTTTATTCGGCGAGCGATGCGTGATTCGGTTAGCAACGCGTGTCTAGGGTGCGACGCCGTCGAGGCCCATCGCCTAGTCGCGTTTCGCAGGTTTAGTCGCGGTATGGCGCGACTAAACCTGCGAATCGCGACTAAACACTTTTCGCGAGCCGCGCCGCACCGGAGCCGGGAACACCGTCCGCAGGTGCGGGTTCGACAGCACGACCGCGATCGCGACCATCAGCCCTGAGAACACGAGCTGCTCGATCACCATCCACGTCGGGTACAGCCCCGGAAAACTCGCCACCACCACCGTCACCAGCGGAAAGATCCGTGAGAACAGCCGCAGCCGTGCAAACGCCCAGTAGTAGCCGAGCTGGGCGCGCCACGCGAACACGTACAGCGACAGCGTGATCAGCAGCACCACCGTCGACCGGAACCAGACAGCCCACGGCACGTGCACGCCGTGCGACGCAAGCACAGTCGCGATCGCGACCGCCGCGAGGCCGACCACCGTCTCGCCGACGAGGAGCCAGCGGATCGCCTTGAACGACCGCACCGTGCGCGGGTGCCGACGCATGTCTTCGCGCACGACATAAGCGTGCTGCCGCCCCCCGGCGAGACGGTCGACGCGGAACGTCGCGAACAGCCGATCGACGAGTGCGCCCAGCGTGCCGGGCGGCGGCGTCGATGCGGTGGCCATACGCCTATCATCCCAGACGACGAACCCTCCCCGCCCGTGGCCGCGTCAGCGGCCCTTCAGAACGTGGCAGGCGTCGGCTCTGCATCGCCGAAGGCGCTTGCCGCTCCCGGTGAACGACGCTGACCGCCATTCCAGAGATCAGGAGCGCTTGCGCTTCTCGCGCACTCGCATGTTGACCGTGATCGGAGTGCCCTCGAACCCGAAGATCTCGCGCAGACGACGCGTGATGAACCGGCGGTACTGCGGGTCGAGGAACCCGGTCGTGAACAGCACGAACGTCGGCGGGCGGTTGGCCGCCTGGGTGCCGAACAGGATCCGGGGCTGCTTGCCACCGCGGACGGGGTGCGGGTGCTCCTGCGTGAGCTCGGCGAGCAAAGCGTTGAACTTGCCGGTGGGCACGCGGGTGTCCCACGACTCAAGCGCGAGCTCGAGCGCGGGCACGAGCTTCTCGAGGTGGCGGCCGGTCTTGGCCGAGATGTTGACGCGCGGGGCCCACGAGACATGGTCGAGGTCTTGATCGATCTCGCGCTCGAGGTAGCGGCGGCGGTCGTCGTCGAGGAGGTCCCATTTGTTGAAGGCCAGCACGAGTGCTCGGCCGGACTCGAGCACGAGGTCGATGATGCGGAGGTCTTGAGTCGAGATGGGCTCGGTGACGTCGAGCACGACGACGGCGACCTCGGCCTTCTCGAGAGCGGCCGAGGTGCGGAGCGACGCGTAGAAGTCGGCGCCCTGCTGCAGGTGGACGCGCTTGCGGATTCCGGCGGTGTCGACGAAGGTCCAGATGCGACCGCCGATCGACACCTGCTCGTCGACCGGGTCGCGGGTCGTGCCGGCCATCTCGTTGACGACGACTCGCTCTTCACCCGCGGCGCGGTTGAGCAGCGACGACTTGCCGACGTTCGGGCGGCCGAGGATGGCGACGCGGCGGGGCCCGCCGATCTCCTCTTTGGCGACCTTCGACACGGCGGGCAGCGTGGCCATCGCCTTGTCGAGGAGGTCGGCGACGCCGCGGCCGTGCAGCGCCGAGACGGGGAACGGCTCACCGAGGCCGAGGCTCCAGAGCTCGGAGGCCTGGATCGCCTTGCGGTCGTCGTCGGTCTTGTTGGCGACGAGGATCACGGGCTTGTGGGTGGCGCGCAGCATGCGGACGACGTGCTCGTCGGTCGACGTGGCACCGACGTTGACGTCGACGACGAAGAGGACGGCGTCAGCCAGGTCGACGGCGATCTCGGCCTGCATGGCGACGGAAGCGTCGATGCCGAGGGCGTCGGGCTCCCACCCGCCCGTGTCGACGATCGTGTAGCGGCGCCCGGCCCACTCAGCCTTGTACGAGACGCGGTCGCGGGTGACACCCGGCTTGTCTTCGACGACGGCCTCGCGGCGGCCGATGATGCGGTTGACGAGCTGCGACTTGCCGACGTTGGGTCGACCGACGATCGCGAGCACCGGCAGGGCGGGAGCGTAGGTGATCGCGTTGGGATCCCACTCGCCCGCTTCGAGCACGTCGAGGTCTTCGTCGTCGAGCTCGTAGTCGGTCAGCCCCTGACGCAGGGCAGATGCACGCTGTTCAGCATCGACGTCGTCGAGGGTCGCGAGGCGATCGGCCATCGAGTCGTCGAACTCAGGAAAATCGCGGTCGCCCGAAGAGGCGCTGTCTTTGTCGTTCGCCATGGTGGCTCCTAGCTACGTGGGTGCTCTCCGGTCATGCCTGGGGCGCGGGCGCCGTGGCAGTGGAACGGACGAGCTCGACCATGGCCGAGACGGTCTGATCGAAGTCGAGATGAGTGGAATCGAGGGTCGTGACGCCTTCTGCGGCTGTCATGAAGTCGACCACCTTGCTGTCCTGCTGATCTCTCTTCGACAGCTGCCGGGCAGTTTCTTCGGCACTCTGCCCCGTGATCTCTGCGGAACGCCTGGCCATTCTAGCCTCTTCGGTGGCCGTGAGCAGGATCCGCACCTGCGCATCCGGCGCGACGACCGTCGTGATGTCACGCCCCTCGGTCACGATGCCGGGCTTCTCGGTGCCGGCGATGATGCCGCGGAACACCTCGACCAGGTGGCTCCGCACCTCGGGGAGCTTCGAGACGGAGGCGACCGACTGCGTGACCCGGGGCGTCCGGATCTCGTCGGTCACGTCGGATCCTGAAATCCGGACGAAGTAGTCACCCGGATCGGTGCCGATCTCATAGTCGAACGTCGGGATCGCCGCGACGACGGCCGCAGCGTCAGACAGGTCGGCACCCGCCCGCACGGCATGGAGGGCGAACGCCCGGTAGGCCGCACCGGTGTCTTGGTAGTCGAAGCCGAGTGCCACCGCCGTCGCCCGGCTGACGCTCGACTTGCCGCTGCCCGCGGGGCCGTCGACCGCGACGACGACGGGGCGGTAGAGGCTGCTCGAGCGATACCGCCAGAGGAGGTCCGCTTTGAAGTCGCGTAGCTCTTCTGAGGTCTCGGGAAGGTCGGGGTTCGTCATGCCTGTGCTCCTGCAATGGTCCAGCCGCGCCGGACGAGTTCGTCGATCAGTCGTTCTTCGTGTTCGGGCACGACGCTCACTTCGGCAAGGCCGAACTGTGCGCCGGGCGAGTGCTCGAGACGGAGGTCTTCGAGGTTGATGCCGGCTTCGCCCATCTCGGTGAACAGTCGCCCGAGCTGGCCCGGGGTGTCGTCGACCATGACGACCACCCGGGTGAAGACGGTGCTCTGACCGTGCTTGCCGGGCAGGCGGGCGACACCCGTGTTGCCGCGGCCGATGGTTTCGGCGATCGCGCGCATCGACCCAGGATCCGACGGGGCCGCGAGCGCAGAGATCACGCCGTCGAGATCGTCCCTCAGCGCCCGGAGCACGGTTTCGACGTGCCCGGCATTCGCCCCGAGGATCTGCACCCACAGGCCGGCGTCGCTGGCAGCGATCCGTGTGACGTCCCTGACGCCCTGCCCCGCCAGGCCGAGCGAGGCGTCCGGGGCATCTCCGAGCCGTGCCG
This sequence comes from Frondihabitans sp. VKM Ac-2883, assembly GCF_015350875.1. Classification (NCBI taxonomy): domain Bacteria; kingdom Bacillati; phylum Actinomycetota; class Actinomycetes; order Micrococcales; family Microbacteriaceae; genus Frondihabitans; species Frondihabitans sp. VKM Ac-2883. Next base: position 14,141 of record NZ_JADKSF010000011.1, on the reverse strand, counting down.
CCATGAGCGAGGCGACCACCTGGGGCGCGTGCGAGACGACGGCCACCCCGCGATCGTGCTCTTCCGGCGTCATCTCGATCGGGGTGGCTCCAAGGTCGAGCACGAGGTCTTCGAGAGCGGCCGCGGCGCGGTAGCTGATGGCGTCGTGGCCGGCGATCACCCAGGGGCGTCCGACGAAGAGGTCGGCGCGCGCCGAGATGGGACCGCCGCGTTCACGCCCGGCCATGGGGTGCGAGCCGATGTAGCGCGAGACGTCGGCGCCACGACGCTCCAGCTCGCGCAGCGGCTCCACTTTGACGCTCGCGACGTCGGTGACGAGGGCGTTCGGGTAGTCGGCGAGCTCGCGCCCAACGATATCGGCTGTGACATCCGGCGGAACGCACACGACGATCAGGGTCGGTTCGTCCCCCTCGGCGGGAGCGCGGCCTGCGCCGTAGTCGATCGCCAGGCGGCGGGCCGACGGCGAGGCGTCGTCGAGGATGACCTCGACGCCCTGCTGCCGGAGGCCGAGGCCGATGCTCGCGCCGAGGAGGCCGGAGCCGACGATGCGGACGGGGCCGACGAGGCGCTTCGGCTCGTGAGCGCCCTCGTGCGTCGAGCTCACCGGCCGCTTCCCCGTCGGCGCTCCTCCTGCTGACGGCGCACCTGCGATCGTCGGCTCGGCGTCGTAGCGCGGCCTCCGGTCACGTCACCGTTGACGGCCACCCGGCGGTTGCCGTCGCTGTCGTACTGCTTCTTGGGCTCGCGGCGGTCGGCCTGACCGGCGCCACCGCCGGCACCACCCTGCCCACTGCCATTCTGACCGCTGCCACCCTGCGCGCTCGCTCGGCCGCGGCGGCTCTCCTCGCGCGCGTCGAGGTCGGGCTCGTATTCCTCGTCGTCTTCGTCGTAGTACTCCTTCTCCGACTCCGCGACGTCGTCGTCGACATCCGCCACGAGTTCGACCCCGCTGTCGTCCATGCTCTCCTGCACGGCGGCTGCCGCAACCGCCGAAGGCTCGGCTGCTCCGACCCCGGCGTCGCGCGCGATCGTCAGGATGTCGCCGAGCTCGTCGCGAGTCAGGTCGCGCACCTCGCCGACGCGCAGCGAACCAAGGTGCAGCGGGCCGAACTGGCGACGCACGAGGTCGACGACCGGGTGCCCGACCGCGTCGAGCATGCGCCGAACGATGCGGTTGCGGCCGGAGTGCAGGGTGATCTCGACGATACTCGTGCCACCCGCCTGCCCGGTGCCACGGTCGACGACCCGCGCCGAGTCGGCCGTGATGGGCCCGTCGTCGAGGTCGATGCCCGCGACGAGCTTCTTCGCCGTGGTCGGTGTGATCGATCCTTCGACCTTGGCGATGTACGTCTTGGTCACCCCGAACGACGGGTGCGCGAGGATGTGCGCCAACTCGCCGTCGTTCGTCAGGATCAGCAGACCGCTTGTCTCGGCATCGAGTCGGCCGACGTTGAAGAGCCGCTCGGGGTAGTGGCGCGTGAACTCGGTGAGGTCGGGGCGCCCGCGCTCGTCGCGGAGGCTCGACACGACGCCGACCGGCTTGTTCAGCATCAGGTAGCGCCGCGTGGGGTCGAGCTGCACGGCCTGACCGTCGACGACGACCTTGTCGACCGCGGGGTCGACGCGACGCCCGGCGGAGGTGACGACCTCGCCGTTCACCGTGACGCGGCCGGCGGCGATCAGGTCTTCGGAGACACGTCGGCTGGCGATGCCCGCCGCAGCCATGACCTTCTGGAGGCGCTCCCCCTGCGGCGCCGCCTCGGATCCTGGAGTGGTGTCGTTATCGGCCATTGTCGAAACCTTCCTGCCCATCGGCGAGCAGCGGTGAGATCAGCGGCAGCTCGTCGAGGGAGTTGACGCCGAGGTGCGTCAGCAGCAACTCGGTCGTCTCGTAGTTGATGGCGCCGGTCTCGGCGTCGGTGAACGATTCGGTGATGAGTCCGCGGCCGAGCAGCGTACGGACGACGCTGTCGACGTTGACGGCACGGATCTGAGCGATGGCGCCTCGGGTGATCGGCTGCTTGTAGGCGATCACCGCGAGCGTCTCGAGCGCGGCCTGCGAGAGCCGGGTCGGGTTCTGCGTCAGCACGAAGTCGCGGACGATGGGGTCGAACTCTTCGCGGACGTAAAACCGCCAGCCGCCGCCGACCTCGCGCAGCTCGAAGCCGCGGCGGGTCGTCGGTGCGCCGTCGCCCTGGTCGACCCCGTCGAAGTCAGCCACGAGCGATTCGATCGCCTGGCGGACGGCCGCGACAGGTGCCCCAATGGCTGTGGCCAGCGAGACGAGACTCTGGGGCTCGTCGGCGACCATGAGGATCGCTTCGAGCGTGCGAGCGATCGGCACGCCCGGCGTCGGAAGGGCCTGGCCGTCAGCGAACGCCGCGTCGGTCTGCGCTGCATCATCCGTCATAGTCGGCCCCCAGGTTGGCGAGGTTCTCTTCGGTCCAGTGCTCGGCGGTCCAGCGGATGGTGAGCTCGCCGAGGGGTTCGAGCTGTTCGAAGCTCAGCGACGCGTGGCGGTACAACTCGAGGATCGCGAGGAACCGCGCCACGACGACCCCCTTCACGTCGACCCCGTCGATCAACTCGCGGAAGCTCAGCACGGCACCGCGCCGGAGCATCGACACGACGATGGCGGCCTGCTCGCGAATGCTCACGAGAGGCGCGTGCAGGTGGTCGAGCCCCACGGTGGGGGCCTCTTTCGGCGTCAAAGCCATCGCCGCGATGGCCGCGAAATCGTCGACCGACAGGGTCCAGACGAGCTCGGGCATCGACACGCGGTACTTCTGTTCGAGCCGGACGCTGCGGGCATGTCGATCGCCCTCGGCCTCGCCGCGAGTTGCGAACCACTCGGCCGCCTGCTTGAAGGCCCGGTACTGGAGGAGGCGTGCGAAAAGCAGATCGCGCGCTTCGAGCAGCGCGACGTCTTCGGCGTCGACGAGCTCGCCCTGCGGAAGGAGTCCGGCGACCTTGAGGTCGAGGAGGGTGGCGGCGACCACCAGGAACTCGCTGGCCTTGTCGAGCTCCTCGTCGGAGTCGAGCCCGCGGAGGTACGACAGGAACTCGTCGGTCACCTCGCTCAACGCGATCTCGGTGATGTCCATCTCGCGTTTGGTGATCAGCGAGAGGAGGAGATCGAAGGGGCCGGAGAAGTTGTCGAGACGCAGCGTGAACGCCTGGTCGGTCGATGGCTCGACGTCGACGGAGACATCGGCGAAGGCGTCGGTGAGAACGTCGACCGAGATGTCGGAACCGGCGTCGGAGCCGGCCTCGGTCGCGAGAGCTTCTTCGCTAGGCTGCGGCGCCACGGGCGATGAGCTCTCTGGCCAGCTGGCGATACGCCTCGGCAGCCGGATGCGACGGCGCGAACTGATTGATCGGGCTTGCGGCCACGGAGGCGTCGGGAAACTTGACCGTCCGTGTGATGACCGTCTCGAGCACCCGATCGCCGAATGCGTCGACGACCCGCTCGAGCACCTCGCGGCTGTGAAGCGTGCGCGAGTCGTACATGGTCGGCAGGATGCCGTCGAGCTCGATGTCTTCGTTCAGCCGGTCGCGCACCTTGTCGATGGTCTCGACGAGCAGGGCGACACCGCGCAGGGCAAAGAACTCGCACTCGAGCGGGATCAGCACCCCGTGGGCCGCGGTGAGCGCATTCACCGTCAGGATGCCGAGCGACGGCTGGCAGTCGACGAGGATCACGTCGTAATCGTCGCGGACCTTCCGCAGCACTCGGGCGAGGATCTGCTCGCGAGCCACCTCGTTGACGAGGTGCACCTCGGCGGCAGAGAGGTCAATGTTGGCCGGGATGACGTCGAGCCCCGGCACATTGGTGCCCTGGATGACCTCGTGGGGATCCTTGACCGTGCCGATCAGCAGGTCGTACACGGTGGGCACGTCGTGGGTCTGCACACCAAGGCCAGCGCTCAAGGCACCCTGCGGGTCGAAGTCGACGGCGAGCACCTTGCGGCCGTACTCGGCGAGCGAGGCGCCGAGGTTGATGGTCGTCGTCGTCTTGCCGACGCCACCCTTCTGGTTGCAGAGCGAGATGATGCGGGCGGGGCCGTGGCTCTGAAGCTCGGCCGGCACCGGAAAGGCCGTGCGGGGTCGGCCGGTCGGCCCCATCTCGACGGCCGGGCTCTCCGCGGAAGGGGCCTCGGTCGATTTCGGCGTCGTACTCACGAGGGCAATCCTACCGGCGCGTCCCGCCCAGCCCGGGTTGCCTCGCCCTGTCGAAAGGAGGCCCGTCTCAGCCCGAGGGAGTTCGGGCAGGAGACGCCCGTCTGACAGGGAGTCGACCTGCCTTCCTCTCCTCAACACGGGACTACCCCGCAGCGGCTCCTGCCGAGGCGACGCCGGCCCGACGACTGAGGGCAGCCCGGGCCTCCTTCTCCCCCGGTGCCCACCGTGCTCGCGGGTGCGCCTGCCCGTAGGCGTCGCGCAGCGCATCCGCGGTCACGAGCGTGTAGATCTGCGTCGTCGCCACCGACGCGTGCCCGAGCAGCTCCTGCACCACGCGCACATCCGCCCCACCCTCGAGCAGGTGCGTCGCAAATGAGTGCCGGAGCGTGTGCGGCGACACCTCGAATCCGAGCTGCGCCCGGGATGCCGCCGCCTGGATGATCAACCAGGCGTTCTGCCGAGACACCCGTGCCCCGCGTGTTCCGAGAAACAGAGCGGGAGTCGCAGTCCCCCGCACCGAGAAGATCGGCCTCGCCCGCACCAGGTAGGCATCGAGGGCCCGCCGGGCGTAGCTGCCGAGCGGCACGATCCGCTGTTTGCCACCCTTGCCGAACAGCCGCACCACGTCGCCTTCGATCACGTCGTCGACGTTGAGCGACACCGCCTCGGTCACGCGCGCGCCGGTCGCGTAGAGCAGCTCGAGCAGGGCCTTGTCACGGAGCCGTGTCGGTTCGTCGCCATCGGTCGCTGCGAGCAACGCCTCGACCTGTGCCACGGTGATCGCCTTCGGCAGCCGCGACGGCAGCTTCGGTGGTCGCGCCTTCGTGGTCACGTCGTCGGCAACCAGGCCCTCCTCGGCGATGAACCGGTGCAGCCCCTTCACACTCGACAGTGCGCGCGCCACCGACGATGCGGCGAGCGGCACCTCGCGGGTGGCGAGCGCAGCCGGAAAGCCCGCGACGAGCACCGAATCGACGAGGGCAGGATCCTGGATGTCCGCCTCCTCGAGGAATGTCGCGTACAGCGCGAGGTCGCGCCGGTACGCGGCCACCGTGTGCGGCGAGAGACCGCGCTCGACCGTGACGTGCCGCAGGTAGCGCTGCACGGCGTCGTCGAGCTTCGAGGTCATGCCCCCAGGCTAGGCGCGCCGGCGCGCACGCGCTGCCGCCCACGCGCTGCCGCACACGCGCCGGCGCGCAGACGCTGGCGCACCCCCGCGTGGCCAGAATCACCGCGGCATCCAGGGGTTGTCTGGCCATCCCGGGGTGCCTCAGCTCCCGGCCAAAAAACAGGCAACTACCGCGCGAGCTTGGCCTGCAGCGCCAGAGCCGACACGCACAGGATCGAGTTGTGCACCGTCCCGCCCAGCACAGCGTCGACGATCTCGTCGAGCGGCACCCAGCGCACCTCGATGTCGGCCTCTTCGGCCTCGCGCTCGAACGCCGCATCCGTCGCCGAGACACCGGTCGCATGAAACACCATCAGCTGTTCGTCGCTGCCACCGGGCGTCGTGTTGAAGGTGATGAGGTGCTCCCACGCGGAGGCCGTCACGTCGGTCTCTTCGGCGAGTTCACGCTGGGCCGCCACGAGAGGATCTTCGCCGGGGATGTCGAGAAGGCCGGCAGGCAGCTCCCAGTCGCGCGATCGGATCGGGTGCCGGTACTGCTTGATGAGCAGCACCCGCCCCTCTTCGTCCTGGGCGAGCACGCCGACCGCACCGGTGTGCGCCACGTACTCGCGGACGATCGCCGACCCGCCGTACTCGAACGTCTCGCGCCGGATGTTCCAGACCGCGCCCTCGAACACGACGTCCGACCGGGTGACGGCCACCTCGGTCGGGTCGTCGGCGAGCACGCCCGGCAGATCAGACCCGGTCGACGGCACGCCCTCAGGCACCCTCGGCCTCGGCGACCTCGAACAACCGCGTCGCGTTCTGACGGTCGAGTGCCGCCTCGACGAGACCCGAGAACAGCGGGTGCGCGTGATTTGGGCGCGAGCGCAGCTCGGGGTGCGCCTGGGTGCCGATGTAGTACGGGTGCTCGGCGCGGTCGAGCTCGACGTACTCGACGAGCTGGCCGTCGGGCGACGTGCCCGAGAAGACCAGGCCGGCGTCGGCGATGTGCTCGCGGTAGTGGTTGTTGACCTCGTAGCGGTGGCGGTGGCGCTCTTCGACGAGCTCCGAGCCATATACCTCAGAAGCCAAGGATCCGGCGGTCAGCGCTGCCGGGTACAGGCCGAGGCGCATGGTTCCGCCGAGGTCTCCTCCCGCGATGATGTCGACCTGCTCGGCCATCGTGGCGATCACCGGGTACTCGGTGTCGGGGTCGAACTCCGACGACGACGCCCCGGCGAGGCCGGCCTCGTTGCGGGCGTATTCGATGACCATGCACTGCAGGCCGAGGCAGAGCCCGAGGGTCGGGACGCCGTTCTCGCGGGCGAACCGGAGGGCTCCGAGCTTTCCCTCGATGCCGCGGATACCGAAACCGCCGGGAACGCAGATGCCGTCGACGTCGGCGAGCGCCTTCGCGGCGCCCTCGATGGTCTCGCAGTCGTCGGAGGGGATCCAGCGCAGCACGACCTTGGTCTGGTGCGCGAAGCCGCCGGCCTTGAGGGCCTCGGTGACCGAGAGGTAGGCGTCGGGAAGGTCGATGTATTTGCCGACCAGGCCGATCGTGACCTCGTGCTTGGGGTCTTTGACGGCCGAGAGAATCGGGTTCCAGCCGGTCCAGTCGACCGCGCCGGCCTTCTCGTCGAGGCCGAGGTGCTCGATGATGTAGCCGTCGAGGCCCTGCTCGTTGAGCATGGCCGGGATCTCGTAGATGCTGGCCACGTCTTTGGCGTTGACCACGGCGTCTTCGTCGACGTCGCACATCAGCGCGATCTTGCGGCGGTTCGACTCGGTGACGGGTCGGTCGCTGCGGAGCACGAGCGCGTCGGGCTGGATGCCGATGGCGCGGAGGGCTGCGACGGAGTGCTGCGTCGGCTTGGTCTTCTGCTCGCCGGAGGCTCCCATGAACGGGACCAGCGACACGTGCACGAAGAAGACGTTCTTGCGGCCGAGCTCGTGACGCACCTGACGGGCCGACTCGAGGAACGGCTGGCTCTCGATGTCGCCGACCGTGCCGCCGACCTCGGTGATGATGACGTCGGGCTGCGGCTCGTCGGAGGCCTGCAGGCGCATGCGACGCTTGATCTCGTCGGTGATGTGCGGGATGACCTGCACGGTGTCGCCGAGGTACTCGCCCCGGCGCTCCTGCGCGATGACGGTCGAGTAGATCTGACCGGTCGTGACGTTCGCGCCCTGGTTGAGGTTGATGTCGAGGAACCGCTCGTAGTGCCCGATGTCGAGGTCGGTCTCGGCGCCGTCATCGGTGACGAAGACCTCGCCGTGCTGGAACGGGTTCATCGTTCCCGGGTCGACGTTGAGATACGGGTCGAGCTTCTGCATGACGACGCGGAGCCCGCGAGCAGTCAACAGATTGCCGAGGCTTGCGGCCGTCAGGCCTTTGCCGAGAGAGGAGACGACGCCCCCGGTGACGAAGATGTGCTTCGTGACCTTCGTGTCGTTTGAGGAGTTGACCGAGCCGGAGTTTTGATTGACCACCACGGGCTTCCATCCTACGTCACTCGTGGTTCACCGAACAGCCTCCGGTCGTTACGACCGTGTATCGGTGCGCACTCCCGCGCGTGTCGGACGGGCGGTGGCGAGGTCGAGCAACTCGCGCGCGTGCTCGAGTCCGCTCTCGCTGTCGGGCAGCCCCGAGAGCAGCCGGGCCATCTCGGCGACGCGCTCCTGGCCTTCGAGCTGCTGCACGCTGGAGGCGGTCACCTCACCCGAGGCATCTTTCACGACTCGGAGGTGGTTCGTCGCGAAGGCCGCCACCTGCGCGAGGTGCGTCACGACGATCACCTGGGCGCGCTCCGCCAGCATCGCCAGGCGCCTGCCGATCTCGATGGCGGCCGCGCCGCCCACGCCCGCGTCGACCTCATCGAACACGAACGTCGGCACGGCGCTCGACGCAGCCATGACGACCTCGATGGCGAGCATCACGCGCGAGAGTTCGCCGCCCGACGCCCCCTTCCCGAGGGGCCGCGGTTCGCTGCCGGAGTGCGGGCGCAGCAGGATCTCGACGGTGTCGGCACCGGATGCGCCAAGCTCTCCCCTGTCGCTCACGGAGACGACCAGCTGAGCCCCGGCCATGGCCAGCGCCGCGAGCTCGTCGCTCACTCGCGCCGCTAGATCGTCGCCGGATTCGCGGCGGAGCGCCGTCAACCGACCTGCGAGTTCCTCGGCTGCGGCCCGATGGGCCTCAACCTCCGCGGCCAAACCGACCACTCGATCGTCGTCGCCGTCGAGTTCGACGAGGCGCTCCGATCCGTCGGCGACGAGCTGGATCACGTCGTCGAGCGTGGGCCCGTATTTGCGCACGAGGGCGCCGAGGTCGGCACGGCGCTCCTGCACGGTCTCGAGTTCGCGCGAGACATCGGCATCCAAGGATCCGAGATAGCTCGACAACCGCGCGGACGTGTCGGACACCTGCACGCTCACCTCCGCGAGCAGATCGGCGATCGATTGAAGCTCAGCGTCGTGCTGCGCCACCCGCTCGACCTGGCGGCGCGCTTCTTCGACGAGCGACAGGACGTCACGGGTGCCGTCGACCGCGTCGGTCGAAAGGACCTCGTGCGCGAGGCCGGCCGCGAGTCGGAGGTCTTCGGCGTTGCTCAGGCGCTCGGCGGTGGCGTCGAGCTCGGCGTCTTCGCCGGCCGTGGGGCCAACCCGTTCGATTTCGTCGATCGCGGCGCGGAGGGTGTCGGCCTCGGCGGATCGAGCGTCTCGATCACCGGTGATCGTCTCGAGCTCGCGTGCCGCCTTCTGCCAGCTCTCGAAAGCCTCGGTGTAGCTCGCCCTCACGTTGGCAAGCTTCTTTCCGCCGTGGGCGTCAACTGCCGAGCGCTGCGCCGCCGCCGACTTCAAACGGATCTGCTCGGATTGCCCGTGCACCACGACGAGGTGCTCCGCCAGGTCGCCGAGCACGCCGACCGGCGCCGATCGACCGCCGACGACGGCTCGACTTCGCCCCTCGCTCGAGACGATGCGGCTGAGGAGGAGCTCGCCGTCGTCGACGTCTCCTCCGGCATCGCGCACGCGCTCAGCGGCCGGACCCCCGTCGGGTACCGACCAGCGCCCGTCGACAACCGCCTGGGCGCTCCCGGACCGCACGGCACCGCCATCGGCACGCTGCCCGAGCAGGAGCCCCAGCGCTGAGACGACCATGGTCTTGCCCGCGCCGGTCTCTCCGGTGACGGCGGTGAAACCGGGGCCGAGGGGCAGGGAGGCTCGCCCGATGACCCCGAGGTCGCGGATGCTGATGTCTTCGATCACTTAGGTGTGCGGGCCTCTCCAGCCGGTGACCGGCAGGTGGAACTTCGCGACGAGGCGATCGGTGAACGGCGCCGTCCGCAGGCGAGCCAGACGGACGGGCTGGGCCGATCGGCGGGCGACGACTCGGGCTCCGGGCTCGAGGGTGTGTGCGCGGCGGCCGTCGCACCAGAGCACGCCTGAGCCGTCGGTCCGGCTCAGTACCTCCACGGCGAAGGTGGACTGGGGCCCGACGACAAGAGGTCGCGCGAACAGTGCGTGGGCGCTGAGCGGAACGAGGATCATCGCCTCGACCTCCGGCCACACGACGGGCCCGCCGGCCGAGAAGTTGTAGGCCGTCGAGCCGGTCGGAGTCGACATGACCACGCCGTCGCAGCCGAACGACGAGAGCGGTCGCCCGTCGACCTCGATAACAACCTCGAGCATGCGTTCGCGCGAGGCCTTCTCGACCGTGGCCTCGTTCAGGGCCCAGGTCTCGTAGACCTGCTTCCCGTCGACCATCACGGCGATCTCGAGCGCGAATCGTTCTTCGACCTCGTAGTCGTGAGCGACCACGCGCTGCACGGTGTCGTGCAGGTCTTCGCGCTCGCTCTCGGCGAGGAAGCCGACGTGGCCGAGGTTCACTCCGACGATCGGCGCCCGGGTGCCCCGCACGAGCTCGGCGGCTCGCAAGATTGTCCCGTCGCCGCCGAGGACGATGACCGATTCGATGTCGTCGACGAGAACGTCGTCGCCCAGCAGGTGCACGCCCGTGAACGCGGGCTCGGCCGCTCGGATGTCGTCGAACTCGTCTCGGGGCAAGACGGGCACGAGACCCGCTGCGTCGAGGGCTCGGCAGACGTCGAGGGCTGCGTCGATCGAATCGCGCCGCCCCGTGTGCGAGACGATCAGGATGTGCCGCTGTTGGCTCTCCATGGGATCACCCTTTCGTCATCTCGTCGATCCGACCGATCCATTCTGTCGGATTCGTGCCGGCTCGGGCACTCAGGTGCACGCAGTACTCGTGGTTGCCGTTCGTTCCGACGATGGGCGACGGAACAACGCCGGCGGTGCCGAGACCCACATCGTGAGCAGCCCAGAGAACCGCCTGAACGGCGTCGGACCGCAGGCCCGCGTCGTGGACGATACCCTCGCGGATTCCCTGCCGCCCCACCTCGAACTGCGGTTTGATCAGCAGGACGTAGTCGGCCTCGAGCCCTACCGACCGCACGAGCGCTGGCAGCACCATCGTGAGAGAGATGAACGAGAGGTCGCCGACTACGACGGAGATGAGATCGGCTTCGTCGGATGCCGCACGAAGCACCTCAGCCTCGAGATAGCGCGCGTTGCTGCCCTCGACGACCGAAACCCGGGGATCGCTCCGGATCGCCGTCACTAGCTGGCCGTGCCCCACGTCGAGGGCGATCACCGACGCCACGCCCCGCTCGAGCAGCACCTGGGTGAATCCACCTGTCGAAGCACCCACGTCGAGGGCGTGCCGACCCGCCGGATCGACACCGAATGCGTCGAGGGCCCCGATGAGCTTGTGAGCAGCCCGGCTCACGTAGTGGTCGATACCCGCGACCTCGATGGTCGCGTCGGCCTTGGTCGGGAACGACGCCTTGAGCACCGCGCGGCCGTCGACTGTCACGAGACCCTCGGCAAGGATCCGATGCGCATGCGTTCGCGACCGAGCCAGACCCCGCGATGTCAGGGCCACGTCGAGTCGCGATACCTCGCTAGCCGAGCCGGCTTCGTCAGGTGACGACGACGCCATCACCGGTCGCCCTGGCCGCGACCGTCTTCGAGGGTGGCCCGGAGCTCGTCGTGGATCTGCGAGAAGGCTCCGGCGCGCTGATCGAGCGGCTGCTGGTCGATGACCGTCAGTCGCGAGATCAGCTCATCGACGGATTGCCTGCTATCGCTCATGGTCCGTCCACACTAACGTCTGCCCCTGACACCCGGGGGCGTCCTCCCCAGGGCTCGCCGTGGCGCTACTCGTACAGCTTGGGGTCGACGACCATCCCGTAGATCATCAGGCCGCTGGCCCACACCGCCGCCGAGCCGGCACGAAGCAGATCGACCGGCGACGACCCTTCGTCGAGCACGGTAACCACGTTTCCGTGCAACTTCACCCGAGCGGAGCGGACCTCGAACACGCGCGCGCCCGTCGGATCCTTCGTCTCGATCGTCGCCGGGTACTCCTCGTGGAGTTCCCTCAGATCGCCGAGGATGAAGTCGGGCCGAGAGTCGGTCGGGGCGGCCAGCACCTGCTTTGCCTTGTCGATCCCGGTCAAGACCAAGACCGACGGGATGCCCGCCTTGTTGGCGCCGATGATGTCGGTGTCGAGGCGGTCGCCGATGAACAGCGGCTTCGAGGCAGAGAAGCGCTCCAGAGCCGCGTCAAAGATCGCCTTCTCTGGCTTGCCCGCGACGAGTGGCAGCTTTCCGACGGCGGTATGCACGGCCGAGACCAGCGTTCCGTTGCCGGGCGCGATGCCTCGCTCCTGCGGAATCGTCCAATCCTGGTTCGTCGCGACCCACGGGATGTCGGCGGCGAGAGCGAACGCTGCCTCCGCGAGGTCTTTCCAGCCCACCTCGGGAGAGAAACCCTGAATGACACCGTCGGGTCCGTCGTCGGCCGATCGCGTGACCCGATACCCCGCGGCCTCGACCACGGTGGTCAGCCCTTCTCCCCCGACGACGAGGATCAGCGCACCAGGATCCACGACGGTCGCCAGAAGACGGACGGCGGCCTGCGGGCTCGTCACCACGTCGTCGGCAGCCACCGACAGCCCGAAGCCCGAGAGCTGGCCCGCCACCGCGTCCGCGGTCCGCGACGCGTTGTTCGTGATGTAGCCGACGCGAGCCGACTCGGCCGCTTGGTTGAGACTGTCGACCGCGTGGTCGATGGCGTTCCGGCCGGTGTAGACGACGCCGTCGAGGTCCGCCAACACGACGTCGACTCCGGCGAGGGGAAACCGCGGCTCAGTCGCGGGGTTCGTCGCCGGCTGCGTCGTCGGCTCCATCGGCGTCGTCCGCGGATCCTGCGAGTTCGTCGTCGGCTGCGACGTCGTCTCCGTCGAATCCTTCGATTTCTTCTTCCACGATCTCGACAGTTTCATGGTCTTCCTCAGAATCAGATGCGGAGAGAGCACCGCTGGCTCGGCGTGACAGGGCGTACCACTCGGCGGCCTCCGCCTCACGACCGAGCTCTTCGAGCACGGTTCCGTAGGCATCGAAAAGGTCGGGGCTGTAGCTGAACGCGCGGCGACGATCGAGCTGCGGGATCTCGAGCTCGCGCAGAGCGGCGTCTTTCTGGTCGAGGTCGAGACGGGCCCCCGACATGGCGATGGCCAACGACACGCGCACGCCGACATCGAGCGTCTCGACATCGACGGAGTGGCCGAGCTCGAGAGCCCTGTCGGGTCGTTCGAGGCCCCGCTCGCTGTCGACCATGAGCGGGAGCTGGTCGTTCCGGCCCGAGATGCGACGGTACGTACGAAGCTCACGAAGAGTCAGCGCGTAATCCTCGAGTGCGTATGCCGTGATGGCGATCGTCTCCCGCACGACTGCAACGCGGCCGGCTCGGCGACCAGCCGCCTGCGCGTGCTGGTGCGCGAGCTGTGGGTCTTCCTCGATCAGCTGGCCCGCCATCACGAGGTGACGCGCCACGAAGTCGGCGTTTTCCTTACTGAGGGTCTTCAACTCTGCTCGAGCCACCTTGTCGAGCTGGCGCGGCTCCACCTCGTCGGGCAGGTGCGGCTCGAACTGGCGGGGGCGCACCGAGCGGAGGCCCAGCGGATCGCGGTCTTCCCACTCGCCACCACCGTCACGCGAGTCGCGGCCCGAGCGGCTTCCGCGGTCGTCACGGACGTTCGGACGCGAGGATCCCGGACGACCGCCGGTCGGGCGCCCACCCGTGGGCCGTCCGCCGGTCGTGGGACGGCCTGACGTCGGTCGACCACCCGTGCTGGGGCGCCCACCGCTTCGCTCGGGCCGCTCTCCCGAGCGCTGGGGCCGGTCGTCGCTGCGGAACGGAGGCCGCGAATCTCCCGTGGGGCCGTCGCCGCGAGGAGGCCGACGAGTATCAGACCGCTCCCCTGAGGGGCGCCCAGTCGCAGGCCGGTCAGACGCTCCGCGATTGGGTCGGTCCGAACCACCTCGTGGCGGCCGGGGGCTCCACGGGCGATCGCTTCCCGCGCGTCCTGACCCGGCACCGGCGGGGCCCCTAGCTCCGCCACCGCTACCGCGCCCAGACCCTGGACCAGAGCCCGATCCGCGGCCGTCGCGTCGCGGACGCTTCTCGTTGTCGTCTTCGCGCTCGCTCACGGGGTTCTCCTCGGGGTAAAAGTCTCTGAAGAGTCGGCTCGTTGGCGCCTGACTCGTTCTTCCGGCGACGTGGCGTTGGCACGCGTCGACCGAAGGGCCTGCTGTGGTGTTGTGATGCCAGCCTAACAGCCCCCGGAAAACTGCAACGTGGTGACGTAGTTGGTGGGTTAAACGCAAGAAAGCCACCCCGGGGTGGGGTGGCTTTCAAGGTGTTGCTGAAGTTGAGTCCGGCGGTGTCCTACTCTCCCACAAGGTCCCCCTTGCAGTA
>NZ_JADKSF010000010.1:0-106426 GCF_015350875.1 Frondihabitans sp. VKM Ac-2883 | reverse complement strand
TCGCCCTTGAACTGACCCCAGTCGCCGGTCAGCTTGAGGAGCGCAGCGACCTGCTCGGTCGGCTGAGCGCCGACGCCCCATAACACCCGCCCACTCGCACCTGTCGCGCGCCCACGGGGCCCCGCCCCAAAACCGGAGCCGCGATCTGGCAGAATGGTCCGGCGCCTCCGGGTGTGGTCCGCCTTGGTGTAATGGCAGCACGACAGCCTTTGGAGCTGTTAGGTCTAGGTTCGAGTCCTGGAGGCGGAGCTTCGGGCTAGTCAGCGATGTGGCGGCCTCCGAGTCTTCTAGCCTCCGAGCGAGAGAACTCGACCCAGGGCGGGGATGACCCGGGTGAGGGTGCGGTCGTGACCGGCGGGATCGGGATCGGAGACGGCCTCGGCGAGCACGATGACGTCGTAGCCGAGGCCGGCGGCAGACCTGGCCGTCGATTCGACCCCGAAGGTTGTCGCGATTCCCACGATGACGACCTGGGTTACAGCCTCGGCCGTCAGGTGCTCATGGAGTCCCGTGTTCGCGAAGGCACTCCACGCGGCCCTGTGGATGGTCAGCTCGTCTTTCTGCGCCTGAATGCCGTCGACGAGCTCGGTGTCGGTGCTCGGCCAGGTTCGCCCTTGCGATCCGTACTGGGTTATGCCCGGCGGTGTTCCGGTCGAGATCGCGAAGACCACCGGTCGACCCGCCTCCCGGAAGCCGCTGATCGCTCGCCCCACCTCGACGATCAGCCGGTCGGCGGGTTGCGAGCGTGCGTTCGCCAACGTGCCGACTTGCATATCGACGACGACGAGGGCAGCACCGGAAGAGATGATCTCGCTCATGTTCGCCATTGTGTCGTGGTCTCTACTTTCGTTTGTCGGGCTGGTCACGGCGCTGTGATGCCGTCGAAGGTGATGTCGAGTCGACTCGGACCGCGCAGAAGGGGGTTGCGGCGATAGGGCGGCGGGTCTTCGACGAGGCGCACGTTCTCGAGTCGAGAGAAGAGTTCGGCCAGAGCGATCTGGGTCTCGAGGCGGGCGAGGGGCGCTCCGAAGCACGCGTGGATGCCGGCGCCGAATCCGAGGTGGTCACGATTCTCCCGCTCGGGGTCGAACCGATCGGGATCGGCGAAGTGTCGGGGGTCGCGGTTGGCGGCGGCCCAGGCAATCCAGACGGGGGACCCTTTCGTGATCGTCACGTCGCCGATACGCACATCCTCGAGGGCGATGTACTTCGGTGTGACCTGGGCGGGCGGCTCCAACCGAAGCAGCTCTTCGAAGACGAGTGGCATCGTGCTCGGGTCCGCGCGAAGCCGGTCGAGGGCTTCCGGGTGCCGCAGCAGAGTGAGCGCGCCGTTGGCGATCATGTTGACCGTGGTCTCGTGTCCGCCGATCAGCAGCATGATGGTTGTGCTGATCATCTCGCTGGTTGACATCGCCCCATCCGGGCCGGTGTCGTTGACAAGTCCCGACAGGAGATCGCCCTGGGGTGTTCCGCGACGGACCTCGGCAAGCTGGGCGAGGTAGGCCCCGAGTTCACTGGTGGCCCGTGACGCCTCCGCCTGCAGCCTTTCAGCCTCTTCGGGTGTCGTGGCCTCAGGAGGCGCGATGATCGCCATGCTCCAGGCATGGAAGCGCGGCTCGTCTTCGTGGGGAACGCCGAGCACGTCGCAGATCATCATGACCGGAAGCGGGTAGGCGAAGGCCTCGACGAGATCGAGGGTGCCGGTTGCGGGGAACGCGTCGATGAGCGTGGTCGCCGTCTGCGTGATGTCGTCGCGGAGCGAGTCGATGTAGCCGGCGTGATGAGGAGGGCCGAAGTGTCGCATGGTCTGACGGCGCAGGCGGTCGTGTTCCGGGGGATCCTGCATGACGAACGCGGATGTGAGGCCGGGGGCGGCCCCCTCGGTGTCGTCTCGGCCGGCGAGCGGGTTGGAGCTGATGCGCGGATCATGGACGACCTCGAGGATCTCGTCGTAGCCCGTGACGAGGAACGCCCCGTCGTCGAGGCGCTGAACCGGCGCGGCATCACGAAGGCGGGCATAGACCGGATACGGGTCGGCGCGGTTGTCGTGGTCGAGGAATTCGTTCCACACCGCCGTGGCGGTGGGGGAGCCGCCCGTGACGGGGCAGCCGGGGCGGGGTTCGGGAGAAGTGCTCACAGTGTGGTCCTTTCATCGGACTTCGCGGGGATGGTGGTTGGGTGACTAGCCCGGGAATGCGGGCGCACGCTTCGGTCGGTACCGGGCAGGCTGTCGACGGTTCGGCCCGTCGGCGGGAATGCGGCGCCGTCGTTGATCTCACGCCGGTAGTGCTCGAGCCACTTGACCTGGTCGAGGGCGGTGGCACCGACCATGCGGTCGCCGACGCCGTAGACGGCGACGAACGAACGCTTTTCGGTGGATCCTTGAGCGATGACCACGCTGTCTGCTGCCTCGGGCATGCCGACGGATTTGATCACGTGGCCGAACTGGTTCGACCAGAACACCGGCACCTCGTCGTGGTGGACGTTCGCACCCGTCAGCATGTTTCCGGCGGCGACGGTGGCCTGGCCCACGGCGTTGCCCCAGTGCTCCATCGACATTCGGCGGCCATCGCCCGACGGGTGCGGGAAGGCGGCGATATCGCCGGCCACGAAGACACCGTCGAGTACGGTGCCGTCGCTGTCGAGCGCCCGGCAGGTGGCGTCGCAGTCGACCCCGAGCGGGCTGACCGACAGGCCCGACTCGCTGAGCCACTCGGTGTTCCGGAGGGCGCCGATTGCTACTACCACGAGATCGACATCGAGGGTCTTTCCGTCCGAGAGCGTGGCGGCCGCGACCGCCCCCCTCTCGTCCGAGTGAAGTCGGGAGACGGTGACAAGCGACCGCAGGTCGACGCCGTGCTCGCGCTGCACATCGGCGAGCACGCCCGCGACGGTGTCGCCGAGCGCTCGGGCGAGCGGCGCCGCGCCTCGATCGACGAGGGTGACCGGGAGGTCGAGGCGACGGCAGGCCGACGCGATCTCGGAGCCGGTGAATCCTCCACCGACGATGAGCACTCGCCGCGGTCCGGCGGCGAGGCGGGAGCGGAGCCGTGCCGCGTCGGCCGAAGTGCGGAGGGTGAAGACTCCGTCGAGAGCCGCCTCGTCGGCCACCGGCCACGGTCGGGCTCGGGTTCCGGTGGCGATGAGCACCCTGTCGTAGGGCACGCGTGCGCCGTCGGCGAGGAGGACGGCACGGGCGTCGACATCGAGGCCGGTCGCGGCCACGCCGAGGCGCCATTCCAGGTCGAGGCCGGAGGCCTGCGGAAGGCGGGTGCCCGAAGCCGACGCCGTACCGAGCAACACCTGTTTCGACAGGGGCGGCCGGTCGTAGGGTTGGTCCGGCTCGTCGCCGATGAGTGTGATCGGGCCGAGGAACCCGTCCGACCTCAAGGCTTCCGCCGCCGTCAGGCCTGCCAGCGATGCGCCCACAACGACCACGCGATCGGTCTCGGTCAGCGCCGAGGGGCCCAATGCCGAGGAGGCCGGAGCCGAGGGGTTCACTGCCTTGGCCACGGGCCTGCGTTGCTCTCCGTCGAGGCGAATGGCCTGCACCGGGCAGGCTGCCGCGGACTGCGTAACGCGGGCCCGGAACTCCTCGGCGGGGTCGGGGTCGTAGACGAGGGCCTCGTCGCCCTCGAACCGGAACACATCAGGTGCCAGGAAGGCGCACTGCGCGTAGCTCTGGCATTTGGTCATATCAACGGCGATTCGCATGGTTCTTCTCCTTCTCGAGACGTGAGTGGTGCCGTACGGGTCAGTCGAAGACGACGACGACCTTGTCGGCGGCGCCCGGTGTCGCAGCGAGGGTCAACGCCTGCTCGACATCGCCGAACGGGATGACGTCGCTGACGATGACCGCGTACTTCTCCCAGTTCGCGACGATGTCGCGCGTGACCTCGAAAATTTCGGTCGGGTAGCCCATCGACAGCACGATGGTCAGCTCGCTTCCAAGGAGCTGGCCGAGGTCCAGCTCGACGGGGTTCTTATGCACACCCACGATGCCGACGGTCGCTCCGTGCGTGGCGGCGGCCGTGATCGCGCCGATGACGGGAGCGGCGCCGGCGGCATCAAGGTAGATGTCGGAGGCGGCCTTGCGAACGCCGCGACGCGTCTCGCCTTCGCCGTGGATCTCGACGAGCCGCTCGGTGACGTTCTCGGTGCGGGAGTCGATCACATCGTCGACTCCGATTTCACGGGCGAGCTCGAGTCGTTCGGGGATCACATCGACGACGACGATCGACCCGGCACCGGCGGCCATGTAGCTGATGGCTGCGCCGAGCCCGATGGGCCCGGCACCGAAGATGACGATTTTGTCACCTGGCTTCGGCGCCGTCCGGTTGACGGCATGCCGCGCGACGGCCATCGGCTCGTTGAGCGCGGCGACCTCCCACGGGATGTGTTCGGGGACGACCGCGAGGCTGCGCCCGACCTCGGCATCTTCGATCAGCAGGTAGTCGCTCAGACCGCCGGTCGAGCCGCCGCTGCCGATGATTCCCGTCGGGGCGGCCATCGGGTTGACGACGACGTGGTCGCCGCCCCGGAGGTCTGTGACCTCGGCACCGAGCGCCACGATCTCGCCGGCGGGCTCGTGGCCGAGGGGCGTGTGGCCCTCCCGGCCGGGCAGTCCGCCGAGCGAGACGTAGAACGAGTCGGAACCGCAGATGCCGCAGGCCCGCACCTTCACGAGCACGTCGCGCGGGCCGACCTCGGGGGTAGTCACGTCGAGCACGGCGGTCGTTCCAGGGCCGGTGACATAGGTCGACTTCATAGTCGCGGGTCGGGCGGGGGTGGGGGGCTTCGAGCTGGACATCCGGTTCTCCTTGAGGGGCTGAGGTGATGCCTCAAGCCTCCCGGCGGGGACCCGTTCACGAATCGTCCGACTGCACCGATTCGGCCTACTGCGTTCGCAGTAGGAGCGGACTACGGCGTGAGCCCACCGCGGTACGCGAATGCCACCAGCTGCGCCCGATCGCGCGCCCCGACCTTCGCCATCGCCCGGTTCGCATGCGTCTTCACAGTGAACGGCGACAGGAACCGTTCGGCGGCGATCGCGTCGACGTCGAGCCCGGTCATCATGCTGAGCACCACGTCGCGCTCGCGCGGGGTCAACGCGTCGAAGCGCGCCGTCATGTCCGCGTCGACGACCGTAGCCGGCTCGTCTTTCACCCGGCCGATGAGCATCGCGGCCGCGGCGGGCGAGAGCGCGCCGCCACCCGCGGCCACTTCCTCGATCGCTGCGATGAGCTCTTTCGGTCCTGCGGCCTTGCTCAGAAAGGCGTTGGCACCGGCGCGGAGAGCCGCGAGCACGTTGGAGTCCTGCTCGAAAGTGGTCAACATGACCACCCGGACCTCCTCTGCCGACCAGCGCTGTCGGATCCTTCGCGTCGCCTCGACACCGTCGATCCCCGGCATGCGGATGTCCATCAGGACCACGTCGACCGGCTGCGACGCGAGGGCTTCGACGGCACCGAGTCCGTCAGAGGCCTCCGCGACGATCTCGAACGGGTCATGACGGCCGAGGATCCCACGGAGCCCGATCCGGATCATCTCCTGGTCGTCGACGAGGAGGAGGCGGATCATGCGACACGTCCATTCTTCAGAGGCAGGTGGGCGGTCAGCACGAATTCGGTGTCGGTGGAGTTCACTGTCATCGTTCCGGCGCCCGCGGCGACCCGTTCGCGCATTCCGACGAGGCCGAGGCCGGTGCTCGGCTCGGATGGTTCGAGGCGCTGGCCGTTGCGCACCTGTACGACCAGCCTCACGCCCTCGGCGGCGCACGTGACACTCACCGCACCTCGCCCGTGTTTCTGGGCGTTCGTCAGGGCCTCCTGCAGGATCCGATAGACCGTCAGCTGCGTCGCCGCATCCACGCTGTCCGCTGGCACCTCGAGCTCGGCGTGGAGGTCCATCCCGATGTGCCGATATGAGTCGAACAGCGTCGGAAGCGAAGCGAGATCGGGAACGGGATCGGCCCCGCCCTGCTCGTCATCGGAGCGGAGGAGCACGAGCATCCGCTGCGTTTCGGCAAGGACGTTCCGTACCCCGGTGCGCGCCCGATCGAGCGCCTCGGTCACGTCGGAAGGTGTGTCGACCAGGGCCATCTCGACGACGCCGAGGTTCATGCTGACGACGGCGACCTCGTGGCCGACGACGTCGTGGAGGTCGCGGGCGATGCGGAGGCGCTCTTCGGCCACTCGCCGTGTCGCCTCGAGCTCGCGCGTGGCGAGCGCGTCTTCGGCCCGACGCTCGAGGGAGTCGCGGTAGAGCCGCTGCGCGCGCAAGCCGGCGCCGATTGCCGACCCTGCGGCCAAAGAGACGAGGGTCGCGAAGACGCTGGTGACCGGATCGCCGAGGTCGCCGGCGATGATCGTGCCGGCGAGGGTGGGAGCGACCACCAGCGCCGCAGCCCGGATGGGTCGCCCGAAGCGGAGGGTGACGATGAAGACCAGGAAGACGGTGATGCTCCACTCGACCAGAGGCCCCCATGATCCAAGGGCGACGACTAGGCATCCGAACGAGTTCACGGCCAGGCCGACGAAGGGCCGTTTCGTGGCGATGAGCAGGCCGGCGAGCGTGACCGCGAGCCCCCCGATCGCTCCGATTTCCGCCGAGTGGGCCATCATCCGGATCAGCTCGACTGCGAGGCTGAGTCCGATTACCCCCGCGACCACCGCGGGCAGAACATCGAGTCGCGAGATCCCATTCCGCGTGACCCGCGGCAGGAGCGGCTGGCGAGACGAGGGCATGGGTTGATTCTCGCCCACGACAGGTCGTACCCGAGGCGGAACTCTCACCGACGCATCGACCGCGACACGGCCTGCTCGTCGCGGAGCGCGCGGGCGGCCTCGAGGACGTCGTGGGCGGCCTGCTTCTGTTCGGCCAGTCGGCCTGACACCGACGCGGTTCGCTTTTTCAGGATGGTCTTCTTCATCGGAATGGGCAGGAAGCAGTGGGCGAAGGCGACCGCGGCGAGGATGTAATAGGTCAGGCCGCCGCCGTCGAGGTAGGCGAAGACCGCTCCGCCCATGGAGGCGACGCCGACGAGCCCGGCGATGATCGCCACGGTGCGCGCCACCCGCTCCGGCGAACGCTGCAGGCGTTCCACTTCGGTGACCGCGTCGAGGTGTTCTGCTTCGAGCGCATCGAGTGCCGCTCGGTCGGCGAGGGCGCGGTCGCGGCGAAGGAAGAAGGTGGCCGTGCGGCGGTCGAGGATCGTCGGCACCTGATCCTGAAGGGTCCAGCCGAAGACCTCGAGGGCGGTGAGCCGCTCTTCCGCCTCGGAGCGGGCGACGGTGATGGTCTGGTAGTCCCAGACGGTGGGGGCCGGTGCCACGGTCTGGTTGGTGGGGGGCGTCGTGATGGTCATGGGAAACTCCTTGATCGTCCGGGGTGGCAGCTCGTGCTGCACCTCAAGAATCACGAAAACGGGTGCCTGTGACGTCGTCGATTCGGGCCGGGCCGTGTACTGCGTTCGCAGTAGCTCACGGGTCTTCGAGACCGAGCCGAATGTCGAACCTGTGCCGCAGGATCCTCGGCTCGCCCCACAGACGAACCGTCGTCGCGACGGGCTCGTTACCCTGGTACTCGACCTCGTGCCCCGGCACGTCGAACCAAGGAGCACCCATGCAGCCACTCGCCGTCATCGTCCTCGCCGCAGGCCAGGGCACCCGCATGAAGTCGTCGACGCCCAAGGTGCTCCACCGTCTCGCGGGCCTGCCGCTCATCCACCACGTGCTCGAGACGGCCCGGTCGCTCGAGCCGGAGCACCTCATGGTCGTCGTCCGGCACGACCGCGACACGGTCGCCGCGAGCGTGCTCGAGGCCGCACCGAGCGCCGTTCTCATCGATCAGGACGACACCCCCGGCACCGGTCGAGCCGTCGAGCAGGCCGTCGAGGCGCTCCCCGCCGACTTCACGGGCGACGTCGTCGTGGTGAGCGCCGACGTGCCGTTCCTCGACGACGACGACCTCCTCGCCCTTCTCGAGCTGCACCGCTCCGACGAGGCCGACGCGACCCTGCTGAGTGCGATTCTCGAGGATCCCACGGGCTACGGCCGCGTGATCCGCTCCTCCGGTCGGGTGCAGAAGATCGTCGAGCACAAAGACGCCTCGGCTGACGAGCGCGACGTGGCCGAGATCAACTCCGGCACCTACGTGTTCACGGTCGAGGCGCTCCGCAAGCACCTCCCGTTCGTGACCGCCGCGAACGCGCAGAACGAGAAGTACCTCACCGACGTCGTCGGTCTGCTGACGATCAACCGGGGTCACGTGTCGGCCAAGCCCGTCGCCGAGGCCTGGCGCGTCGAGGGCATCAACGATCGCGTGCAGCTGGCCGCTGCGGCCCGGCGCTTCAACGACACGATCGTCACGCACTGGCAGCGCGAGGGCGTCTCGATCCTCGACCCGCAGACCACCTGGATCGACCGTGACGTCAGCCTCGCCGCCGACGTCGAGATCTTGCCCGGAACACAGTTGAAGGGCGCCACCGTCGTCGAGACCGGCGCGGTCGTCGGCCCCGACACGACGCTCGTCGACACCGAGGTCGGGGCGGGTGCCGTCGTCAAGCGCACCGACGCCACCCTCGCCGTGATCGGTGCCGGTGCGACCGTCGGCCCCTTCGCCTTCCTCCGCCCGGGCACGATCCTCGGCGCCGACGGGAAGATCGGCACCTTCGTCGAGACGAAGAACTCGACCATCGGCGAGGGCAGCAAGGTTCCCCACCTCAGCTACGTCGGCGACACCGAGGTCGGCGTCGGCGCGAACATCGGGGCCGGCACGATCACGGCCAACTACGACGGCGTGAACAAGCACCGCACGGTGGTCGGGTCGCACGTGCGCACCGGGTCGCACAACGTCTTCGTCGCGCCCGTTAGGATTGGCGACGGAGCGTACACAGGCGCCGGAACGGTCGTCCGCAAAGACGTGCCGGCCGGATCCTTGGCCATCACCGTCGCTCCGCAGCGAACCATGAGCGGGTGGGTCGAGGCCAAACGCCCCGGCACCGACGCGGCGAAGGCGGCAGCCGACGCGGCGGCGACCAGCGAGACGGCGAGCTGACCGAGCACCCAGAACCACCAATCGACGACTGCGCCGCCCTGCGGCCGGTGTCGGGGCCCCCGGGCCAGAGAGCGAGTGACGTGTCGGGAATCAAGATCACCGGCGAAAACCGTCTCGTCCTTGTGACGGGGCGTGCGCACCCGCAGCTGGCGATCGACATCGCGCAGGAGCTCGGCACCGAGCTGACGCACACCGACGCACGCACCTTCGCGTCGAGCGAGATCTACGCGCGATACGACGACAGCGTCCGCGGCTCTGACGCGTTCGTGATCCAGTCGCACACCCGGCCGATCAACGAGTGGCTCATGGAGCAGCTCATCATGGTCGATGCGCTCAAGCGGGCCTCGGCCAAGCGCATCACGGTCGTCGCTCCCTATTACCCCTACGCCCGCCAAGACAAGAAGGGTCGCGGTCGCGAGCCGATCTCGGCCCGCCTCGTGGCCGACCTGTTCAAGGCCGCCGGTGCGCACCGCATCATGAGCGTCGACCTGCACGCGCCGCAGATCCAGGGCTTCTTCGACGGTCCGGTCGACCACCTCTTCGCCATGCCCGTGCT
The DNA here is from genome assembly GCF_015350875.1 of Frondihabitans sp. VKM Ac-2883. NCBI lineage: Bacteria > Bacillati > Actinomycetota > Actinomycetes > Micrococcales > Microbacteriaceae > Frondihabitans > Frondihabitans sp. VKM Ac-2883. The sequence continues at coordinate 96,813 of NZ_JADKSF010000010.1, read as the reverse complement.
GCTGAAGCACTTCCAGGAGCGCCTCGACCCGTCCACGCTGACCGTCGTCTCGCCCGACATGGGGCGCGTCAAGGTCGCTGACATCTGGAGCGAAAAGCTCGGGGCGCCGCTGGCGATCATCCACAAGCGTCGCGACCCCCGCGTCATGAACGAGGTCTCGGTGCACGAGATCGTCGGCGAGGTCAGCGGTCGCGTCTGCCTGCTGGTCGACGACCTCATCGACACGGGTCGCACGATCGCCAAGGCCGCCGAGGCGCTGAAGAAGGCCGGAGCCCTCGGGGTCATCGTGGCCGCCACGCACGCCGTCTTCTCCGACCCGGCTCCCGAGATCCTCTCGAACGAGTTCATCGACTCGGTCGTCGTCACCGACACCCTGCCGATCACCGAGCACCAGATGTTCGATAGCCTCACGATCCTGCCGATCGCTCCGCTCATCGCCCGCGCGATCCACGAGGTGTTCGACAACGGGTCGGTCACGTCGATGTTCGACGGCGCCGCCTGAGTCACCTCGTCGAAAGCACGAAAAACGTCCTCTGAGTGCCCGGCGGAGGGCGTTTTTCGCACTCTCGACGCCCACACCGGGAGAAGAACATGAATAGCCGACTGCTCGTCCTCGACTTCGACGGCACCGTCTGCCTCGGCGACGAACCCGTGCTCAGCTACGCGCGGCACATCGACGAGGCCCTGGCCGAGACCGAGCGCGTCGTCGAATCGACGATCCGCGCGTTCCTGGCCGGCCCCGACGCGGCTGCTGAAGAGAACGACGACGAGAGTGCAGGATCCGCGGCTCGCCACCTCGCCACCCTGGTCGACGCCGCCGACGGCTACGCGGCTGCGGCCTCTCTCGCACGCTCCCGCGGCGTCGCCGCCGCTTCGCTCAGCCGCGCGTACGAGGCCAGCCGCCGCGAGTTGGCCGACGGCCTCCTCGAGACCTGGGCTCCGGCCGGCCTCGCCGACTTCCTCACCGGCCTGAGGAGCACCGGCGTCACCGTCGTCCTCGTCACCAATGCCACGGCGACCGGCGTAGCCGGGCAGCTGACGCACCTGGGGCTCGACGGCGTTTTCGACGAGATCGTGACCGATGCCGGTAAACCGGGTGGGATGCCTCGGATCCTGGTGTCTCTGCGGGAGAAGTACGGCCTGGCCGCCCACCCCGAGCGTCTGCTCAGCGTGGGCGACATCTGGCGCAACGACCTCGAGCCGGCCGCCGATCAGAAATCCCCTACGGCCCTGATCGAGCGGTTCGCGGCTGCCGAAGCGAAGCCCACTTTCCGGGCCCCGACCTTCGAGGGGCTCTACGCCGACATCGTGGCCTGGGCCTCGCGCGCCTGATCGGCGGGTGCCGGGCTCGGCGTCACCACGAAGGTGCGGCCGGGGTGGTCGGCTGAGAGGTGGGCTCCGGGTCGTCCGAGCACCTGCTCGCGGAGGGTGCCGGTGGCTGGCTCCAGGGGCATGCGGCCGCGGCGACGGAGCTCGGGCACGACGAGTTTGGCGAAGTCGACGCAGTCGGCGGTGCCGAACAGCGGTTCGAGCAGGAAGCCGTCGAGGCCGGTCTCGTCCATGATGCGTTCGAGAGCATCGGCGACCTCGATCGGATCGCCGACGAGCTGGAGGCCGCGCGTGCCCTTGCCCTTGAGATCGTCCAGGATCTCGCGGACGGTCGGGGGAGCGGTGCCGTCAGTGGGCAGGAAGCGATCGATGTTGCTCTGGGCGATTTGTCCGATCTGCCCGCCGTCGTCGCGCAGCTGGGTCAGATCGCGATCGGGGTCGAGCGAGAGCAGATCGATGCCGGTGTTGCCGGCGTAGAGCACCGCGACGACCTCGTCGGTCTGCATCGCGTCGAATTCGGCCCGGAGGGCATGCGCCTCCTCGCTCGTGGGGGCGACGGTCACCGAGAGGCCGACCATCGTCACGATGGAGTCCGGGTCGCGGCCGTGCTCGGCGGCGCGGGAGCGGATGTCGGCGACGTTCGCCTTGGTGTGCGGGCCGGTCGTGTACTGGACGAAGACCGCTTCGGCATTGCGGGCGGCGTAGGCACGACCGCGCTGCGACGTGCCGGCCTGGAACAGCGTCGGTGTCCGCTGCGGCGACGGTGCCACGGTGAAGTAGCCGTTCGAGCGGAAGTGCTGGCCTTCGAACGAGATGCGGTGGATCTTCGAGCGGTCGGCGAGGATCTCGGCGTCTTTGTCGGCGCGGAAGCCGTCGTCTTCCCAGGAGCCCTCCCAGAGGGTCATGGCGAGGTCGACGTACTCGTCGGCCTGGTCGTAGCGGTCGTCGTGCTTGACCATCTCGGTGTGGCCGAACAGCGCGGCGACGGCGTTCGCTGAGCCGCCCGTGACGATGTTCCAGCCGATGCGGCCGCCGGTGAGATGGTCGAGCGTGGCGAAACGCCGGGCGGTTTGCAGAGGGTGATCGAGCCCCGTCGCCGAGGTGACCACGAAGCCGAGCCGGGTGGTCTCGCGGGCCAGGGTCGGGATCAGCAGCGACGGATCCATGCCCGGAAAGTTGATTCCGCCCCTCGCCGCCATCTCGGGTAGGTCGCCGTCGATGGTCGGGTAGCCGAAGCCATCGGCGAAGAACAGGAAGTCGAATCCCGCCTGGTCGAGGATCTTCGCCATGCCGATCCACAGATCGAGCTCGTGGTACCGGACGGAGTCGCTTCGAGGGTGCGACCAGCTGCGCGTTCCGCCGACCTGTGTGCCGGCCACTTCGAACACGCCGAGATGCATCTGCTTCATGGCGCCAGTGAACCAAATGGTTCACTCGGGGTCTAGGTGCGAAACAGGCTGTTTACGAAGCAGGCGCGAAGTCGTAACACGGCGGGCCGGATCCTGGGCTCCGTTGGGGCGACGACCGTCACACCACGCGCTCGCAGAGGGCCCGGTGCGCACTGTCGGCCACCCGGCCCACGAGCGCGTCGTCGCCGAGGCTAAGTAGCGACGCCTGGAGCCCCCGCCAGAGCGCCACGGTCTCGTGGCCGAGCTCGAGAGCCTGGTCGGGTGACGCGCCAGCGTCTTCGAACGCGCCGGCGACGTGACCGACCCACTCGGTGCCGATCAGCCCCAGCAGGGCGGCGAAGCGGTCGCGCTCGAACCCGGCGAGGCCGAAGATCTCGAAGAAGAGCCGGTGGAAAGCCCGGTTCCGAGGATCCGCGATGGTCGCCCACGCGCCCCCGAGACGTTCCGCGAGTGGCAGGCCGTCGTCATCGAGAAACGTGATCACCTCGGCCATGGTCGGAAACCGCGACTCGGCTCCGTGCAACGCCTCGACGATGAGCTCTTCTCGCGATCCGAAGTAGTAGAGCAGCATGCGGTTGTTCGAGCCCACCGCAGTGGCGAGTGCCCGCAGGGTGATCTGGGCGATGCCGTTCTCGACGACGTGATCGACGATGCGGTCGAGCAGTTCGTCGCGGCGACCGGGTGCGCCCGTGGCCCGAGTGGCTCCGTCGACGTCATCCATGCCGTCGACGCTATCGGTTGGCCGGGAGTGCGACGACGGCAATCCGACCGAAATGCCGATGAAACATCGGCGGTCTAGCGTTCCGAGGATCACCGATCGATGCCGCGGCCACAGACCCGCCCCAGCCGCGAACGATCCCTTCTGAGCCACCGAGCCCCTTGGAGTGCCATGAGCATCTTCTCTGCCCCGCCCGTGCTGAAAAAGGACTACGACCGTCGCGGGTTCCTGCGCCTCGGGGGAAGCGTCGGCCTCGTGGTCGGCACGACAGCCCTCCTCGCCGCCTGCTCGACCGATTCCGGTTCGAGCCCGAAATCGTCCGGTGCCGCTGCTGCCGGAAGCCTCGGCACAATTGCCGTGCAGCTGTCGTGGATCAAGAACATCGAGTTCGCGGGCGAGTACTTCGCCACCGAGAAGGGCTACTACACGAAGGCCGGTTTCGACGCGGTCACGCTTCTCGCCGGCGGCGGTCAGACCGGCGCCGAAGAGGCCCTCCTCGCCGGACAGGCGCTTGTCGGCCTGTCGTCGCCGTCGATCACCGCCCCCTCGATCAACAAGGGCGCGACCCTCAAGATTATCGGCACGACCTTCCAGAAAAACCCGTTCTGCCTGCTGTCACTCGACGAGAAGACCCCGATCAAGACCGTCGCCGACCTCAAGGGCAAGAAGATCGGCGTGCAGTCCGGAGGCAACCAGACCATCTTCGAGGGCTTCTTGAAGGCCAACGGCCTGACCACCTCCGACGTGACGATGGTCACCACGCAGTACGACATCGCCCCGCTCGAGGCCGGCAAGTACGACGCGCACATGTCGTACATCACCAACGAGCCGATCCTGGCCGAGGCCGACGGCTTCACCCCGGTCGTGCTGGGCTTCGCCGACAACGGTCTCCCGTTCGTCGCCGAGACCTTCACCACCACGCAGGATGCGATCGACAACAAGCGCGACACCCTCAAGGCCTTCCTCAAGGCCGAGGTGCAGGGCTGGACCGACGCCGCCAAGGATCCCGCTCAGAGCGCCAAGTACGCCGCCGAGAAGTACGGCAAGGATCAGGATCTCGACGTGGCCGAGCAGACGAAGGAGGCCGAGGCGCAGAACACCCTGATCCTGACGGACGACGTCAACAAGAACGGCCTCTTCACGATGACCGACGAGCTCGTGGCCGAGAACATCGCGTCGCTCAAAGCCATGGGAACAGACATCACGGCCGAGAAGCTGTTCGACCTGACCCTGATCAACGAGGTCTACAAAGAGAACCCCGAGCTGATCACGACCTTCACGATCCCGACCGCCTGATCGCCATGTCTTTCGCGCCCAGTACTCAGCTCTCGCTCGCCACGAACGACCCGGCCGGTTCGCCGGAACTCGCCACCGGCATCAACATCCAGGGTCTCACCAAGACGTTCCAGCTCGGCCGGAAGTCCGTCCAGGCCCTGTCCGAGATCAACCTGGGCACGAAGAAAGACGCCTTCCTGACCCTCCTCGGTCCGTCGGGATGCGGAAAATCGACGATTCTCCGCATCCTGGCGGGCCTGGAGACACCGAGCTCCGGTGCCGTGGTCGTCAACGGCAAATCCGCCGCCGAGATTCAGAAGAGCCACGAGACCGGCATCGCCTTCCAAGACAGCGCGCTGTTGCCCTGGCGGAGCGTGACGGCCAACATCCGGCTTCCACTCGAGGTGGCCGGCATCACACCGCCTGCAGGGCTCGTCGACGACCTCATCGACCTGGTCGGGCTCAAGGGTTTCGAGAACGCCAAGCCCGCCCAGCTCTCGGGCGGCATGCGCCAACGCGTGTCGATCGCGCGCTGCCTCGCCGTGCAGCCGACGATCATGCTGCTCGACGAGCCGTTCGGCGCACTCGACGACATGACGCGCCAGCGGATGAACGTCGAGCTGCTTCGCATCTGGACCGAGAAGCCCGCGACCACGCTGATGGTCACCCACGGCATCGCGGAGGCCGTCTTCCTCTCCGACGTCGTCGCCGTCATGAGCGCTCGACCCGGCCGCATCGCGGAGGTCGTCGAGATCGACCTGCCGCGCCCGCGCCTGCCCGAACTGACCCGCACTCCCGAGTTCCACGCTTACGTCGATCGCATCTCCGAGATCCTCTTCGGCTCGCACGGGGCGGCCGTCGATGACTGACCTCAAGCAGGCGTACGAGCGCGAGCTCTCGCAGAGCATCGCCCTCGACGTCGAGACGAGCAGTGGTCCCGCCCGCCGCTCGATGCTCGGCTCTTTCCGTTCGATGCCGCCCTGGGCCGGCTCCGTCGTCGGCATCGTCGTGATCCTGGTGGTCTGGCAGATCGTCGCCGTCACCGCGTTCTCCGTCACGGGCAGCGTGCCGCAGCCGGGTCTCGTCGCCGCCCAGCTCCTCCACGACCTCACCGACCCGGTCTACTGGAACGCGATCGCCCAGACGGCCGCGACTGCCGGCTGGGGATTCCTGTGGGGCAACCTCATCGCCTTCGTGCTGGCCGCGCTCGTGCTCGTCTTCCCGTGGTTCGAAGGCATGTCGACGCAGCTCGCGGTCGTCACCTCGTGCATCCCGTTGACGGCGATCGCGCCGATCGTGACGCTTCTGATGCCCGCAGGATCCCGCACCACGTCGATCTTCCTGGCCGCCCTGAGCGTCATCTTTACGACCGTGGTCGGCACCATCCTCGGCCTCAACGCCGCGACCCAGACCCAACTCGATGTCGTCCGCGCCTACGGCGGCTCGCGCCTCACGCAGCTCGTCAAGGTGCGCTTCATCGCGGCCCTGCCGAGCATCATGGCGGCGCTCAAGCTGGCAGCGCCGGCAGCGTTCCTCGGCGCGGTGCTGGGGGAGTACTTCCTCCTCGGGGTCGACTCGGGCATCGGGATCCTTCTTCTGGCCGCGCAGGCGACCGCTGCCAGCGTCAAGCTCTGGGCGATCGCTCTGATCTGCGGTGGCGTCGCCGGGCTCGCGTACTTCGTGATCGGCCGGATCGGTCGCCTCGTCACACCGTGGTCGGCGGGCGACAGCCGCGCCGGGCAGGGATTCTGATGGCCACCGCGATCCGACTCTCGCGGAGTGAGAGCCGAGCGCCGTCGCAGACCGGAGCCACCGTGCGGTTCGTCGCGCGTCGGATCGGCCGCACGGTCGTGACGATTCTCGCGTCAGCCGTGATCCTCGGCCTCCTCTGGCAGTTCGCGATCATCGGACTGCACGCGAACGCCTTCATCGCCAAGAAGCCGCTCGACGTCTACAACTACCTGTTCGTCGACTCGTCGCTGTCGCAGACCACCGCGGCCGAGAACCGCGAGGTGCTGTTCGGTCTGCTCGGCACGACACTGCTGCATGCCCTGGTCGGCTTCGTCTTCGGGGTGGGCGCGTCGATCGTCATCGCAATCGTGTTCACCCTCATTCGCCCGATCGAGTTCATGTTCATGCCGATCGCCATGCTGCTGCGCACCGTTCCGCTGCTCGCCATGGCCCCCGTCATCTACCTGATCTTCGGCAACGGGCTCGTGACGGCGGCCTTCATCGGCGGAGTCGTGGTGTTCTTCCCGCTGCTCGTCAATCTGACGCTCGGATTCCGGTCGGTCAGCGCGCAGTCGGTCGACCTGATCCGTGTCTACGGCGGCAGCCGCTGGACGATCATGCGAAAGATCGCCATCCCCACGGCGCTGCCGCACTTCTTCGCCTCGATGCGGATCGCCGTGCCCGGGGCCATCACCGGGGCGATGCTCTACGAGTGGCTCTTCACCTACGAGGGCCTCGGAGCCGCTATCACCAGCGCCAAGTCGAGCTCCGACTACGGCATGATCTGGGCGATCGTGGTGCTCATCACCGTCGTGTCGATCCTCTTCTACACGATCGCGACGTTCATCGAGACGGCCGTTCTCGCCAAGTGGGGCCCCGACGCCGGAAAAGCCGTCGCGAAGTGACCCGCACCATCCCCGTACCGAACCCAGGAGTACCCGCATGAGCGACACCCCCGTCCGCGACCTCACGGCTCTGCCGAAGGCGCACCTGCACATTCACCACGAAGCCGCCATTCGGGCGACGACGCTTGCCGAGATGGGTGCCGCCGAAGGCGTCGACGTCTCCGTGCCCGAAGAGTTCGACGACTTCAGCGCGTTCAGCCAGACCTACCGCGGCATGCTGCAGGTGCTCTCGATCAAAGAGAACCTGTTCCGCCTGATCGACGAGTCGATCGAGGACTGCGCCCGGGAGGGAATCGTCTACGCCGAGTTCGGCGCGAGCCCGCACTTCTACGTCGACACCTTCGGCTCGACGGAGCTCGCCCTCGACGCCATGATCGCCCGGGCTCGCGAAGCGGGTGAGCGCTGGGGCGTCGAGGTCGGCTACATGGTCACCGTCGACCGCACCGAGAGCGTCGAGACCGCGACGGCCTACGCGAAGATCGCCGCAGCCTACGCCGGTCGCGGGGTCGTCTCGCTCGGCCTCGCCAACGACGAGCGGGGCCACCCGGCCGAGCAGTTTCACGAGGCGTTCGCGATCGCCAAGGAGGCGGGGCTGCTCTCGACGCCACACGCGGGCGAGCTGGCAGGGCCGGAGCAGGTCGAGAAAGCGGTCGATGCCCTCCAGGCCGACCGGATCCTGCACGGGGTGACGGCGATTGAGAGCGACGCCCTGACCGCACGGCTGGCCGCCGAGGGTATCTGCCTCGACGTCTGTCCGACCTCGAACCTGCTGCTCGGCGTGATCCCCGAGATCGACGCGCACCCGCTCAAGCAGCTGCTCGACGCGGGTGTGCGATGCTCGATCAACGCCGACGACCCGGTGCTCTTCGGCCCCGGCCTCCTGTCGGAATACGAGCTGTGCCGATCGGTCCTCCGGCTCACCGACGAAGAGATCGCGGCGTGTGCACTCAGCTCGATCGAGTGCAGTGGCGCTTCCGACGCCGTCAAGCAGAAGGCAGTCGCCGGGATCGCGGCGTGGCTGGCCTGATGCGTCGCCTCGTCATCCAGGGCGCGCACGTGGCCACGGTCGACGCAGTCGATCGCGAGTTCGCCGGCGGACACGTCGTGGTCGACGGCTCGCGCATCATCGCGGTCGGCGACGGGCCGACGCCGCCCTGGGTGTTCGCAGACGGGGTCGAGGTCGAACGCGTCGACGGCAGCGGACATCTGCTGACGCCCGGCCTCGTCAACACGCACCACCACCTCTACCAGTGGCTCACCCGCGGCATCGCGCAAGACTCGATCCTCTTCGACTGGCTCGTCGCGCTCTACCCGACCTGGGCGCGCATCGACGAAGACCTCGTCGAGGCGGGTGCCGAAGCGGCCCTTGCCGTGCTCGCGAAGTCGGGCTGCACCCTCGCGGCGGATCACCACTACGTCTTCCCCCGAGGATCCGGCGACATCGTCGGGGGCATCGTCCGTGCGGCCGCTCGAGTCGGAATCCGGCTCCACGGGACGCGCGGCTCGATGGACCTCGGGCGTTCGGCCGGAGGGCTCCCGCCCGACTTCGCCGTGGAGACCACGGCCGTAGCCCTCGACGCGTCGGCTCTCGCGGTCGAGCGGTACCACGACGCCTCGGTCGACTCGATGGTGCAGATCGCTCTCGCGCCCTGTTCGCCGTTCTCGGTGACCAGCGAGCTGCTCACTGAGGCGGCCGCTCTCGGCCGTTCCCTCGGCGTGCGCCTCCACACGCACGGCTCGGAGACGGTCGAGGAGGACGCGTTCTGCCAGGAGCGCTTCGGCAAGACCCCGACCCAGTATCTGGAGGATCTCGGTTGGCTCGGCGACGACGTCTGGATGGCGCACAGCGTGCACCTCGACGACCACGCCATCGCCCGCTTTGGCGCGACCGGCACCGGCAGCGCGCACTGCCCATCGTCGAACGCCCGGCTCGCGGCCGGCATCGCGCCCATCCCGCAGCTGCTCCGTGCCGGCGCGCCGGTCGGGCTCGGCGTCGACGGCTCCGCCTCGAACGAGTCGGGACAGCTCGGCGCCGAGATCCGCCAGGCCGTGCTCATGAATCGCCTGCGTGCCGGCGCCGATGGGTTCAGCGTCCGTGACGGGCTGCGGATCGCGACCGTGGGCGGTGCCCGGGTGCTCGGGCGCGACGCCGATCTGGGGTCGATCGAGGTCGGCAAGCTGGCCGATCTCGCGCTCTGGGATCTCCGCGGTGTCGAATTCGCCGGCCTCGTCGACCCGGTCGCGTCACTCGGCCTCGCGTCGATGCCGCCGTTGGCAGGGCTCTTCGTCGGTGGGCGCCGGGTCGTCGACGATGGCCGCCTGACCACGATCGACGAGGTCGGCGTCGCTCGAGCCGCAGCCCGGGCGAGCACCGACCTCCTCGGCCGCGTCTAGCCTCGCCTGCTTCGCCCTAGTGGGTCGACGGTTCGGTCTCTATCTCGGACCGGTCGCCCGACCACAGCGTGTGGAACACCTTGTCGCTGTCGGTGCGCTTGTAGGTGTGCGCTCCGAAGAAGTCGCGCTGACCCTGGATCAGCGCGGCCGGCAGGCGCTTCGACGCGAGGGAGTCGTAGTAGGCGAGGGCCGACGAGAAGCCGGGAACCGGGATCCCCGAGAGAGCTGCCTTCGCCACAATCCGGCGCCAGGCGTCTTCGCCGTCGGCGACGGCCTTCGCGAAGTACTCGTCTTCGAGAAGGGTGGCGATGGTCGAGTCGTTCTCATAGGCGTCGACGATGCGGTTCAAGAACTGCGCGCGGATGATGCAGCCGCCGCGCCAGATCTTGGCGACGGCGCCCTTGTCGATGCTCCAGCCATACTCCTTGGCACCCGCGATGATGGCGTCGAAGCCCTGGGCGTAGGCGACCATCTTCGAGGCGTACAGGGCCTTCTGGACGTCGTCTTCGAAGTTCTCGCCCGGATCCTGAATCTCGGGTCGGTTCTTCAGCGTCTTCTGAACGGCAGCGCGCTGGTCGGGCTTCGACGAGACCGCCCGGGCGAAGACGGCTTCGGCGATGCCGCCGACCGGCACTCCGAGGCCGACCGAGTTCTGCACCGTCCAGACGCCGGTGCCCTTCGAGCCCGCCTGGTCGACGATGAGGTCGACGAGCGGCTTGCCGGTCTTCTCGTCGACCTGCTTGAGCACCTCGGCGGTGATCTCGATGAGGTACGACTCGAGCTCGCCCTTGTTCCACTCCTCGAAGACCTCCGCGATCGCGGCGGGCTCGTGGCCGCCGACGCGGCGAAGGAGGTCGTACGACTCGGCGATGAGCTGCATGTCGGCGTATTCGATGCCGTTGTGGATCATCTTGACGAAGTGCCCGGCGCCGTCGGTGCCGATGTGGGTGACGCACGGTTCGCCCTCGGCGACCGCGGCGATGGACTTCAGGATCGGGCCCAGCGTCTCCCAGGCCTCCGCACTGCCTCCCGGCATGATCGACGGACCCTTGAGAGCGCCCTCTTCGCCACCCGAGATGCCGGTGCCGACGAAGTTCAGCTTCTTCTCTTTGAGGTCGTGCTCGCGACGGATGGTGTCGTGGAAGTTGGCGTTGCCGCCGTCGACGATGATGTCGCCCTCCTCGAACAGGTCGGCGAGCTGCGAGATGACCGCGTCGGTGCCCTTGCCGGCCTGCACCATGATGATCGCGGTGCGCGGCTTCGACAGTGAATCCACGAACTCCTCGATCGTCTTCGACGCGATGAAGCCGGCGTCGCCGTGCTCCTCCATCAGCGTGTCGGTGCGCTCGGGGGAGCGGTTGTACACCGCGACGGTGTTGCCCTCGCGGCTGGCCAGGTTGCGCGCCAGGTTCGATCCCATAACGGCGAGCCCGACCACTCCGATGTTCGCCTGTGCGGTCTTTCCGTGTTCGGCCACGGTGCCTCCTTCGAAAGTAAGTGAGGTCAATCTATCCACCACCTCCGACACGTATCCAGGGTCTGTCAGGCCCACTCTGGTGCCGGAGAGAGTGCCGTGTAGACTCTTCCCTTGAACTTCGGCGAGGGGTGCACGGCACCCGTTATCGACGCGGTGGGCAGATTATGGGCGCAGGCCCCGGTCTTTCCTCACGCACGGTTTCACCAACTGCGTTCGAGTTGAATCCACGGGCCACAGATCGCCGACTTCGGCGAGGCCCACAATCTTCCAAGGAGACACACAATGGCTGACGACAGCAACAAGCTTTCCGTCGAGCGTCGCTCGAGCTTCGGCAAGGGAGCGGCTCGCAAGATCCGCGCCGCCGACAAGATCCCCGCCGTGATCTACGGTCACGGCACCGAGCCCGTGCACATCTCGATGCCCGGTCACGAGACCATGCTGATCACCCGTCGTGCGAACTCGGTCCTCGAGCTCGACATCGAGGGCACCCAGCAGCTCGCACTCGTCAAAGACATCCAGCGCGACCCGGTGCGTCAGATCATCGAGCACATCGACCTCATCGTCGTCCGTGCCGGCGAGCGCGTCGAGGTCGAGATCCCCGTTCACATCGAGGGCGAGTCGGCTCCCGGCACGATCCACGTGGTCGAGGCCAACACCCTGCTCCTCGACGTCGAGGCGACGCACATCCCGCAGAGCGTCGTCGTCTCCATCGAGGGCCTCGAAGAGGGCACCCAGATCCTCGCCTCCGACGTCGAGCTCCCCTCGGGCGCCAAGCTCGTTCTCGACGGAGAGTCCCTCGTCGTCAACGTCACCGTGCCGCAGCTCGACCTCGAGTCCGACGCCGACTCGACCGACGAGGCCGCCGAGGGCGACGTGCCGGCGATCGAAGACGAAGAGCGTTCCGAGTAACACCCCGAACAACAGCGCGACAGCGGATCGGCGAGGAGCAGCGCTCTGGACGACAACAGATGGCTCGTGGTCGGGCTCGGTAACCCCGGGCCCGACTACGCCTCGACCAGACACAACGTGGGCCAGATGGTCCTCGCTCTCCTCGCCGATCGGCTGCAGTCCGGTTTGAAGAGCCACAAGACGCAGGCCGTGGTCGCCGAGGGGCGCAGCTTCCCCGGCGGCCCGCGCTTCGTCCTCGCGAAGCCGACCACTTTCATGAACGTCTCCGGTCCGCCCGTGGCAGCACTCCTCCGGTACTACGACCTCGACGTGTCGCGGCTCATCGTCGTGCACGACGAACTCGACATCCCCTTCGACACTCTCAAGATCAAGCAGGCCGGCGGCCACGGCGGCCACAACGGCCTGCGCGACATCATCGCGGCCTGCGGGTCGAACGACTTCACCCGGGTGCGGGTCGGCATCGGCCGTCCCCCCGGGCGTCAACCCGCCGCCGACTTCGTTCTGCACGATTTCTCGAGCATCGAGCGCAAGACGCTCCCCAACCTCCTTGACGATGCGGCCGACGCCGTCGAGATGATCGCGGCCGACGGCCTGACCGCGGCGCAGCTGAAGTTTCACACGGCCTGACTCGGGCCTGCCGGGGCGCGTGAGGGCCGTCGCCGGACGGAGGACACCCGATGTCCCCCGGACTGGGTGTGTCCGCCGTATGGGGGACCGGCTTAGGTTCTACCCAGAACAGAACGGTTCGGGCAACTGCCCGACGGTCGTCACGGGTAGCCCAAACACCCCGTGAGCCGACCTGTTCCGCAGGCGGCACCCGAGCCGTCGAGAGTCGGGGGACTCAAGGACTCCGCAGCGGACACCCCGATCGTCAGCATCACCGACGACGTCCGCGGCAGGATCGCGCACGGATGCGCAGAAAAGGCAGTGCAATGAGCCAGACCACCACGATCACCGCCACCCGCGGCACCGCGATGAACAGGATCGTCTCCGGGACGATCGCGGGTGCCGTCGGCATCGTCCTGCTCCTCGGCGGAGCGGGTACGTTCGCTCTCTGGAACAGTTCGACCGGAGCCGAGGCGGGCACGATCTCGTCCGGCACGCTCGCACTCGCGCCCATCGCCGGATCGGCGGGCACCTGGACCGACACCACGAACGGGCGCAACACGGGAACAACCGCCGCGAACATCGTGATGGTGCCCGGCAACTCCTACTCCTACACGCGCCAGTTCTCCGTGAAGGCCACCGGAACCGATCTGAAGGCGGTGCTGACGTACGACGAGGCCAGCATCAAGGGCACGTCCGAGCTCATCCAGGCGACGACGCGCTCGCTCGACGTCTCCTCGTCGTCGGCGAACGTCAGCCGCGTCGGCAGCTCCAACACCTTCACCGTGACTCCGGCGGCCGGCACATCGACCGTGTCTGTCGTCTTCTCGATCGCGCTTCCGCAGACGGCTGAGACCGGGCAGAACGGCACCGTCGACCTGACCGGGCTCAAGTTCACCCTCACCCAGACGGCCATCGGGTCGTAGCCGCGACGACGGGAACGCAACCATGCGAGAAATCGCGACAGGACGGCACGCCGCGCCTCGGCGACGTCGGACGCTCGCCCTGCTCGCCCTCGGCGTGGCCATGGCAGTCCTACTTTGCCTCGTCGGCACCCGCGGCACGCTCGCCCTGTGGAAGGCCGATGCGGCGATCCGCGCCGGCACGATCAAGAGCGGTACGGCCTCCCTCGACGTGTCGATCCTGCCCGCGATGTACCTGACCGCTCTCGGCCCCGGAGGCTCCACGACGGGCGCGTTCACCGTGCAGAACACGGGGTCGGTTCCCATGGACATCCGGGTCTCGACGACGTCCACTCACGTGGCCTACGCCGGGTCGACCCCCGACGCGACCGTCCTCGGATCCTTGACGATGCACCTCTCGAGCGTTGCTAAGGCATCCGATTGCAAGGCCGGCCTGTCGGGCGCCTCCGGGCCGATCGCGACGTTCGACACCGGAACCGGCTACTACCGACTGCCCGTCACGACGACCAGGGCCACTGCGTGCCTCGAGGTGTCCCTCGCGGCCGATGCGCCGCAGTCCGTCTCGGGTGCCGTCGTCGACTTCGTCGTCACCGTGTCGGGCAAGCAGGTCGTGTCGTGAAGCGCAGGATCCGACTGCCCGCCGGGCGGGCGGCTCTCGTCGCGGTCCTGGTCGCGGCGTTGATCGCGGGTACCTCCCCGGCGGCCTTCGCCCTCTGGTCGACCTCTCGGACGACGCAGTCGAGCACCACGATCGGGGCGCTTGCGGGCGGCGTGTCGGGGACCGACGCCATGACCATGACGTTCTCGTCGACGACCACGTCGTTCACCGCGCCCCTCACCCTCACGAACAACGGCACCATCGCTGGCACGTACTCCACATCGACCGTCGCCGCGCAGAGCCGAACGCTCGCGCAGAACATCACGGTGGTCGCCTGGCAGGTGGCCGCCGCTGCGGACTGCACTGCGTCGGCCGACGCCCCGTCCTCGTCGCTCTCGGGAACCTGGGCCTCGATGCCGAGCCTCACGGGATCCCTGCCCGCCAAGCAGTCCGCCGTCTGGTGTCTCCGCAGCGCGCCCACGTCGAGCGCACCCGCGTCGTCGACGACGAACCCGGTGATCTCGATGGTCCTCGCGGCGGGCAGCTGGCGGTCGCCGACGGTGGCAGGCGGCTTCTACGTCGACACGGCCAAGGCCGCGGCCGCCGTGGCGACGGCGACCTGCACCGACCAGTCGGGAGGCAATAACGTCGTCATCGCGTGGGACGCCTCCAGCAGATCGCCCGACACCTTCTACGACCTCGAGATCGGCGGCACACGCGTCGGCGACCCGACCCAGGGGTACTCGGCATCGACGACCCTGTCGGCCAGTCGAGTCTCGACCACGGTCGCGCCCGACGGAACGGCCCGGGTCGACGTGGTCGTCCTCGACGCGAACGGGAATGCGACGGCGACGATCCAGGCGTCCAGCACGGTGACGCTCGCGACGACGTCGGCGGGCAGGACACTCCGGTGCGGCGCGTGAGCGGCATCGTGCGCGCCGTGGCGGTGGGCTTCGGGCTCGCGGTGATGCTGCTCGTGGCAGGTCTCGGAGTCATCCTCGTCGTCGTGCCGAAGGCGACCGGCTCGACGCCGCTCACCGTTCTCACGTCGTCGATGGAGCCGACGCTCCCGCCCGGCACCCTCGTGGTCGTCCGCCCCGAAGACCCGTCAAGGATCCGAGTCGGCGACATCGCGACCTACCAGCTCGCCTCGGGGAGGCCCGAGGTGGTGACGCACCGCGTGCGCGCCGTCACCACCACGTCCACCGGCGAACGGCTCTTCACCTTCCGCGGAGACGCGAACGACGTCGCCGACGCCCCGGTCGCCGCCATTCAGCTCCGTGGCGTCGCCTGGTATTCGGTGCCGTTGCTCGGCCGGGCCAACACCCTCGTCAACGGCCACGACCGGCCCTGGATCATGCCCGGGATCGCCGGCGTCCTCCTCGTCTACGGGCTCGCGATGGTCGCTCTCGGAGTCCGCGCGGCGCGGAGGCGTCGACGGGGCCCGGCTGCGGGCCGCCGATCGGCCCATGGCCGGAGACGGCTCACTGCCGCGTCGTAGCCCACTTCGCCCTGCGCGGACTCCCGGGTCGGTGTCGGAGGCGGCACGTACACTCGAACCCGTGATACTCCAGGGTTTGATTCCTGCGCTTTCGCGCGCCTCGACGTTCGACTCTGCCCTGAAGCAGGCGACAAGATCGAGCGACTTCTCTCTCGTCGACGGCCTCCGCGTGCCTCTGCTGGCCGGTCTCCTCGACCGCCGCGCCGAAGGGTCGGGTGCGGCGCAGGCGCTTCTCGTGATCACCGCGACCGGGCGCGAGTCGGAGGCGGTCCGCACGTCGCTGACCAGCTACCTGCCCGACGCCGAGGTGATCGAGTTCCCCGCATGGGAGACCCTTCCCCACGAGCGGCTCAGCCCGAGCGCCGAGACGGTCGGCAAGCGCATCCACGCACTGCGGCGCCTGGTCGAGTGGCAAGCCGCGTTCGCGTCGCGTCCTTCGTCTGTCGCCCCGCTCGTGGTCGTCGCGGGCGTGCGCGCCGCGCTCCAGCCGATCTCCGACAACCTCACCGACATCGATGCCGTGCGGCTCACCGTGGGGGAGCGCGGCTACGACCTCTCGGCGATCGCCGTGCGCCTCGTCGACCTCGCCTACGCCCGGGTCGACATGGTCACGCGTCGCGGTGAGTTCGCCGTGCGCGGCGGCATCCTCGACGTGTTCCCGCCGATGGCCGAGCACCCCGTCCGGGTCGATTTCTTCGGCGACGAGATCGACCAGATCCGCCTGTTCGCGGTCGCCGACCAGCGCAGCCTCGACACCGAGGCCCAGACGGTCGAGCTGCCGCCGAGCCGCGAGATGCTACTCACCGAGTCGGTCCGCCAGCGGGCCCGCGAGATGCAGCACGAGTTCCCGAGCCTCGCGCAGATGCTCGAGAAGATCGGGCAGGGCATCCCCGTCGACGGAATGGAGTCGCTGGCCCCGGCGCTCGTGCACCGTCTCGTGCCGCTCACGCACTACCTGCCGCCGTCGGCGGCCATCGCCGTGCTCTCACCGGAGCGCGTCGTGTCGCGGGCCAAGAGCCTCGCCGACACCAACCGCGAGTTCCTCCAGGCCGCCTGGAGTGCCGCCACGGCTGGTGCCGAAGCGCCCATCGACCTCGACTCGGGCGACTTCCTCACCGTCGGCGACCTGCGCCTCCAGGCCGGCGACCGCACCTGGTGGTCGCTGTCCGGGTTCGACTCGGGCGTCGTGCTGAGCGACGAGGAGCGGATCGAGTCGGCCGGCGACTACGTGCGGATCGACGCCGAGACCGTCCCCAGCTTCTCCGGCAACGCCGAGGGTGCCGTCGAGCACGTCGCCGAGCTCGCGGCCGCCGGCTGGAGCATCGTCGTCACCGCCCGAGGCGTGGGACTCGTCGACCGTGCCCGCGACGTCCTCGCCGAGCGCGGGGTCGCGGCCCGTATCGTCGAGGCGCTCGGCGACGACCTCGAGCCGGGGGTCGTGCATCTCGTCACCGGCGGTGTCGAGGCCGGCTTCCAGGTGCCCGAGGCGAAGCTGGCCGTGCTCGGCGAGGCCGACTTCTTCGGTCGCGCCGCCGGCTACGACGGGCGTCAGGTCAAGAAGCTCGCCTCTCGTCGAAAGAACGTCGTCGACCCCCTGCAGCTCAAGACGGGCGACATCGTCGTGCACTCCACGCACGGCATCGGCCGGTTCCTTGAGCTCACCAGCCGCGAGGTCTCGTCGGGCGGCCGCAACGCCGTCAAGCACAGCCGCGAGTACCTCGTGCTCGAATACGCGCCGTCGAAGCGCGGGCAGACCGGCGACCGTCTCTACGTGCCGACCGACCAGCTCGACCTGCTCAGCCGCTACGTCGGTGGCGAAGCGCCGAAGCTGTCCAAGATGGGCGGCAGCGACTGGTCGCAGGCGAAGGGCAAAGCTCGCAAGGCCGTCCGCGACATCGCCGTCGAGCTGGTCAAGCTGTACTCGGCGCGGATGGCCTCACGGGGTCACGCCTTCGGCCCCGACACTCCCTGGCAGCGCGAGCTCGAAGAGGCCTTCCCGTTCGCCGAGACGCCCGATCAGCTGACCACGATCGACGAGATCAAGGCCGACATGGAGCGCCCCATTCCGATGGATCGCCTCATCTCGGGCGACGTCGGCTACGGCAAGACCGAGGTCGCGATCCGGGCCGCCTTCAAAGCCATCCAAGACGGCAAGCAGGTCGCCATGCTCGTGCCGACGACTCTCCTCGTCAAGCAGCACATGGAGACCTTCTCCGAGCGATTCGCCGGGTTCCCCGTGCACCTCCGAGCGTTGAGCCGGTTCCAGACGGCCAAGGAGTCGAAAGACACGATCAAGGGCATCGGCGACGGCACGGTCGACATCGTGATCGGCACGCACCGCATTCTCACCGAGGGGCTGTCCTTCAAAGACCTCGGGCTCGTGATCATCGACGAAGAGCAGCGCTTCGGAGTCGAACATAAAGACCAGCTCAAAAAGCTGAAGACGAACGTCGACATCCTCGCGATGAGCGCCACGCCGATCCCGCGCACGCTCGAGATGGCCGTCACGGGCATCCGCGAGATGTCGACGTTGGCCACGCCGCCCGAAGACCGTCACCCGATCCTCACCTTCGTCGGCCCCAACAGCGAACGTCAGATCGGCGCCGCGATCCGTCGCGAGCTCCTCCGCGAGGGGCAGATCTTCTTCGTGCACAACCGTGTCTCGTCGATCAACCGGGTCGCCGCCCAGCTCGCCGAACTCGTGCCCGAGGCCCGGGTGGCCATCGCGCACGGGCAGATGCCCGAGTCGGCGCTCGAACAGGTGATGGTCGACTTCTGGGAGCGCAAGTTCGACGTGCTCGTCTCGACGACGATCATCGAGACCGGCCTCGACATCGCCAATGCCAACACGCTCATCATCGATCGCGCCGATCGCTACGGTCTGTCGCAGCTGCACCAGCTGCGCGGCCGCGTCGGCCGTGGCCGTGAGCGCGGCTACGCGTACTTCCTCTACGACGCCGACAAGCCGCTCTCCGAGACGGCCCAGGATCGCCTTGAGACCATCGCCGCGAACAACGAACTCGGCGCGGGTATGCAGGTGGCGCTGAAAGACCTCGAGATCCGCGGTGCGGGAAACTTGCTCGGCGGCGAGCAGTCCGGTCACATCGCCGGCGTCGGCTTCGACCTCTACCTCCGCATGATCGGCGAAGCGGTCAACGCCTTCCGCGGCGACGTCGCCGAGGGGCAGACCGAGCTGAGGCTCGAGTTGCCCGTCGACGCCCACATTCCCGAAGACTACGTCGAGAGCGAGCGCCTCCGTCTCGAGGCCTACCAGAAGCTCTCGACGGCGTCGTCGCCGACCTCCTCTGACGATCAGATCGACTCTGTGCTCGAAGAGCTGACCGACCGCTACGGTGAACCGCCCGCCGAGGTCCTCGCCTTGATCGAGGTGTCGAGGCTTCGCAGGATGGCCCAGAAGACCGGCCTCAGCGAGGTCGTCGCGATGGGAACCAACATGCGCGTCGCGGCCATGGAACTCGCCGACAGCGTGCAGCTCCGGCTCGCTCGGTTGTTCCCGGGCGCGCGCTACTTCGCCCAGACGAAGTCAGTCAGCGTGCCGATGCCGCGCAAGAACGGCGAGGCCCTTCCCGACGCCGAGCTGATCACCTGGGTCGAGCAGCTGCTGACGAGCGTCTACGGGGCCGAGCCCGCGCGGCCGACTGACAGCGCGGCGGCGCCGAGCTAAGCGGGTTGCGTCTGCGGGTCCGGGGCTGCCGGCTCGGCGCCTCCTAACCCAGTCAGTCGGCGCAGACCCGCGCAATCGGCTCAGACGCGCACAGTCGGCATAGACCCGCAAGGCTGGCCTAAACACTCGCCCTAGGAGGCGGGTCTACGCCGGTCGTGCGGGTCTGTGCCGGTCATACGGGCCTACGTGGTCGCGGCAGCGCGGACGCGATCCCGCTTGCGGTGCGCTCGCGCCAGCATGCTTACGAGCGCGCCAGCGATCACGATCGACAGCCCCGACCCGACGAGCACGGCGAGTGTGCCCTCGTCGACGATCTCTTCACTGCGCGCGAACGCCAGCTCGTTCATCAGGAGCGACACCGTGAAGCCGATGCCGCCGAGCATCGCGACGGTGATGAGCTCGGTCGTGCTCAGAATCTGCCCGCGCCTCGCCGGGTCGGGATCGCGGAACACTCTCGACGCGAGACCGCCGGCGAAGGTGATACCGATCAGCTTGCCGACGGGAAGCGCGACGACGATCGCCCAGAACACGGGGCTCAGCTGGCCGAGACCCACGCTCGGGACTGCGACGGCGGCCGCAGCGAACGCGAAGACGGGCAGAACTATGCCATTCACGAAGGGCTCGAGCGCGTGCACGGCCTTGCGTGCTGGCCCCAGCGGCAGCACGAGGCCGACGGCGACGGCTGCAATGGTCGCGTGGACCCCGGAACTCAGGACGAGATGCCAGGTGACCACTGCGAGGAGGGTAACGAGGGCGACTGCCGCGACCCGGAGGGATCCTCGTCGTAGTCCGAGCAGTCGGCCGGCCGCGAAGGTGGCCACGACGCCGAGAACGCCCAAGCCGAGGTAAAGCGGGCTGCTGTCGTGGGTGAAGAAGACGGCGATGATGAGAATTGCGACCAGGTCGTCGAGCACGGCGAGCGCGAGGAGGAAGACACGGATGCGCCCCGGGAGGCCCCGGCCGAACACGGCGAGCACACCCAGCGCGAAGGCGATGTCGGTGGCCGTGGGCACGGGCCAGCCGGAGGCGTACGACGAACCGGCCGTGATGATGAGGTAGACGGCGGCGGGCGCCGCGACTCCGCCGATGGCCGCGATGGCCGGGACTATCGCCTTCGAGAGCGAGTTGAGCTGGCCCTTGACGAGCTCGTGCTTGAGGTCGACCGCGACGACGAAGAAGAAGAGGGCCAGGAGGCCGTCAGAGATCCAGTGCCCGATCGACAGATCGAGCCCGATGAGCGGGATTGACAGGTGGTGGTCTTTGAGGGCGAGGAGGCCGGGCCCGGTCGACAGATTGGCGAGGACGAGGCCGAGAACGGCGGCGGCAAGAAGAAGAACGGCGGAGGCGCGCTCGGAGCGGAGCAGGTTCGGCATGGGTTCCTGTCGGGAGGGTCGGGCAGAGAAGTGTCGACCAGACTTCCCGACTCACCAATAGCCATTCTATCGTTGAGCACCGACAGGCGCAGAAAGCAGGCACCACGTGACGTCTTCCCCGGCAGCGGCCGCCCTCTCCGACCTCGAGGCGACGGTCGGCGCTCTGCTCGATCCGCCCGGGTGCGAGTGGAATCGCGCGCAGACGCACGAGTCACTCGTCACCTACCTGGTCGAAGAGACGTCTGAGCTAGTGGAGGCGATCGAAGACGGGAAACCGGCCGACATTCGCGAGGAGCTCGGCGACGTTCTCTACCAGGTCGTTCTGCACGCGGCGATCGCCGAGCGTAACGGTTCCGGATTCGATCTCGGCGCGGTCGTGACGGAGGTCGACTCGAAGATCCGGCGGCGTCATCCGCACGTGTTCGGCGACGACCGGGCCGACGGGGTCGACGACATCGTGCGGCTCTGGTCGGCGGCGAAGGCCCGAGAGAAGGCGGCTCGGAGCAGCCGGTTCGAGGGCGTGCCCGCGGGGCTGCCCGCTCTGGCGAGAGCGCAGAAGATCGCGGCGCGCGCAGAGTCGTTGGCCGTTTCAGAACCGAGTGCAGGATCCGACGGCTCGCTTCTCGACGCCGACAGCGAGGCCGCGTGGGGCTCGGCCCTCTTAGCGGAGGTGGATCGGGCGTCGGCCCGCGGATGGGATGCCGAGCGAGCTCTTCGCGGCGCCGTGCGGCGACGCGAGGCTGCCCTTCGGGTTGCCGAGGGAGAGCAGGAAGAAGAGAGGAGACGGCGGGGCACCCCACAACCCGAATAGAGGGGACCCCGCCCGAGCAGGTGATCAGCCATGCTCGACCGCGCTTGTTCAGCGCGATGGAACAACCCTACACCACAGTAAAATGTCACCTGGTCACTTTCAGTATTTCACCAGGCGGACCCCTGCTGTCCACCCTCTGTTATGGTGAGCGTTGGTCGCTGGGGTCGCGCAGGGTGGCTCATCGCGGCGACGGTACGAAAGACGAGTGTGATGCCGAGAAAGCCCGACCCGACACGCAAGCCGGAGCTCTTGGGCCAGATCCTCGAACACCTCGCCGGGCGGACACTTGCCACCGTCTCGTTCCGAACGCTCGCCGAAGCGCTGGGCGTAAGCACCTACGTCTTCGTCTACCACTTCGGCAGTCGGGCGCAGCTCATTGACGAGATCGTGCGAGCCATAGTGGCGCGCCAGGACGACCTCCTCGCGGTTGATCCGACAACCCTCGACGAGCAGGGTTGGCTCGACTTCATGGAGTCGGCGTGGCAGAAAGTATCGACGCCCTACAATCTCCAACTCCAGCGTCTCGAGTACGAGGCCGCCATGCTCGAGATGATCGACGGCGTCGAGACGGGCGTCGCACGCTCGGCCGTCGCCAAATGGCAGGGTTTCACTCGGCAGTGGTGCGTTTCGCAGGGAGTGCCCGAGGCCGTGGCCGCGGTCGAAGCGCGGCTGTTCACCGACACCGTCTACGGCCTGCAGTATGACGCCCTGGCGACGGGAGCGACGGAGGAGGTCGCCGACGTTTTTCGTCGTCACGTCGCGACTTTCGCCGAGCGGATGCGAATGGCAGCCACCCCCGCCACTGTCTGAGGTGTGGGGTCGACGCGGTTCCTGCGCAGGGTCTACTGGAACGAAGTGGCGGCGCCCCGCCTAGGGAGCGGGGCGCCGCCGGCCGGACCAGCTCGTCACCGCAGGGAAGGGACGAGCTGCCGGGCAGGCAAGGCGCGCAACCCGATTCGCGCCTGCCGGTCTATGGGGGTGGTCGGTGATGAAACGCTTGGCCACCCGATCGGGTGCTACGAGAATACATGAAATGTCACATCTCGACAACCGGAATGGAGCGCAGAAGCGCTCATCGGACTCTGGAAGACTGATCGCATGGCCTCCTCCGTCACTCCGCCGCGCGGAATGCGCGACTTCCTCCCCGCCGACAAGCGTCGCCGCGACCTGATCCTCGACCGCATCCGGTCGACCTATCGATCCTTTGGCTTCGACGAGATCGAGACGCCCGTCGCGGAGGAGAGCGACCGCCTTCACGCCGGGCTGGGAGGCGATAACGAGAAGCTCGCCTTCGCCATCATGAAGCGCGGCATCACTCCCGAGAAACTCGCCGCGGCCTCCGAGCCGCTCGAGCTCGCCGACCTCGGCCTCCGCTTCGATCTGACCGTGCCGCTCGCGCGTTTTTACGCGACGCACCGCGCGACTCTCCCCGGGGTGTTCCGCGCGATTCAGATAGCACCCGTCTGGCGAGCCGAGAGACCGCAGAAAGGGCGCTACCGACAGTTCGTCCAGTGCGACATCGACATCATCGGAGAGCCGGGCCCGATGGCCGAGATCGAGCTGCTCAGTGCCACGTCGGCCGTGCTCAACGGGCTCGGGCTGGCGGGCACGACCATTCGGATCAACGACCGCCGGATCCTCGTCGCCCTTCTCTCGCACTGGGGCGTTCCCGCCGACCGGTTCGACCATGCGCTCGTGATCGTCGACAAGCTCGACAAGGTCGGCGTCGACGGTGTAGTCACCGAGCTCGCCTCGATCGGGGTCCCGGTCGACGGTCTGGCCGAGGCTCTGGGCGAGCTCTCCGGCGCCACCTGGGAATCGGTGGTCGGCGCCGACTGGCTCGACGCGGCCGCGTTCGCCGATCTGGTCTCGCTGCGAGACGCTCTGCCCGGAGCCCGCCTCGAGTTCGACCCCACGCTCGTGCGGGGAATGGGCTACTACACCGGAACGATCTTCGAGGTGGCGCATCCCGACTTCGGCTACTCGCTCGGCGGCGGCGGTCGCTACGACGGCATGATCGGTCGGTTCCTGGGCGTGGACGTGCCTGCGGCCGGGTTCTCGCTCGGCTTCGAGCGTCTGGTCGATCTCGTTGAGCTTTCGGGTGGAGCGTCGGGCGACGGCGTCGTCCTCCTCTACGACGCGGGCGCTGAGCCCGCCGCTCTCGTGCGTCTGCAGCACGAGCTCGCCGCTGACGGAACCCGCGTCCGCCTCGACCGCAAGGCGAAGAACCTCAAGAACCAGCTCGCCGGCCTCAAGGAACAGGGCTTCGCGTCGTTCGCCACGGTCTCCGACAGCACCGCGACGGCCGCCGATCTCTCCTTCCGCTCCCTGTCGTAGAAGAGGCATCGGGCAGCCTGTGGAGAACTCCCTCCGGCGTTAAGGCGCCCTACTAGGATTGGGCGCGGGCTTCGAGCCTGAGCGAAAACAGACGATCCTAAGGAGTTATCCGTGGCAGCAATCGACGCAGTAGGCGCTCGCGAAATCCTCGACTCACGAGGCAACCCGACCGTCGAGGTCGAAGTTCTGCTCGACGACGGTGTCGTCGCGCGCGCGGCAGTGCCCTCCGGCGCATCGACCGGCGCATTCGAGGCGTACGAGCTTCGCGACGGCGACAAGGGTCGCTACCAGGGCAAGGGTGTCCTCAAGGCCGTAGCCGCCGTCATCGACGAGATCGGCCCCGAGATCGAAGGTCTCGACGCCACCGATCAGCGCGTCATCGACAAGGCCATGATCGACCTCGACGGCACCGACAACAAGAAGCGTCTCGGCGCGAACGCGATCCTCGGCGTGTCACTCGCCGTCGCCCGGGCCGCCGCCGACTCCGCCGACCTGCCGCTGTTCCGCTACCTCGGTGGCCCGAACGCGCACACGCTGCCCGTGCCGATGATGAACGTCATCAACGGTGGCTCCCACGCCGACAGCAACGTCGACATCCAGGAGTTCATGATCCTGCCCATCGGTGCCTCCAGCTTCTCCGAGGCCCTCCGCTGGGGCACCGAGACGTACCACGTGCTCAAGAGCGAGCTGAAGTCGCAGGGCCTCTCCACCGGCCTCGGCGACGAGGGTGGCTTCGCCCCCAACCTCTCCAGCAACCGCGCCGCTCTCGACCTCCTCGTCGAGGCGATCACCAAGGCCGGCTTCACCCCCGGCAAAGACATCGCACTCGGCCTCGACGTCGCCTCCAGCGAGTTCTTCTCGAACGGCTCGTACTCCTTCGAGGGTGCATCGAAGTCCGCGGAAGAGATGTCGGCCTACTACGAAGAGCTCGTCGCGTCCTACCCCCTCGTCACCATCGAAGACCCTCTCGACGAAGACGACTGGGAGGGCTGGGCGCACCTCACGTCCGTCATCGGCTCCAAGACGCAGATCGTCGGCGACGACCTGTTCGTCACCAACCCGACGCGCCTCGCCAAGGGCATCGAGAACGGCGCCGCCAACGCGCTGCTCGTCAAGGTCAACCAGATCGGCACGCTCACCGAGACGCTCGACGCCGTGGCCCTCGCACAGCGCAGCGGCTACAAGACCGTGATGTCGCACCGCTCCGGCGAGACCGAAGACACCACGATCTCCGACCTCGCCGTCGCCACCGACGGCGGTCAGATCAAGACCGGCGCCCCGGCTCGCTCCGAGCGCGTCGCGAAGTACAACCAGCTGCTTCGCATCGAAGAGGAGCTCGGCGAGGCCGCGGTGTACGCCGGCGCCTCGGCGTTCCCGCGCTTCACCGCGTAACGACTGCTGCAGGAGGCCCGTCTCGCGCTTCGGCGCGGGGCGGGCTTTTGCGTGCGCCGGTGCGGCGACGCGGACGGCCAAAGCGACGCGGATCGGCCAAAACGACGCGGCGCGCCAGGTCGGATTGGCCGAACTGCGTCGCTTCGCGAGCTTCTGCGGCGCCGCACCCCTCGCGGCGCGGGCCCCCTGCCGAATTTGAAGGAGAAACTGCTGGGCGACCCCCTCGGATCCTTGATTTCTCGTCGCCGGAGGCGGGAATCTCCTTCGAATTCGGGCGGCACGCGCGCGCTGGCCCGGAGGCAGCCGGGCGTCGCCTAGGGTCGAGGCATGGCTAGCTCACCCTCCGACCGCGAAGGCGGAACGATCCGACGCGTGCCGGTGACCCTGCCGGCGATGGAGACGGCGGCCGGCGGCTGGCTGCGTGGCATGCGCGTCTCGGGGTTCAGCCTGCTGATGCTCGTGATCATCGTGCTGTTCGTGATCATCCTCGCGCCGAGCCTGAAGACGCTGATCCAGCAGCAGCAGCAGATCACGTCGCTGCAGTCCGACGTCGATGCGCAGAAGCAGAACGTCGACGATCTCAAAGACACGGTCGCTAGGTGGAACGACCCCGCCTACATCGAGGCCCAGGCCCGCGATCGCTTGTTGTACGTCTATCCGGGAGAGTACAGCTACCTCGTGATGGATGATGCGGCGACGAAGTCCGAGACCGCCGCGAAGACCGAGGCCGGAACGAGGATCACCAAAGACATCCAGAACCCGCAGGTCGACTGGGTCGGGGCGATGACCGCGTCTGTTCTCGACGCGGGCCTGACGGACGAGCCCGCGGCGAAGCTCGTGTCGCCCGACCTGAAGGGCGCCAAGTAGGCGCACGGGCCGAGTATTCTGATCACTCCATGACCACGCCACCCTTCGCCCCCGTCACCGAGCATGACATCTTCGTCGTCTCTCAGCAGCTCGGTCGCCCGGCCCGCAACGTGATCGGCATCGCCGCGCGCTGCGTCTGCGGCAATCCAACCGTGGTCTCGACCAAGCCCCGCCTGGCCGACGGAACGCCTTTTCCGACCCTGTACTACCTGTGCCACCCGGGTGCCACGGCCGCGATCTCGACTCTCGAGGCGACCGGCGTCATGGCCGAGTACACCGAGCTGCTCGCCGACAGCGCCGACCTGCAGCAGAGCTATCGTGCGGCTCATGAGGCGTACCTCGCCGATCGCGAGGGCATCGAGCACGTCGACGAGATCGATCACGTGACGGCCGGCGGCATGCCCGAGCGCGTCAAGTGCCTCCACGCCCTGGCCGGTCACGCCCTCGCCGCCGGGCCGGGCGTCAACCCCTTCGGCGACCTCGCTCTCGAGCGAGCGACCTGGAGCCCGGACGTGTGCACCTGCCCCGACTACTCCGCCGACGGGGCCGAGCGCCCCGACGCGACCGCCGCGACCGGCGCGCCCGACGCGACCGCAGGATCCGAGGGCTGACCAGAGTGCGCCGGCTCGGAGCGTTCGCGGCCGCCGTGGCTGTCGTCTCCGCGCTGGTGATCCCCGGTGTCCTCCTCCCGGCCACCGCAGCGTCTGCCGACTCGATCCGCGATCGGGAGTACTGGCTCAGCGACTACGGCATCGAGCAGGCGTGGAACACCACCCGCGGCCAGGGCGTCACGGTGGCCGTGATCGATTCGGGAGTGGACGGCTCGGTCGCTGAGTTGCAGGGCGCCGTCATCGGCGGCGCGGACTTCTCGGGGAGCGGATCGTCGAACGGGCAGACGCCGATCGGCGACGACTCCGCGCACGGCACCCTGGTCGCCTCGCTCATCGCCGGCAGGGGCACCGGTTCGGGTTCCGGAGTGATCGGCGTCGCACCCGAGGCGAAGATCCTCTCGATCTCGGTCGGTTTCGGCGCCAAGGCGACCGACGCCGACGGGCAGATCGCCACGGCGGTGCGCTGGGCGGTCGACCACGGGGCCAAGGTCATCAACATGTCGCTGACCCGCAACACCCTCGACTGGCCCACGAGCTGGGACGACGCTTTTCTCTACGCCATGAAGAAGGGTGCGGTGGTCATCGCCGCCGCCGGAAATCGGGGGAGCGGAACCGACGAGGTGGGCGCGCCTGCGACCATGCCCGGAGTGCTGACCGTGGCCGGCGTCGACCAATCGAAGAACGCGAGTTTCGACGCGTCGAGCCAGGGGATCACGATCGGGGTCGCAGCCCCGAGCGAAGGGCTCGTCGGTGTGGGGCCGGGCGGGCAATACCTGCTGTGGTCCGGCACGAGTGGCGCCGCCCCGCTGGTCTCGGGCATCGCCGCCCTCGTCTTCGCCAGCCATCCCGGCATCTCGGCCGACGACGTGATCCAGCGGATCGTCTCGACGGCCACTCCCAAGGGGGCGCCGTCGCCCGGCCCGATCTACGGCCACGGTCTGGTCGACGCCGATGCGGCCGTCACCAGGAGCGTGGCGAGCGTCTCGGCGAACCCCGTCGGCGACCTCGCGGAGTGGATCCGGCTCCACCGCCGGGCCGAGGCCTCGCCGCAGCCGACCTCGTCGCCCGAGCCCTCCGCGCCGGTGACCGCGAGCCCGACGACCGCAGTGGCGAATAGAGACGGAAGCGCTGGATTCCTCCCGAGTGTCGAGACCTGGAGATCCGCGGGGATCCCACTCGCGGTTTATTCTGGTCTCGGGGTCAGTCTGCTGGTCGTCGTCATCGGGGCCGTTCGCCATTTCAGTCGTCTGCAAAGCAGGCGCTAGCCTGTTTCCCGTCCACACCTATCTAGGAGTTCATCCCTCGTGCCCAAAATCCTGATCGTCGGCGGCGGCTACGCCGGTTTTTACACCGCCTGGAAGCTCGAGAAGTGGCTGCGCAAGGGCGAGGCAGAGGTCACCGTGGTCGACCCGCTGCCCTACATGACCTACCAGCCGTTCCTTCCCGAGGTCGCCGCCGGTTCGATCGAGCCGCGTCACGCCATCGTGTCGCTGCGACGCCACTTGACTCGCACCAACGTCGT
This sequence comes from Frondihabitans sp. VKM Ac-2883, assembly GCF_015350875.1. Classification (NCBI taxonomy): domain Bacteria; kingdom Bacillati; phylum Actinomycetota; class Actinomycetes; order Micrococcales; family Microbacteriaceae; genus Frondihabitans; species Frondihabitans sp. VKM Ac-2883. The sequence goes on along the minus strand of NZ_JADKSF010000010.1, from coordinate 68,440 downwards.
CACGGCCAAGGTGACGAAGGTCGACCACGCGACGAAGACCGCGACGATCACCCCCGAGGTCGGCCCCGAGTGGACGGAGGAGTACGACCAGATCGTCATGACCGCTGGTGCCGTCTCGCGCACGTTCCCGATTCCGGGTGTCGCCGACGAGGCCATCGGCCTCAAGACGATCGAGGAGGCCGAGGCCATCCGCGACAAGCTCCTCACCAACTTCCAAAAGGCCGCGAACCTCGACGCCGGCCCGGAGCGCGACCGCCTGCTCACCACCGTCGTCGTCGGTGGCGGCTTCGCCGGCATCGAGATCTTCGCCGAGCTGCGCAGCTTCGCGACCGACCTGCTCAAGAATTACCCGAACCTCACCATCGACGACACCCACTTCCACCTCATCGAGGCGATGGGCCGCATCATGCCCGAGGTCGCCCTGGAAACGAGCCACTGGGTGCTCAAGAACCTCGCCGAGCGCCAGGCCATCGTCCACCTCGATACGCAGCTGCAGTCGGCAGTCGGCGGCAAGGTCGAGCTGTCGACCGGTGAGTCGTTCGAGTCCGACCTCATCATCTGGACGGCCGGCGTTATGGCCAACCCGGTGGTTCGTAACACCGACTTCCCCATCGAGGCCCGCGGCCGCATCTCCGTGCAGCCCGACCTCCGCATCGTGACCGAAGACGGAACCGTCGTGCCCGACGCCTGGGCCTGCGGCGACGTCGCGGCGACGCCCGACCTCACCGGTGGCGGTGTCGGCGGCTTCTGCGTGCCGAACGCGCAGCACGCCGTTCGCATGGGCAAGCAGCTCGCGAAGAACCTCGCGGCCGACCTCCGCGGCGAAAACACGAAAGACTACCGCCACGACAACCTCGGCGCCGTCGCCGGTCTCGGCATCGGTATCGGTGTGTTCCAGAGCGGCAAGTTCGCCCTCAAGGGATTCCCGGCCTGGATGGCGCACCGCGGCTACCACGGCATGGCCATGCCGTCGTGGGAGCGCAAGATCCGCGTCGTGACCGGCTGGGCGAACAACTTCGTGCTCGGCCGCGACATCGCCTCGCTCGACAACGTCACGAGGCCGCGCGCCGCTTTCGAAGAGTTCGCCTCGCGACCCAAGCCCGCGGCTCCGGCCGAAGAGCCCGCCGCAGCCCCGGCCCCCGAGATTGGCAAGGTTGCCGGCCAGCCCGGCCCCGCGTACGCCACTCCCGCCGACGGCGAGACGAAGGCCGAGCCGGTTGCTGCCGAGTCGAAGCCTGCGGCCAAGAAGGCGCCGGCGCGCAAGCCCGCCGCCAAGAAGGCGCCGGCTGAGAAGGCTCCCGCCGCCGAATAGCTTGTCGGTAAGCCTGATGCCCCCGTCCTGCGGGGGCATCAGGCGTTTCGCGGCTCGTTCAGTACGCTTGACGGGCACGCCCCCGTAGCCCAATCGGCAGAGGCAGGCGACTTAAAATCGCTTCAGTCAGGGTTCGAATCCCTGCGGGGGCACTCGCTCTTCAGACGTCGTCGCCGGGTTCGACGAAACGCACCCAGGCCCAGGCGCCCACGGCAAGGGTCGCAAATGCCGCGGAGGCGATCACGAGCGGCAGCATCGGGAACGTCTCGTCAGGGCCGCCGAGATAGACGACGGAGGCCATGGCGACGCCTATCACGGCGAACCCGACCAGCGTCGGTCGCGACCAGGCGTAGAGAGCGCGACCGGGTAGGGCTCCGAGCGGTACCAGCAAGACGATCAAAGATCCAAGACCCGCCAGACACATCGTCACCAGCGCCTCCCGCGTGATCTCGACGGCGAAAGCAGTGCTCGCGGCCGGCATGAGCCCGTGGGCGATCCACGCGAGGAACGACAGGCCGGCAAGGGATCCGAGTTGGGCCGTGGCGAGGACACCGCGCGTTCGTGAGTCGTCCTGCTCCACCAAGGCGCGCCCACCCGTGTCGGCAAGGCCCGCAACGAGGAGCACTCCGAGGGCCAGCGGCGGGTCGATGCCCAGCACCCGGGTTGCCACACACGCCGCCACGGCACCGATGAGCAGGCGGGGCGAAACGGAGAGGGAGAGGCGCAGCCCGAGACGTCGCCCTAGGAGCCAGGTGGGGAGCACGACGCCGAGACCGTTGATCAGGGCAATACCGACGGCGATCGCCACGATGAGCCGGATGTAGCGCACCTGGTCGTCGACGCCCGCGGCGAGGGCGACGAGCACGGCGCCGACCGCGAGGGCCAGGACGACCCCTGCGGTCGGCGAGAGGACCGACAGCTCGTCGCGGTCGGAGATCGAGCGGTTGCGGCCCGCGAGTCGGTGGGCTCGTCCGGCGAGCCGACCGCCCAGCGCCGAGGCAGCAAGGCGCAGGGGTGCGACGACTAGGAGGAGGAAGACGAGGCCGATGACGAGTGCCCACATCCACGACCAGCCGCCGAGACCCTGCGACAGCGTCGGGAGGGTGCCGCCGAAGCCGGTCGGGCCCGACCACGACGAACTGTCGATGACGCCGGGGGTCGAGGCGGAACCCGAGCCGAGGGATCCTGAGCCGCTTCCTGAACCGCCGCCTGAACCACTGCCGCCGGTGCCTCCCCCTGATCCGGTCGACCCACCGGAACCGGACGAGCCACCGCTGGGCGACCCGCCGCCCGGGGTACCGGGGCTGGTCGGCGTGCCCGTCGGGGGAGCGGCAGACGGCTCCGTCGAGTCGGATGGCGTCGTGGGCTGGGCGGACGGAGTCGCCGACGGAGTCGAGGGTGTGGCCGATGGCGACGACGGGGCGAATGTGACCAGGACGGCCGCACTGGGCGCACCGTAGTTGCCGGCGGCGTCGCGCTGAGCAGCCTGGACTCGGCGGTCTCCGGACGGGAGGAGGAGGCCCTCCGATCTGCAGCTCCATGCGCCGTTCTTCACGACGGCGGTGCAGACGGGATTGCTGTCGACGTAGGTGGTCACGGTGGAACCGCTCTCGCCGGTGCCGTCGAAGACCACGGGCTGCCGGCTGATGGTGGAGCCCTGCGTGGGGTGGGCGACCGTCGGCGCAGCCGGGGCATCGCGGTCGATCGTGACGGTGACCGCGGCGGAGGCGGACGAGACCGGAACCGCCGGAACGCGCGACGACGACTGGGTCGCCTGAACGTTGTAGCGACCGGACGGTGTCGTCGTGGCTGAGAGCACGGTGCTCCACTGCCCCGCGTCACTGACGGTTGCTGTCGCCGCGGCCTTGCCGTCGGTCGTCACCGTCACTCGAGCGCCGGGATAGCCCGTTCCTTGGACGCGGGCTCCGATGTCGATTCCCGACCCGGTCGACAGCACCGGGGCGGCGAGCACCGAGAACGGAGCCGACTGGACGTCGCCGAGCGCGGTGTCGGTGAGGTCACGCACGGTGAGAGTCTGCCCGGCGCCTGACACGAGGTCGACTTCACACGACCAGCGCCCGTCGGCAGTGGCCGTCGAGGTGCAGAGCGACGATGCGGGGTGAACGGGGTCGAGCACGCGCAGGTGTGCCGCGGGCGTGGCTGTTCCTGACACCGTCACCCGGGCGCGCGGCGAGTCGGCGACCGAGATGGTCGGGGCGACGGGCGGGGCCGGTGTGCCGATGCCCTGCGACGGTGTCGGCGTCGCACTCGTCGGCGCCGCATCGGCTGCGGACGGAGCGAGCGAGAGACCCGAGACGATCAGAACGAGGGCCAGTGCTGCCATGCAGATCGCTGCGGGTACCCGCCCACGACGAACGCGCCCGCTGGCCATGGCCACGGAGCGTCGGGAGCCGGGGGTCGTGTTGGTGAGCACTGCCCCCCAGTAAGCCAAGTTGCGGGGTACAAGTCAATCGTTCGAACGGCGGAGTACGTGAAATCTCCGTGAATTGTTACAAGTGCCTACAGGCACAAGGCCAAGGATCCGTCGAAACCGCCGCTGGGCGTGAGTTGCCTCCGAGAATGCCCCCCGCGCATGGAGCCCCCATTCAGCCCGTTTATAGTGATCCCCGGATCGACAAGGAGTATCTCAACCATGGATTCCGCCCTCATCGGCATTCTCATTGCAGCAGGCATTGTCGTGCTGCTGCTCATCATCTTCGGCATCTACCTCTGGGCGACCTACAACTCGTTGGTCACCCTCAAGGTGCGCGTCGATGAGGCGTGGAGCGATATCACCGTCCAGCTGAAGCGTCGGGGTGACCTCATCCCGAACATCATCAGCACGGTGAAGGGGTATGCCACTCACGAGTCGGGGGTCTTTGAGAGCGTCACCAAGGCGCGTGCCGAGACGCTGAGCGCCACGAGTCCGGCCGAGGCCGCGGTCGCCGAGAGCCACATGCAGAAGTCGCTGAAGAGCATCTTCGCCGTGGCCGAGGCCTACCCGCAGCTGCAGTCGAGCCAGAATTTCCTTCAACTGCAGTCAGAGCTCGTCGAAACCGAAGACAAGATCCAAGGGTCGAGGCGGTTCTACAACGGCGGCGTGCGTGAGTTCAACACGAAGACCACGGTGTTCCCGAACACCCTCTTCTCGAAGCGGCTCGGATTCACCTCGCGCGACTTCTTCGAGGTGGCAGAGCCGTCGGCGATCGCCGAGCCCCCGCGCGTGCAGTTCTGACCGCGTGCAGTTCTGAAGCGAACCCGGTGAGCGGTCCGGCGCTTTCCTAAGAATGGGAGCGGACGGCAGCAGTCAGCGCGGCCGCGAGGTCGCCACGCGGCATCACCTCGAGTGACTCCAGGCCCTGCCACTCGGCCGTTCGGCGGAGCAGGGCCGCCAACCGCTCGACATCGATTGTCTGCCCCGCCTCGTGCCACGCCGCCTGCACCCGCAGCACCCCGGCCTGGCGGTCGCTCTTGAGGTCGACCCGACCGACCAGCGCCTCGTCTTGCAGCACCGGCAGCACGTAGTAGCCGAAGACCCGCTTGGGCTGTGGCGTGTAGATCTCGATCCGGTAGTGGAACCCGAAGAGGCGCTCGGCCCGCGCGCGCTCCCACACGATCGGGTCGAACGGCGAGAGCAGTGCGTCGGCCTCGATGCGCCGGGGCAACCTCGCCTCGGAATGCAGCCACCCTGGCCGGCCCCAGCCGTCGACCGAGACCTGAGTGATCTCGCCGGCCTCGGCCAGATCGGCCAAGGCCGGAGCGACGTCGGCCGCCTTGAGTCGGAAGTAGTCGGCGATGTCGGACGCGGTGCCGACACCGTGCGCCCGCGCGGCGTGCGAGACGAGCGCCCGGTGCGCGTCGGCACGCGAGACCGTGCGATTGAGCACCGCTGAGGGCAGTACCTGATCGGGAAGACCGTAGGCCCGCTCGAAGCGGGTGCGACCGGCACTGACGACTTCGCCCGTGCGAAACAGCACCTCGAGCCCCTGCTTGACGTCGCTCCAGCCCCACCACGGACCCCGCCGCGCGGTCGACTCGGCACCGATCACGGCATCGGCCTCGATCGCACTCGCCGGCAGGGGCCCGGATGCCCGGAGCTCCGCCCGCAACCAGTCGAGCGTCGCCGTGTTGGCCGACGCCCACGAGTCGGGCCGGGCGGCGTAGTAGTCGCGGTAGTGCTCCATCCGCCAGCGCCAGAGCGGCCAATCGGACGTCGGGAGGAACGCGGCCTCGTGCGCCCAGTATTCGGTGTAGCGACCGCCTCGGGCAAAGGTGAGTCGGTCGAGCAGAGACCGATCGAAGGATCCGAGCCGGGCGTAGATCGGCAGATAGTGGCTGCGCTCGAACACGTTGACGGAATCGATCTGCAAGAGGCCGAGACGATCGATGAGGGTGTTGAGCTGACGCGTCGCCACGGGCCCGGACGGGACGCGACCGAACCCTTGCGCCGCCAGGGCGACGCGACGGGCGAGAGCGGGAGAAACGCTGGACGGGAGCACGGTCTGAGGATAGATGCCGCTACCGACATACGGATCCTCAATCGGGGTTTCGCCGCCTACACTTCTTCCATGACGGATGTGACCCTGGCTGGCCCGACACTTGCCGAGTTCCGCGAAGCCCGCGAGCGCGTGTCGCACGTGGCGCACGTCACGCCGATGGAGAGCTCGTCTTTCTTGAGTCAGGCGCTCGGCGCGAAGGTGTACCTCAAGTGCGAGAACCTCCAGCGCACGGGCTCGTACAAGATCCGCGGGGCATACAACCGGCTGTCGCAGCTCGACGCCGACGAGCGCGCCCACGGCGTCGTGGCGGCGAGTGCCGGCAACCACGCACAGGGCGTCGCGCTGGCGGCTCGCGAGCTCGGCATCACGGCGACGATCTTCATGCCGGTCGGCGTGGCGCTGCCGAAGCTGCAGGCGACCCGCGACTACGGCGCCGATGTGGTGCTCGGCGGCAACTCCGTCGAAGACGCCCTGCGAGCGGCGAAAGAGTTCTCCGACGAGACCGGCGCCGTCTTCATCCCGCCCTACGACCACCCCGACGTGATCGCGGGCCAGGGCACGCTCGGCCTCGAGATCCTCGACCAGGTGCCCGACGTCGAGACGATCATTATGAGCATCGGCGGCGGCGGCCTCATCGCCGGGGTGGCCAGTGCTGTCACCCAGGCTCGGCGCGAGACCGGCGGAACGATCCGCATCGTCGGCGTCCAGGCGGCGAACTCGGCACCCTACGCGATCTCGATGAAGCTGGGCGAGGCGACCGCGGTCGTTCCCACGCCGACGATCGCCGACGGTATCGCCGTGGCCAAGCCCGGAGTGCTCAACTTCGCGATCGCCCGCGACGTCGTCGACGAGGTCGTGACCGTCAAAGACGACGACACCGCCCGCGCGATCCTGGTGCTGCTCGAACGAGCCAAGCAGGTCGTGGAGCCCGCCGGAGCCGTGGGCGTGGCCGCCGTGCTCACCGAGCAGGTGCAGCCGACCGGAACGACCGTCATCGTGCTCTCGGGCGGCAACATCGACCCGCTCATGATGGAACGCGTGATCAGCCGCGGCCTCGCCGCCAGCGACCGGTACCTGCACTTCCGCGTCATGCTTCCCGACAGGCCGGGTCAGCTCGCCCGCGTCTCCGAGATCATCTCGGAGGCCAACGCGAACGTGGTCGAAGTGCTGCACACCCGGCACGGCCGTGGCCTTCAGATCAGCGAGGTCGAACTCGAGCTCAGCGTCGAGACACGCGGTCCCGATCACGCCGAACAGGTCATGGAGCGCTTGCGCGACAACGGATTCACGCCGCAGCCCGCGGCCTCGTAGGCGCTAGCGGTCCGTGACGCTGGTGCGTTCACGACAGAAGGCCCAGGATCCGACGCTGGTCGCGTGGGATCCTGGGCCTTCTGTCGTGACGGGCTAGAAGCTGTAGGGCGCGACCGACGAGATCGTGACGGCGATCTCTTTGCCGTTGGGAGCCGTGTAGGAGGTCGAGTCGCCGGCCTTCTTGCCCTCGATCGCCTCGCCGAGTGGGCTCGTCGGGCTGTAGACGGTGAGATCGCTGCCGGGCGCGATGATCTCGCGGCTGCCGAGCACGAACGTCGACTCGTCGCCGGCGATGGTCGCCGTGATGAGCATGCCGGGGCCGACGATGCCGGTGTCGGCCGCGCCTTCCGAGATGGTCGCCGTCTTGAGGAGGTTGATCAGGGTGCGGATGCGCGCCTCGATCTTCGCCTGCTCGTCTTTGGCCGCGTGGTAGCCGCCGTTCTCTTTCAGGTCGCCCTCTTCGCGCGCGGCCGAGATGCGGCCGACGATCTCGTCGCGGCCCGAAGTGCTGAGGGTCTCGAGCTCGGCGGCCAGCCGGTCGTAGGCCTCCTGCGAGAGCCAGGTGGTTGTTTCTGCGTTGCTCATGGTTGCTCCAATACCCCGAAGGGTGGGTGGCTGAAAAAAGGAGACCGGCCGTGTGGCCGGTCTCGAGCGGGAATCACGAGAGTTTACGGCAGCCAGCACTTGTCGATCAAGCCCGTGACTCCGCGGTTCATGGTCTTGAGGTCGGTCGTGTAGGTGTTGTTCTGGCTCGTCGATGCGGGGAAGTGGACGACCTTCCAGCCGACCACGTCGAAGCCCGAGTTGAGCACTTGGATCGAGCAGTCGACCTTCGTGCCCGGATCGACGCTGATCTGCGAGCGCACGGTCGCCGAGTGGGCGTCGTGGATCACGTACCCGGCGTCGTTCGACTCGATGGTGGCGCTCGTGCCATCGAATGCTGCGAAGAGCACCCAGGCGCCGAAGACGACCACGACCACGCCGCCGGCGATTGCCGCGATCCAGCGCCGCCGCAGACGGAAGGCGCGAGTGCGGCCGTAACGGACGTCGAGCTTGCTGTCGCCCGCGGGCGCTGTCGACGACTGCGGTGCGCTCGTGCTGTTGCTCGAGGGGGTGGGCGCCACCTGCGGTCTCCGTCCGATTATCCTTGGGTAGAGGTTAGCAACGCTGGCCGTGACCGAGATCCGAGGTACCACCGTGCCATTGCGCCTGCTGGCAGTCCACGCCCATCCCGACGACGAGTCGAGCAAGGGCTCCGCTACGTACGCCCACTACCGCAAGGCCGGGGTCGAGGTCTTGGTGGTGAGCTGCACGGGAGGCGAGCAGGGGTCGATCCTCAACGAGCACCTCGAGGCGCGGGCCCACGCCGAGCGGGACATCGCCGGGCTGCGGATCCTCGAGATGGCCCGCGCTCAAGAGGCCATGGGTGTCGACCATGTCTGGCTCGGGTACAGCGACTCCGGGTTGCCCGAGGAGGGCGAGAGCGTCGCGGTCAACTCGTTCGCGACCATTCCCCTCGAGATCTCGACCGAGCCGCTCGTGCGCATCGTGCGTCGGTTCAAGCCCCACGTGCTCCTCACCTACGACGAGAACGGCGGTTACCCCCACCCCGACCACATCCGCACCCATGAGGTCTCGGTCGCGGCCTACGAGGCTGCCGCCGACCCCGCGCGCTACCCCCACGCGGGCCCTGCCTGGCAGGTGTCGAAGCTCTACTACGACCGCATCATGAACACCACGCGCATGCGGGCGATCTACGAGGCCATCAAGGTCGAGACCCCCGACTCTCCCGTCCTCGCGCAGATGGACGAGATGTTCGAGCGCTGGGGCGAACGAGCCGACCCGTCGACAACACACGTGAACGTCGCCGATTCGTTCCCCGCGCGCGACGATGCGCTGCGGGCGCACGCGAGCCAGGTCGACCCCACCGGATTCTTCTTCTTGCACTCGCACGAACTGCAGGCCAAGGTCTGGCCGACCGAAGACTTCCAGCTCATCGACTCCAAGGTCGAGACCACGCTGCCCGAGACCGATCTCTTCGCGGGCGTGACCGAGTGAGCGTGTTGGCCGTCTCGGTGTCAGTCAGTGCACTGGCGACGAGGATCCTTGCCGAAACCGGCAACCCGTCTTCACCGGGGGTCCAGACCGTCCCCGACAGCGTCGTCACGCCCGGGTGGATCGGGTTTCTGGCGATCTTCGGCGTCGCTCTAGCCACCGTTTTTCTGATCGTCGACATGACGCGACGCGTGCGACGGACCCGCTACCGCGGTGAGGTGCGCGAGCAGATCGAGGCGGAGCGCGAGGAGGCCGCGAGGGCGGCTGCCGGGCTCGACGACGAGTTGCGCGGCGAGACCGACGGCCCGGGCTCCGGTCGCTGAAGCTGCGAGAGCGGCGCTAGATCGCCACGAGCAGCACGGCCGTCCAGTGGCAAAGGAACGCCAGCACGGTCAGCGCGTGGAAGAGCTCGTGGAAGCCGAAGACTCCGGGGATCAGATTCGGACGCTTCGTGCCGTAGCAGATGGCTCCGATGATGTAGAGGAGCCCGCCCACGAGCACCAGGATCATCGACGCGGGGTTGTTGGCGATCAATTCGCGCACGTAGAGCAGCGCACCCACGCCGAGGAGCACGTAGAGCGGGGTGTAGAGCCAGCGGGGCGCGCTCGTCCAGAAGACGCGGAAGGCGATGCCGGCGAAGGCCCCGCCCCAGACGAGCCAGAGCAGGATGACCGCCTTGTCGTGCGGGAGGCTCAAGACGGCAAGGGGAGTGTAGGTGCCGGCGATCAGCAGGAAGATGTTGGAGTGATCGAGGCGCTTGAGCAGCAGCTTCGCCTTCGGCTTCCAGTTGAAGCGGTGGTAGGTCGCCGACACTCCGAAGAGCAGCAGTGACGTGCCGAAGTACACGGCCGTCGACGCCTTGGCAGGTGTGCCCACGGCGAGACTCACGAGGACGACGCCGAGGGCGATCGCCACGGGAAAGGTCGCGGCGTGAATCCACCCGCGCCAGGTGGGTTTGACCTCGAGCTGGGTGCCAAGAGCGGTCATCCACCGATCGTAGGGGGCTTTTCTGGCTATCCGCCAGGAGTTCACGGACCTGTATTTGCATGTGACACTTCTCGTTCCATAGAGTGAAGGGGCCCAGCCGGGCGACGATTCGAGGGAGAACGATGAAGTCCATTCGCCAGAGGGTGTTCGTGAGCGCGGTGGCCGCTCTCACCGGCGCGGCAGCCGCGATCGGTGCCGCCAGCCCGGCCTCCGCGAGCGGCGTCCCGCGCGCGACCTCACCCGCGCCGGGTACCTGCGCACTCGGTTCTGCCTGTCTCTACGACGCAAAGAGCTACGGCGGAATCCGCACGAGCTTCTCGAACTCGGTCAGCGATCTCCGTCTGGTGCGTGTCGGCGATTCGGGGCAGTGGAACGCCGACGACATCGCCACCTCCGTCTACAACAACGGTCGGTACCAGACGGTCCGTTTCTGGCAAGACGCCAATTTCAAAGGTCCGTCGATCGATCTTCCCCGGGGCTCCGGCGACCGCTATCTCGGCGATGCCGGCGGCACAATCACGAAGGTGTTCGACAACCGCATCAGTTCCGGCAAATTCGTCGCGCAGTGACAGCCCGGCCCCGCGCTCGCCGCGCACTGGCGGGCATGGCGGTCACCCTCGTCGTGGCCTTCGGTGCAGTGGCGTGCAGCGAACCCGAGACGGGCCGCCACGACGTCCGGCTGCCGGCCAAAGACCGCAGCCGAATCGTGATGCCTACCGACGCCTTCGTCGAGACGCAGACCGGCAACCGCGACTATGCCCGCGACCTCGCGATCGGCACCTGCATGAAGGCGGCCGGCCAGAAGTGGTCCGTCGCGCCCCGCACGGTGCGTCCCGACGGAAACGCCAGCTGGAACTCCGTCACCCGCCTGATCTTCACCCCCGAGACCGCGCGCACCTTCGGGTATCACCAGCAGATCGGCGAGGGCGGCCTCGACCAGCGGGAGATCGACGAGCTCTTTCGGCAACCGCGCCTCGATCGAGCGGGCGATAAGGCTTGGACTGCCTGTGCCGAGCGCGCTGACCGGCGTCTCGGGCTCGACAAGCCGATCTCGCAGTTTGCGACGAAGCTCGCGGCCGAGGCCTACGCTCGCGCGCGAGCAGACCGCGGGGTGGTCGCGGCCGCCGGGCGCTGGGCCGATTGCATGGCTCCGCTCGGTATCGCCGATCTGGGCTCCGACCCGGCAGATATGCCGACTCCCTCCCTTCGTGCGATGTTCGGCCTCGACGCCGATGCGCCGCCCACGGAGAAGGCGAGCGCTGACGAGATCAGGATCGCGACGGCCGACGCCGAGTGCCAAGAATCAAGCGGCTACGCCGAAGCCATCTACGACACCGAGTGGGATATCCAGGCGAAGCTCGTCGAGAAGTACGCCGACCGCCTGGTGACGATCAAGGCGCGGCTCGATGCCGAGCATCGTCGCATTCATGCGTACCTAAGGCAACGCGGCGTCATCCGCGCGGCACCGTCCATCACCCGGGAGGCGGATACCCCGGCTCAGACGAGTGGGCTACCGTAAGAGCGTGACTTCACGGCGACGATCAGGCGGCGGCGACACGGCCGAGACGCCGGTGGGCCGGGGTTTCGCCTACCGTCTCTACCAGCGCCGAATCCGCCGCGGCCTCGCCGAAGCCGAGGTGCCGAACCACGTCGCGATGATCGTCGACGGAAACCGCCGCTGGGCGAAGCAGCGCATGCTCGAGACCGCGGCGCACGGGCATCGTGCCGGTGCCGCCAAGATCCGCGAGTTCTTGACCTGGTGCGACGAGCTCGGCATCAAGGTCGTCACGCTCTACCTCCTCTCGGCCGACAACCTCACGAACCGCCACGACGAAGAGCTCGAAGCTCTCGTCGACATCATCTCCGAGCTGGCTCACGACCTGTCGCAGCAGGGCGACTGGCGGGTGCAGCACGTCGGGTCGGTCGACGGGCTCCCCGGATCCTTGGTTTCTGCGCTTCAGGAGGCAGAGGCGGGCACGGCGAAGCATGCCGGTCTGCACGTCAACCTCGCGGTCGGCTACGGTGGTCGGCGCGAGATCGCCGACGCCATGCGCAGCATCGTCCGGGCCCACGGCGAAGGCGGCGGCACCATCGACGACCTCGCCGACGTGCTCACCCCCGAGCTCATCGCCGACCACCTCTACACGGGCGGACAGCCCGACCCCGACCTGGTGATTCGCACCTCGGGGGAGCAGCGACTCAGCGACTTCATGCTGTGGCAGAGCGCGCACAGCGAGTTCTATTTCGTCGAAGCTTTCTACCCGGATCTGCGCGAGGTCGACTTCTTGCGGGCCGTCCGAGACTTCGCGAACCGCCACCGCCGGTACGGTAGTTAGGTTCGTTCGCATACAAGGAGCCCGCGTGACCACCATCGACGAGTACCGCCAGGGTTTCGCAGAAGATCCGGGATACCTCGACTTCGCCTCCTTTGGGCCCATGAGCAAGGCCGTCCTGGCCGAGCAGAACGCCCTCGGCGAGATCCACGCCCGAGGCCGGTACGGCGCGGGGAGCGTCTTCGACGAGCAAGATATCCGCGTGCGCGAGGCGGTTCGCCGTCTCACCGAGTTCCCGACCGACCGGGTGGTGTTCCAGCCCAACGCCTCGATGGGGTTGTTCCACGCGATGTTCGGCCTGACCGGACAGGTGCTCTACTCGGCGCGGGAGTACCCGAGCATCCCGGTCGCGGCACAGCGAGCCGCCCAGGCCCTGCACTCGGTCGACTCGATCACGATGCAGCCGCCGCAGGGGGTCGTGACCCCCGAGGTGGTTCGTGACAACCTCACGCCTGCCACCACCGCCGTCGCGGTGAGTCTCGTCGACTATCGCACCGGCTACCGGAGCGATCTCGAGGGCATTCGCGATGTGATCGGCGACCGGCTGCTGATCGTCGACGCGATCCAGGGCTTCGGAGTCGTCGAGGCCGCCTACGAGCTGGCCGACGTCGTCGTGGCGGGTGGGCAGAAGTGGGTTCGGGCGGGCTGGGGAACAGGTTTCCTCGCACTGAGCGAACGCGCGGCGACCGACCTGGTTCCGCTCATCAGTGGGGTCACCGGCACGATCGTTCCGCTTGGCTCGTCCTACGAAGAGGTACCGCCGCCCCTGCAGGGCGCTGCCGCCTTCCAGGTCACGCGCACCGACCCGATCGCGCAGGCCCGTTTCGCGACGGCTCTCGAGGGCATCGCCGACGTCGGAGTCGGTGCCATCTCCGGGGCTATCGCCGAGACGGTGTCGTCGATCATCGACCTCGCCGACGAGTTCGCGCTTCCCGTCATCTCCTCGCGAGACGAGAGCGAGCGCGCCGGCATCGTCGTGCTCGAGCCCGATCCGCCGCAGGTGACGGCCATCACCGCGTCGCTCATCAACCACGGAATCACCGCGACCGTCCGTGACGGCATGGTGCGACTCAGCGCGCATGTCTCGACGGGCGACGAGACGCTCGGAGCCCTGCGGGGGGCGCTCACGTCGTACGCGACGAGCGTGCACTACTGACCGTCTCTTGGACCGGGGGCTGACCGGAGACGAGGATCCGGCAGACGCAGCTCGGATCCTCGTCTTCAGGCCCTGCTCTCTCGTGGGGCCCATGGGGCGCGCGTTAATCTGCCCGTAACCCCGGCACGGTGTGTCGGATTTGTGGGATGTCGGTGGGCTGACGTAGCTTCAAGCCATCGGGTAAGGCACCCGGTCGAGACGGCCACGTAAGTTCGTCTAGCTCTTGCTCCATGGCCGACTCGTGGGTAGGTACCGGGTGTTCTTCACCCGGAGATGGAGTCGGTCGTGACCGCATTCGAAGTCACTCCCCAGGCAACCTCAGCTTCGAGCGGGGCGGCGGTGCCGGCCACGGGTCAGCGCACCTACGTGCTCGACACGTCGGTGCTGCTGAGCGATCCCCAGGCGATGTTCCGGTTCGCCGAACAGTCGGTGGTGATCCCGGTCGTCGTCGTGAGCGAGCTCGAGAAGAAACGTCACGACCCGGAGCTCGGCTACTTCGCCCGGCAGGCGCTCCGGCTGCTCGACGACCTCCGCGTCAAGCACGAACGACTCGACTTTCCGGTCGAGGTAGGCGAGGGCGGTTCGCTGCGGGTCGAGCTCAACCACTCGAACATGTCGGTGCTCCCCTCCGGCCTCCGTCTCGACGACAACGACTCGCGCATCCTCGCCGTCGCGTCCAACCTCTCGGCCGACGGGCTCGACGTGGTCGTCGTCTCGAAAGACCTGCCGCTGCGAGTCAAGGCGGCGTCGATCGGTCTCTCGGCCGAGGAGTACCGAGCCGAGCAGATCGTCGACTCCGGTTACACCGGCATCGCCGAGGTCGAGATCTCGGCCGAGCAGATGAAGAGGCTCTACGACGACGAGCACATCTCGACCCGCGAGGCCGAGCAGCCGGTCAACACGGGGCTCGTCATGCACTCCGACCGCGGCTCCGCTCTCGGCCGCGTCACGTCTCGCGGCCACGTCCGACTGGTCCGTGGCGACCGCGACGTCTTCGGGCTCCACGGCCGCTCGGCCGAGCAGCGACTCGCGATCGACCTGCTGCTCGATGCCGAGGTCGGCATCGTGTCGCTCGGCGGCAGCGCCGGCACCGGCAAGTCGGCACTGGCCCTCTGCGCCGGCCTCGAAGCCGTGCTCGAGAAGCAGCAGCACAAGAAGATCATGGTGTTCCGGCCGCTCTACGCGGTCGGCGGGCAAGACCTCGGCTTCTTGCCGGGCGACGCGGGCGAGAAGATGAACCCGTGGGCGCAGGCGGTCTTCGACACCCTCGGGGCGATCGTGTCGCAGAACGTGCTCGACGAGGTGCTGGAGCGAGGCATCCTCGAGGTGCTTCCGCTCACGCACATTCGCGGGCGCTCGCTGCACGATGCCTTTGTGATCGTCGACGAGGCCCAGTCGCTGGAGCGGAACGTGCTCCTCACGGTGCTGTCGCGCATCGGTCAGAACTCTCGCGTGGTGCTCACCCACGACGTGGCCCAGCGCGACAACCTGCGGGTCGGCCGGCACGACGGCGTCGCCTCGGTGATCGAGACGCTCAAGGGCCACCCGCTGTTCGCCCACGTCACGCTCACCCGCTCCGAGCGCTCGGCGATCGCGGCCCTCGTGACCGAGCTGCTGGAGTCGAACGAGCTGGCCTAGTCCACCGCGATCTCTGCTGACACGAGGCGCCCCGGGTTTCGGCTCGGGGCGCCTCTGTAGCCGGTCGTTGGCCCGTCTTCGTCTCCACCGCGCCGGAACGGGGAGTGGCTCTCCACCGACGGGACCGTCTGGAACCTGCGGCGCAAGCCCCGCTCTAGCGTCGACGCATGATCGCCTTCGTAGACGCCGCCGTCGTCCTCGCGCTCCTCGGGGTTGCCGCGCCGAGCCCGCCGGGGGCGCTCGTGCCCGCGGTGTGGCTCGCGTTCACGACGCCGCTCCTGATTCGATCCGACGTCACCAGGCGACGCCTGCCGAACCTCGCGACGATGCCCGCGCTCGGCCTCGTGCTGGGTGCGAGTGCCGTCGCCGTCTTTGTCGATACGGGAGTCAAGGATCCTGCGCTCGCCCTGCTCGTCACCACGCTCGTCGCCGCAGGTGGCCTTTTGTCGGCAAGCCTCGGTGGCGTCGGCCTCGGTGACGTCAAGCTCGCCGCCGCCGCGGCCGGCTCAGCGGCGCTCGTGGGGGCCGATGCCGCCTGGGCGTTGATGGTCGTCTCCGGTGCCTCCGGCGGGGCGGTGGTGCTGGCGGTGAGGCTGCGACTGCGTCGAGTGGAGCGGCGGAAGAGTCGTTGCGTCGACGGGCACGAAGGCTTCGCCGGCGTCGCCCCTGCGCTAGAGGTCGGCGAGATTCCCTATGGGCCGTGCCTGTTGTTCGGGTACTGGGTCGCGTTGGCGGCGGTGAACGTCGTGTGACCTGTAACGCGCGTCTGCCGAATGCGCAAAATCCGCCCGGAGCACTCGGCTGCCGGGCGGATTTCGCGCTATCGAGGGTGTGTGGTCGTGTCAGCCCGGGTGGGTCATGCTGAGCACGTCGAGCGCCTTGTCGAGCTGCTCTTCGGTGACTTCGCCGCGCTCGACGAAGCCGAGGTCGACGACGGCCTCGCGCACGGTCATCTTGGCCGACACCGAGTGCTTGGCGATCTTCGCCGCCGCCTCGTAGCCGACGATGCGGTTGAGCGGCGTGACGATCGACGGTGACGATTCGGCGAGGGCGCGGGCGTGCTCGACGTTGGCGACGAGGCCGTCGACGGCCTTGTCGGCGAGAGCCCGAGTGGCGTTAGACAGCAGGCGGATCGACTCCAGTAGGGCGGTGCCCATCACGGGAATGGCGACATTGAGCTCGAAGGCGCCGGAGGCACCGGCCCAGGCGATGGTCGCGTCGTTGCCGATCACGCGCGCGCTGACCATCAAGACGGCCTCGGGGATGACCGGGTTGACCTTGCCGGGCATGATCGACGATCCCGGCTGCAGGTCGGGAATGTGCAGCTCGCCGAGGCCGGCGTTGGGGCCGGAGCCCATCCAGCGGAGGTCGTTGTTGATCTTGGTGAGGCTGACGGCGAGAACGCGCAGTGCACCCGAGGCCTCGACGAGGCCATCGCGGGCGCCCTGAGCCTCGAAGTGGTCGAGAGCCTCGGTGATGGGCAGCGCCGAGTCGGCGGCGAGCAGGGCGATCACACGCTGCGGGAACCCGGCCGGCGTGTTGATGCCGGTACCGGTAGCCGTGCCGCCGAGGGGAACCTCGGCCACCCGGGGGAGCGTGCCGGTGACGCGCTCGATGCCCAGCCTGATCTGGCGGGCGTAGCCGCCGAACTCCTGACCGAGGGTGACGGGGGTGGCATCCATCAGGTGGGTGCGACCCGCCTTCACGACCCCGCTCCACTCGTCGGCCTTCTTCTCGAGGGCGATCGCGAGGTGATCGAGGGCCGGGATGAGGTCGTGCAGGATCGCGCCGGTGACCGCGACGTGCACCGATGTCGGGAACACGTCGTTCGACGACTGCGAGGCGTTGACGTGGTCGTTGGGGTGCACGGGAGACCCGAGGATCCCCGAGGCCAGCGTCGCGAGGACCTCGTTCATGTTCATATTCGACGAGGTGCCGCTGCCGGTCTGATAGACGTCGACGGGGAACTGATCGTGGTGGGCCCCCTCGATCAGCAGATCGGCCGCTTCGGCGATGGCCGAGGCGATCGCGGGCTCGATGATGCCCATCTCGCCGTTGACGACGGCCGCCGAGCGTTTGATCCGAGCGAGCGCCACGATCTGTGCCGGTTCGAGCCCGGCACCCGAGATCGGGAAGTTCTCGACCGCTCGCTGCGTCTGGGCACTGTAGAGGGCGTTCGCGGGCACGCGCACCTCTCCCATCGTGTCGTGCTCGATCCGGTACTCGGCTGCGTTGGTGGCGTCGGTAGTGGTCACGTCGTTGTGGTCCTTCCGTGGGCTCGGTGCTCCGGTAGGGGCGTCGAGCGGTGCGTTAGTGGTGTGGTGATGACGGGGATGAATCGGAGGCGACGACAAGCCGCTCACGAGCGGACTGTGATTCGAGACCGCTGGTTAGAGGTCGCCGACCACGGTGTGAACGTCGACGCGGCCGTTGGCGAGGTCGTAATTGGCCCCGACCACTGCCAACTTACCGGTGGCCACAGCCTCGGAGATGAGAATCGACCGCTCCAGGAGGGCGCCGACCGAGGCCTCGATGTGAAGGCGCCCGACCTCTCGCGGGTCGAGGGCGTGGTCGTCGCCCGGCTGGACGCCGAGTGCGCGGTGGGCCCGTTTAACGGAGGGGACGATCATGTCGATGACGCGCTGGAGGTGGAACGACTGGGGCTCGGAGTCGGCGTCGATCGACTGGATGGCCGCCGCGACCGCACCGCAACTGTCGTGGCCGAGGACCACGATCAACGGGATGCCCAGCTCGCCGACGGCGAATTCGAGAGAACCGATCACGGTGTCGCCGACGACCTGACCGGCGTTGCGCACGACGAAGAGGTCGCCGAGGCCGGCGTCGAAGATGATCTCGGCACCGAGGCGGGAGTCGGCGCACCCGAAAAGGGCCGCGACAGGGGTCTGGCCGCCCGCGAGCTGAGCGCGTCGATCGGCATCTTGGCGGGGGTGCTCAGGCGCCCCGGCGACGAAGCGCTCGTTGCCGGCTCGCATTTCGTCCCAGGCGGCGCCGGGCGTACGAGTGGGGGTGTCTGCGGTGGTCACGAGCGGTCTCCTGCGGGTGTTCAGAGGTGGGCGGGGTCTGGTGTCAGTCGGAGAGCTGGTCGGCGATGCGACCGGCCAGCAGGTCGAACTCGGCGTCGTCGGCCGTACCGGCGAGGACGACGGTCGAGTCGCCCTCGACTGCGACCATGGCGTATTCGGTGTTGCCGGCGTCTGTCTTGTCGCGCTGGTTGTAGACGGCCCAGCGGACTCCGCCGACCGTCTTCGACGACGTCTGACGAGCCTCGCCGAGCTGGTTGCTGACCCACGTGGGGTTGGCCTTAAAGCCCTGGGTCACCCCGATGAACTGCGTCGACGGAGTGATGAGCCCGACGTACCAGCTGGCGACTCCCGACGAGCCGGCCGGCCGGACCTCGGCGCGGTTGCTCGTCCACCCCGAGGGCAGCTGCGGGGCGGCGAGCGTTTCGCTCTGCCGGGGTTGCGCGTCGGCGGCCACCTTCAGGTAATCGATCGTCTTGAGCTGCGAGGACCCCGGCCGTACGACGACGAGGACGAGCAGCACCACGATGCCCACGGACACGATGATGGCGATGGTGAGGTTGAAGGCCGTTTGATTCTCGCGATGGGCACGCGAGCTGGCGGCTTTGCGGGCGGCCGTCTCAGAGGGGGTCTCGGGCCGCCCCAATTCGGCGACGACACGGGGTGCGCGCTGCTTGCCGACCGGGGGTGGGGGTGGGGGAACGCTGCTCATTCGACAACGACCTGAGCTCGTGCCCGCTCGAGACGCTCTTTGGCGCCGAGAAGCCACTCTTCGCACCGGGCGGCAAGCGCCTCCCCGCGCTCCCAGAGGGCGAGCGATCTCTCGAGAGTCGACGACCCCTGCTCGAGCTCGTTCACCACGGTGACGAGCTCGTCGCGCGCCTGCTCGTACGACAGGTCGGCGACGGCGTTGGAGTCAGCCGTCGCGGTGCGCGCGTCGGCGTCGGAGGGAGAGGTCTGTGCCACGGGGTGATCCTATCGAGAGAGGGTGGACGTCGATCGGGAGGGGAGGGTCAGGCCGAGACCGGGCCGGTGCTGGTGGCACCGAGCGTGCCCGAGGCGAGGGTCAGGACCAGGGGTGTGGAGTCGGGGGCTTCGGAGGCGTCGCGCAGGACGGCGCCGGAGGGGAGCTGGACGATGGAATAGCCGCGTCGCAGGGTCGACTCGGGTGAGAGGGCGCGAAGCTGGACGGTGAGCTCGGAGACCCGGGTGCTCGCACGCTCGAGCGCTCGCCGCAGTAGCTCCTCGCTGCGGGCCACGTAGCGGACCAGCTCGTCGGCTCGAGAGTCGATCATCGTGGCGGGGCGGGCGAGCACAGGCCGACTGCGGATCTGACCGAGCCGGTCGATCTCGACGTTCACGATGTGGGTGAGACGAGAGCCCATTCGGGCACGGGCCTGACGAACGCCCTGCAGCTCTTCTCCCACGTCGGGGACGACCCGCTTGGCCGCATCGGTCGGCGTCGAAGCGCGGAGGTCGGCTACATCGTCGAGAAGGGGCCGGTCGGCCTCGTGCCCGATCGCACTGACTAGGGGAGTGGTGGCCGCTGCTGCCGCACGCACGAGAGTCTCGTCGCTGAAGCCCAGGAGATTCTGGAAGTCGCCGCCGCCTCGCGCGACGATGATGACGTCGACCTCGGGGTCGGCGTCGAGCCTCTGCAGCGCGGCGGTCACCTCGCCGACCATCCGGTCGCCCTGCACGGCCGCGTGGACGACCTTGAAGTGGACCGAGGGCCACCGCAGCTGAGCATTGCGCAGCACGTCTTTCTCGGCGTCGCTGTCTTTGCCGGTGATGAGGCCGATGCAGCCCGGAAGAAAGGGGAGGGGCCGTTTGCGGTCGGCACCGAAGAGGCCCTCCGATGCGAGCTGGCGTCGGAGACGCTCGAGTCGTTCGAGGAGGTCACCGATGCCGACGTGGCGCATGTCGAACACCTGCATGGTGAGCGAGCCGCCCTTGACCCAATAATTGGGCTTGATCGCCGCGATGACCCGATCGCCCTGCTTGAGGTCGGCGGGGATCTTGCCGCGAACGCTCGACCAGATCGAGAACGAGACCGTCGCGTCGATCTCGAGGTCTTTGAGCTTGCCGTAGACGTTGCCGCCGGAGGAGTTCCACTGCGTGATCTCACCCTCGACCCAGGCCGTGCCGAGCCGGTCGATCCAGTCACGGACCTTGCCGGCGAGCAAGCCCACCGGCCAGGGGGATTCGGCTGTGGGAGGCGGTGTGACGATCGTCAAAGGGGGCTCCTCCTGGGCGCTTGATCGAGAGACTCTCAGGCCGACCGGACCGGGCCCGCCTAGACTCGCTTCGTGAGCCGAATTACCAATGGCGCTCTCGCCATAGACCTTCCGACGCCGCGTGTTCCCGCGGTGCGCAACAGGCTAAAGGATACCCCCGTCATCGGGCGCAAACGCGTGCTCCTGGCGGCCCCTCGCGGCTACTGCGCTGGTGTCGACCGCGCCGTGATCGCCGTCGAGAAAGCCCTCGAGCACTACGGTTCGCCCGTCTACGTGCGCAAGCAGATCGTGCACAACGTGCACGTCGTCTCCACACTCGAACAGCAGGGTGCCATTTTCGTCGACGAGGTCGACGAGGTTCCCGAGGGTTCCCACATCGTCTTCAGTGCGCACGGGGTCGCCCCGAGCGTGGTCCAGGGAGCCGCCGATCGTGGTCTCCTGTCGATCGATGCAACCTGCCCCCTGGTCACCAAGGTGCACCGCGAGGCGGTCCGCTTCGCCAAGCAGGATCAGCACATCATCCTCATCGGGCACGCTGGTCACGAAGAGGTCGAGGGCACAATGGGTCACGCCCCCGACCGAACGACACTCGTGCAGAACCCCGCCGAGGTCGACCAGATCGAGGTCGCCGACCCCGACAACCTCGTGTGGCTGTCACAGACGACCCTCAGCGTCGACGAGACGATGGAGACCGTCAACCGGCTCCGCGAGCGGTTCCCGAACATCCAGAATCCTCCGTCCGACGACATCTGCTACGCGACCCAGAACCGCCAGGTGGCGATCAAGAAGGTCTCGAAAGACGCCGATCTGGTGATCGTGGTCGGCAGCGCCAACAGCTCCAACAGTGTCCGCCTCGTCGAGGTTGCCCTCGAATACGGTGCCAAGGCCGCCTACCGGGTCGACTTCTCCTCCGAGATCCAGCAGGAGTGGCTCGACGGCGTCGAGACGGTCGGTGTCACCTCCGGCGCATCCGTGCCCGAGGTCCTGGTCGACGAGGTGCTCGCCGAGCTCTCCGACGCCGGCTACAACGACGTCGGCGAAGTCGTCACCGCGGAAGAAGACCTGATGTTCTCGCTGCCGAAAGAGCTCCGCAAAGACGCGACCGGCAGCGTCGACTCGCGGGCGCTCGGCGGCCGCACTCGATGACCGATCCCGACGGCGACGTGCGGGTCGAGGGGCGTCCGGCCCCCGAGTACGGCGAGTACGCGCCGCCGGGCTGGGTGAGCCCGGTTGCCCCGGCACCTGTCGACGAGCAACGAGCGCAGGATCCTGCGGCTCGTCAACAGGGCGACGCACGTCCGGCCCCGCCCGAGGCCCGGCAGCGATTCGACGCTCCTCCGCCGACCGGTGCCCCCGTCGCCGGCCCTCCGCCCCGAGCGCTTCGTCGTGCCGCGTTCAATCGGTTCGCCACCGTCCTGCTCGCCGTTCTCGGCGGCTACGACGTCGTCAGTTCGGCGTTCGACGCCAAGACCTTCACCGGCCGCTACGTGTCGGAGTTCACGAAGCTCGGGTACCTGAGTGGCACTTTTCAGAGCACTGCGATCCTCGACACCGTCGCTCTCGTCGCGGCCATCGTCTCGGTGCCGGTCTTCTTGATCGCGCTGGTCGTCGCTCTGCGTCGCCTGCGAGTCGGCAAGCGATCGTGGCTGGTGCTGCTTCTGCCGGGCGTGATCGTGAATCTCGCGCTGGGCCTGATCGTCGTGGCGATCGTCATGGGCGACCCGTCGTTCACCGGAGCCGTCTAGTCGCGTCACCGACACGGATTCTGGGGTCAATTAATCAGGGCCCGTGACGACGAAAGCCCCGCCCGAGTGGGCGGGGCTTTCGCGTCGGCTCTCAGCCCTGCGAGTGGCCGAACGAGCCGAGCTGCTTGGTGGCCTCGATGACGCGGGCGGCCATGGCCGACTCGGCGATCTTGCCCCAGGAGCGCGGGTCGTAGGTCTTCTTGTTGCCCACCTCGCCGTCGACCTTCAAGAACCCGTCGTAGTTCTTGAGCACCGTGTCGGCGATCGAGCGGGAGAAGGCGTACTGCGTGTCGGTGTCGATGTTCATCTTCACGACGCCGTTCGAGACGGCCTCCGAGATCTCGGCGTCGGACGAGCCCGAACCGCCGTGGAAGACGAGCTCGAGGGGCTTGTCTTTCGTGCCGAACTTCTCTTGGATGCCCTGCTGGATCTCGCCGAGGAGTTCGGGGCGGAGCTTGACGTTGCCGGGCTTGTAGACGCCGTGGACGTTGCCGAAGGTGAGCGCCGCGATGTAGCGACCCTTCTCACCGAGTCCGAGCGCCTCCACCACGCGGGTCACGTCGCCAACGGTCGTGTACAGGGCGTCGTTGGTGCCCTCGTGCTCGACGCCGTCTTCTTCGCCGCCGACGACGCCGATCTCGACCTCGAGAATGGCGTTAATTGCACGGGTGCGCTTGAGCATCTCTTCGGCGATCGAGATGTTCTCGTCGAGGGGAACAGCCGAGCCATCCCACATGTGCGATTGGAACAGCGGGTTGCGCCCGGCCTTGATCTCTTCTTCGGAGGCGGCGATCAAGGGCAGCACGAACCCGTCGAGAGCGTCTTTCGGGCAGTGGTCGGTGTGCAGAGCCACGGTGATCGGGTAGTTCTTGGCCACCTCGGTGGCGAACTTGGCGAATGCGATGGCACCGGCGGCACGGTTCTTGACAGTCTGGCCGGCGAAGTAGTCGGCGCCTCCGGTCGTGACCTGGATGATGCCGTCGGAGCCGGCCTCGGTCAGACCCTGCAGCACCGAGTTGATGGTCTGCGACGACGAGACGTTGATGGCGGGGTAGGCGAACCCCTGCGCTTTCGCTCGGTCGAGCATCTCGGCGTACTGGTCTGGGGTGGCGACGGGCATGACTTCTCCTTCGATGACGGGCGCGTTCGGGCTCAACTCTAGACGCGCCGCATGTGCCGACACTGCTGACGCCCGGGAGGAGCGCCAACAGTGTCGGCTCTGAGAACGTCGGTCACTCGCCCCGGTGTCGGCGGCGCCTGGTGACAACGACAATGACTCCGACGAGGACGGCGAGAAGTGCCCCCGCCGTCACCCACAGGGGCGTCTCGCTGCCCGTAAAGGCCAGGAGACGGGGGAATGCCGATTCGTCTGCCGCTGAGGGGCGCTCCTTGGTTGCTTCGCCGCTCAAGGGCGGAGGGGTGATTTCAGGATCGACGCCCGGACCGGTCACCGGATCGGGAGCGGGCAGGGCGCCGGCATCGATGTCGAGCTGACTGCTGACCGCCGTGATGTCATGCTCGTCGCCTGCAGCCGTTAGCTCGGCAGGGGCGGTGCCTTGTGCGTCGACATCGGAGTCAGTGGTCGGATCTGCCCCTCCGTTACGCACGGTCCAGCCGTTCGCCGCCCGGCCAAAATTCACGGTGTACGCCCCAGGACGGAGGCGAGAAAAGGCGTAATGGCCGTCGACGTCACTCACGGTCGTTCGGGAGACAGGGCGACCACGATCGTCTGTACCGGTCAGTTTTATCGCCACACCGTCGAGCCCGTGTTCGCCGGCATCCTGCACACCGTTCGCATTTGCGTCGAACCAGACGCGGTGACCGATGCTTCCGGAGTGAAGCTCGATAGTCGCCGTGTTCGATGCGGCGGCAAAGGTGAGATCCGATGCTCGCACCGTGAACGACGAACCAGCACGGTCGGTGTCATCTGCGGTGGCGGAGGACATCAGGAGGACATGCTCCACCGAGGAACCTGCCTCAACCGTCGCCGTCCTTTCGATACGGACTGCCGTTGCATCTCTGATGGCTTCGGGACAGCCCTTCCGACCGAATTGGGCTTCGAGGCACCAGCGGGTCGATCCTCCTTCAGCGTTCGACGACTCGGCGGGGTCACTCGACACCGAGGAGGGCACCGCGGCCGTGTAGCGAACTGTCTCACCGGTCTCGACGGCGACGGGACTGCTCAGCCGAACCGAGTCGAGTGTCGTTCCGCGGTCGTCTTCGTCGTGCGGGAAGACGCTGATGAGGTCGGTCGAGGCGAAGTCGGTATCGGCATTGTTGTCGTACCGGAGAGTCCATTCGAGCGTGTCGCCAACTACAACGCCCGGGCGGCGGGCGGTCTCCGACGCAGCTAAGGCACCGGTCGGCAGAACGTGCACCCCACGGCTCGCCGACCGGCGAGCTTCGTTGGAGATGTCGTTCGTCGACTCGATCACTGCATGGTTCGTCACCGTACCCGCCGTCGATACGCTCACCGCGCGGACGGTGAAGGAAAGGATGGGCAGGTCGTCGTTCGGCTGCCGGCTCTCGAACTTCCATCGGAGCACCTGATGCACGGTGCCGTCCTCGGCGGTCACGTCGGAGACGGAGTCGGGGGTGGGGGATGCGCTGCCATCGACGTAGGCCATGCCTGCAGGGAGTGTGTCGACGATCGAGACAGTGGAAGCCTTCCCGCCCGTAGTGGCGTTAGTCAGGGTGGGGTAGAGCGCCAGGTCGAACGTGTTGCCTTGCTCGACGTACTCCGTCTCATCTGGCGTGTCGCCCACATCGTGGCCCGGATCGACGATCTTGCTTCGGATACGGGCGAGGTCACCGGTAACAGTGAGAAAGTCGGCCCAGGTGCCGTTGGCCAACGCGCCCGAGGCTTTGTCGTGGACCCACGCCCCATCTGCGCCCGGCCGGATGCTGACGTACGACCGCACGGGCGTGTAGTTCGGAAGGCGCGGCTCGACCTGGAGCGATGTGTGGAAGGAGAGGGTTCGGGCGGCGGGGAAGTCGAACGAGTAGCGAACTGCACCGACGGACTCGGGCCCACCCGGAACATCGCGAGCGTCGTCGTACCAGGTGGCATCCGAATCGGAGCACGTGTAGTCGCGTGCTTCGTCTGGAGTGCCACGGAAGACCGCGAACTGCGGCCGACCCGTGACGGAAGGCGCGCTGGAGGACGCGAAGACGCCGGACGTGTCGTCGTTGAGTTTTTGAACGCGATTGTCAAAGACGCTGCAGACGAGGGAACCGGACCAGGTCTCTGCGCCGGCGTTGACCAACGTGGCTGTCGTGCGGACGCGTTGCTGGAGTGTCGTGTAGGGCTCGTCGTATTTGCCCGAGAGTACGAAGAGGTCGTCGGGCCGATTAGCGACACCCCAATAACGGAGGTTGCCGGAAACACCGGGGAGGCGGCCGATATTGCGCGAGATGGCGTTGTTTCCGAGAGGCTCGGTTTCTCCGTCGTAGTTCTTCTGGCCCGTGACCGATGGTGCCGCGAGATCGGTGTAGCGGTTGACCGCGGTCAGGGTATCGACGGCTACGGGCTCCGGAACCCAAAGGCTCAGGTATCCGGCGACGATGTAGGGCCTCACGCCACCGGGGATAGCTCCACCGGAGACGCTTTTCGACGGGATGTTGTCGAGTCGGGAATCGATGCCCGAAACGGTCACTGAGATTGGCCCGCCCGGTTCATTCTGCGAGCAAGTGATCGTGCCCGAGTCGGCGACGGCATTCGGGCCGCCGCCGCGACCTCCCGGGGCTTGCGGAACCTGGCCCGTGTTGATGCCGCACGCGGGCGCGCCATCGAGGGGGGAGAGGAGTGCCGGGCTCGCGGCGTCGCCGTACATCTTCGATACGTCGTCCGAAAACGTGATGTCGCCGCGTAACTGCTCGTAGCCCAGCAGGCCGTCGGCTACGTGAATGCCCTTCCAATCGACAAGGATCGGATAGACGAGCCTTTTTCCCGGACTCTTCCCGTCAGGGCTCTCAGCGTTGGAAATGCTAGGCGGAATCGCTGAAATGGACAGGTCGTAGCGCGGCGCTGCGGAGACGCGAACCGGCGCCGGTGGAATGGCGGCAACCTCAGGCGCCTGCGCAGCCCTGACGGATCCAGAGGGCACCAACTCGTCTCTGTTCTTCACGAGCCGGCCGACGTCGAGAACAACCGAAACCCTCGTGACGGCCGACACATCGCCAAGATTGCAGGTCAGCGCGGAGCCGGCGATTCCGGAGCCCGGCCCGTTGCAGGCCGAAGGGATGCGCGACCATGAGGTTCTTGGAGGAGCGTTGACGACGAACGTCTCGTCTCGCGCGGGCCGCCCTGAGCCGGGGCTGATGTCGACGGAATAGACGACCGAGTCGGCTGTACGGACGATGCCGTTGTGTGCGCTGGAATCGCCCCCGGGGCGGTCATCTTCGGTGAACGCGCCGTGGCCGTCGGCTGCCACCGCCATGCTCATCGCTATCGATGTCGCAGCCGACGGGGCGGTCGCTGGTATCGCGGCGGCCAGAGCCGAGGTAGAGGGTTCGAGGGCCAGAGCGAGGGTGAGTCCGAGCGACACCGAAGCGGCGCGGGAGAAGGAGGTGGGTGGCAAGTCGATCCTTTCGACAGGGCATAAAAGCACAGGGTCTTCGTATCGTATAGCATGTGGAATGAAAAGTAGTTCCTGGAATATCTCATGCGTCCGTTTTGATGTGCATGGCTCGGTAGAGTCGAGACATGACGACTACGGAGCCAGGCACCCTGTTCACGCACCCCGACCGCAACCTCGGTATGGAGCTGGTGCGAGCGACCGAGGCCGCGGCGATCCGGGCAGCACCGTGGATCGGTCGAGGCGAGAAGAACCTCGCCGACGGCGCCGCGGTCGACGCAATGCGCAAGTTCCTCGGCACGGTCGACTTCGACGGCGTCGTGGTGATCGGCGAGGGCGAGAAAGACGAAGCCCCCATGCTGTTCAACGGCGAGCACGTCGGCACGGGCAACGGGGCGTCGTTCGACATCGCCGTCGACCCGATCGACGGCACGTCGCTGACCGCGACCGGCCGCATGAACGCCGTCTCGGTCATCGCCGTCTCGGATCGCGGAACGATGTACGACCCGAGCGCCGTCTTCTACATGGACAAGATCGTGACGGGGCCCGAGGGTCGCGGAGTCATCGACCTCGCCCGCCCGATCGGCGAGAACATCCGCGCCCTCGCCGAGGCCAAGGGCATGCCCGTCGAAGAGATGCAGATCGCCGTTCTCGACCGCCCCCGTCACAAGCAGCTCATCGCCGACATCCGCGCGGCAGGGGCCGGCACGCGCCTGCTGCTCGACGGCGACGTCGCCGGTGGCATCAACGCCGCCCGCCCCGACTCGCGCATCGACATGTGTGTCGGCGTCGGCGGAACCCCCGAGGGCATCATCACCGCGTGCGCCGTCAAAGCGCTCGGCGGTGTGATCCAGGGGCGGCTCAAGCCCAAAGACGACACCGAGCGTCAGCGTGCCCTCGACGCCGGGCACGACCTCGACCGGATTCTCGACCAGGACGACCTGGTCACGGGTGACAACACGTACTTCGTCGCGACGGGTGTCACCGACGGCGGCCTCGTGGCCGGTGTCTCGCGCAAGAACGGCCTCATCCGCACCGAGTCGCTCGTGCTGCGGTCACACTCGGGCACCCAGCGTCGTGTGATCGCCGACCACCTCGAGTCGAAGTGGCTCGGCGAGTAAAAGCTTTTCCGGTCGGAACCCTGGACCGACGATTTCGGGCGGATTTGCCACTTCGGTGGCGGGTCCGCTCGTTTTCGTCGGTCGAGGGGGCGGTGGCCTATTCGGGTGCGGGTGCGGGTGTGGACGCGGGTACGGAAGCAGGCACGGCGGCAGCGGGTGCGGCACCGAGGGTGGGCGCGTCGTCGAGCACGGCCGTGAGCTCGGGCGCAGCGAGATCGCGCGGTACGTCGTCGATTGGAGGGGACGCCGCGATGACGGTGCTCTCGTCGAGCACGCTGAGCCGTCGCGCCGACGGCAACACCTGCCGCTCGAGCGAGCCGACGAAGCGGTTGTAGTCGGTCACGGTGCCGCGGATCGACCGGCCTAGCTTGTCGACGTGAGTGGCCATTGTCGAGAGGCGGCCGTAGAGCTCGCGGCTCAGATCGAACAGCTGCTTGGCCTCCTGCGTGACGACATCCTGCTGCCAGCTGAAGGCGATGGTCTTGAGGACCGACCAGAGGGTGACGGGGGAGGCCAGCGCCACCTTCTTCTGGAAGGCGTAGTCCATCACGGAGGGGTCGGCCTCGAGGGCCGACGAGACGAGCGATTCGCTCGGGATGAAGGCGATGGTGAGTTCGGGCGACGACTCGAGCCCCGACCAGTAGGCCTTGC
Source organism: Frondihabitans sp. VKM Ac-2883 (assembly GCF_015350875.1). Taxonomy (NCBI): domain Bacteria; kingdom Bacillati; phylum Actinomycetota; class Actinomycetes; order Micrococcales; family Microbacteriaceae; genus Frondihabitans; species Frondihabitans sp. VKM Ac-2883. The sequence continues at coordinate 39,777 of NZ_JADKSF010000010.1, read as the reverse complement.
TCGACAGGGCGTCGATGTGAGCGCGGACCGCCTTGACGTGCTCGCGGAGCAGCTCGCCCCGGCGCGCGAATTCGGCCCCCGTCGCCGTCGCGGGGATGCTCGACGCCTTGAGATAGGCGGAGAACGGGACCTTGGCGTCGACCGCGATGTTCTTGCCGCCGGGCAGGTGTATGACCATGTCGGGGCGCCGGGCGCCGGAATCGGCCACGATGCCGGTCTGCACGTCGAAGTCGACCCGTTCGAGTAGCCCGGCCGCCTGCACCACGTTGCGGAGCTGTGTCTCACCCCAGACGCCGCGCGTGCTGTTCGACTTGAGGGCGGCCGCGAGCGACTCGGCCGTCGACCGGAGGCGCTCCTCCGACTCGGCGGCACTCCGCAGCTGCTCGCTCAGCTCGCCGTGCTGTCGGTGTCGTTGCTGCTCGAGCTCGGCGACCTTGAGCTGCACGGCTCGCAGGCTTTCGGCGACCGGGCTGAGAGCCGTCAAGACCCGCCCGTCGGATGACGAGCGCCTGGTCTCGGCCTCGGCCGCGGCGATCAGCCGGTCGTGGAGCTCGTCGACCCGTTGCTCCTGCTGCTCGAGCTGCCGCGCGTGCAGCTCTTCTTGGGCGGCGACGCGATCGCGGAGAGCGGCGGCGGTCGAGTCGGCGGCGGCCGCGCGAGCTGAGAGCAGCAGGCGGCCGATCACGAGACCGGCCACCGCACCGGTGAGAAGACCGAGGAGAAGAGCCACGACAGGAGACATGCGAGGAGTCTGGCAGGAGCTACCGACAGTGCCGTCGGATCCTGGGATCTGGTCTCTACGATGCTTCAGCAGAGCTGAGACGTAATGTCATGACATTAAGCCAAATCCGGTGTACGCTCATCGGGAATCGCAGATCGGCCCACGACGAGGAAGTTGTCCAGACGAGCATGACGCAGACACCAGAGCACCGCGCCTTCGACGTGATCACCATGGGTCGAGTGGGCGTCGACATCTATCCGCAGCAGGCCGGGGTTCCGCTCGAAGAGGTCGAGACGTTCTCGAAGTCGGTCGGCGGCAGCGCCACGAATGTCGCCATCGCCGCGTCGCGGTACGAGCACCGCACAGCCGTCGTCACGCGCACCGGTAACGACCCCTTCGGTCGGTACGTCGTGAAAGAACTCGAGCGGCTCGGTGTCTCGACGAAGTTCATCGCATCGGTCGACGGGCTGAACACGCCCGTGACCTTCTGCGAGATCTTCCCGCCCGACGACTTCCCCCTCTACTTTTACCGCGCCCCCAAGGCGCCCGACCTCATGATTTCGGTAAAGTCGCTCGACCTCGCCGCGATCGAGCAGACCAAGGTCTTCTGGACAACTGTGACGGGCCTCTCCGAGGAGCCCAGCCGTCAGGCTCACCACGTGGCCTATCAGGCTCGTGCCCGCCGCCCGCTGACGATCCTCGACCTCGACTACCGGCCCATGTTCTGGTCGTCGCCCGAGGTCGCCACCCGCGAGGTCGGCCGAGCGCTCGAGCACGTCACCGTGGCAGTCGGCAACCGCGAGGAGTGCGAGATCGCTGTCGGCGAGACCGATCCGCACCGGGCCGCTGACGCGCTTCTCGAACGCGGGGTCGAACTCGCGATCGTCAAGCAGGGGCCGCGGGGAGTGCTCGCGAAGACGGCCGACGAGACGATCGAGGTTCCGGCGCACCTCGTCACCGTCATCAACGGTCTCGGCTCGGGCGACGGCTTCGGCGGCGCCCTCTGCCACGGGCTCATCGAAGGCTGGCCGCTCGAGCGGGTGCTGCGGTTCGCGAATGCCGCCGGCGGTATCGTCGCCACCCGATTTGAGTGCTCGACCGCCATGCCGACCTCTGCCGAGGTCGAGGCTGTTCTCGAGGAGGCACTCCATGTCTGACGGTTTCGGTCACGACGGCATCGACATCGCGCGGCTCCGCGACATCAGAGCCACGCAGCCCGCTGCCATCGGCGCCGCACTGGCAGCCCGCGTCAAGCGCCCTCTGCTCGAGGGCGACGGACGGCTCTTCATCGTCGCGGCCGACCACACGGCCCGGGGTGCCCTCGGGGTCCGCGGCGACTCGCTGGCCATGTCGGATCGCGGTGAACTGCTGCGGCGCCTCGTCGTCGCGCTCGAACGCCCCGGAGTCGACGGCGTGCTCGGAACCCCCGACATCCTCGAAGACCTCGCCCTCCTCGGCGCCCTCGACGGGAAGGTCGTCGTCGGGTCGATGAACCGGGGCGGCCTGCAGGGCGCGAGCTTCGAGATGGACGACCGCTTCACCGCCTATTCGGCCCGCGGCATCGTCGACGCCGGCTTTGACTTCGCGAAGCTGCTCGTGCGGCTCAACCTCGAAGACGCCGGTACGGCGGCGACGGTCGAGGCCACGGCGCGGGCGGTCAGCGAGGCGGCGGCCCTGAAGCTCCCGATCATGCTCGAACCGTTCGTCTCGAACTGGGTCGACGGCGCGATCGTCAACGACCTCTCGACCGAGGCCGTGATCAAGTCGGTCGCCATCGCCTCTGGCCTCGGAGAGTCGACCGCGTACAGCTGGCTGAAGCTGCCGGTCGTCGACGACATGGAACGTGTCATGGCGGCGACAACCCTCCCGACCCTGCTCCTCGGCGGAGACCCGGCCGAGAACCCGGAGGCGAGCTACGCGAAGTGGGCCGATGCGCTGGCGCAGCCCGGTGTCCGCGGCCTCACCGTCGGGCGCACCCTCCTCTACCCGCCTGACGACGACGTCCAGGGCGCTGTCGACATCGCGGCGAGTCTGGTCCATTCCGAGCAGTCGGCGCCGGTGGGGTCCGCGTCGATCCACCCCGCGCAGACCCAACACGCCTAGTTCAGAAAGAAGCAGCCATGACCACCACCGCTCCCTCGACCGACAGCACGAGCACCCCGCTTCCCGAGATCACCCACTGGATCGACGGTCAGCGCGTCGCCGGAACCTCCGGTCGCACCAGTCCGGTCTTCGACCCGGCCCTCGGCGTCGCGACGAAGAATGTCGCCCTCGCCAGCCAAGACGAGATCGACCGGGCCATCGCGAGCGCCAAGAGAGCCTTTCCGGCCTGGCGCGACATGTCGATCACCAAGCGCCAGCAGATCATGTTCCGCTTTCGCGAGCTGGTGAACGAGCGCAAAGACGAGCTCGCCCAGATCCTGACCGCCGAGCACGGCAAGGTCGTCTCCGACTCCCTCGGCGAGATCCAGCGCGGCCTCGAGGTGCTCGAGCTCGCCACCGGCTTCCCGCACCTGATCAAGGGCGAGTTCAGCCAGCAGGTCTCGACGGGTGTCGACGTCTACTCGACCAAATCGCCACTCGGCGTCGTGGGCATCATCAGCCCCTTCAACTTTCCGGTCATGGTGCCGATGTGGTTCTTCCCCATCGCAATCGCGGCCGGCAACACCGTCGTGCTCAAGCCGAGTGAGAAGGATCCCTCGTCGTCGATCTTCCTGGCCGAGCTGTTCCAGGAGGCCGGGCTTCCCGACGGCGTCTTCACCGTGCTGCAGGGCGACAAGCTCGCCGTCGACGGCCTGCTGAACAGCCCCGACGTGGCCAGCATCTCGTTCGTCGGGTCGACCCCGATCGCGAAGTACATCTACGAGACCGCGGCGAAGAACGGCAAGCGTGTCCAGGCGCTCGGCGGGGCGAAGAACCACATGCTGGTGCTGCCCGACGCCGACCTCGAGCTCGTCGCCGACAGTGCCATCAACGCCGGCTTCGGCTCGGCCGGCGAACGGTGCATGGCGATCAGCGTGCTCGTCGCCGTCGGCGACGTGGCCGACAAGGTCGTGCCAATGCTCAAGGAGCGCATGGCGAAGCTCGTCGTCGGCGACGGTCGACGCTCGTGCGACATGGGCCCGCTCGTCACCCGGCAGCACCGCGACAAGGTGGCCTCGTACGTCGACATCGCTCTCGAAGACGGTGCCGAGGTCGTCGTCGACGGGCGCGAAGTAGCTGTCGACGGCGAGAAGGACGGCTTCTGGTTCGGCCCCACCCTCATCGACCGGGTTCCGCTCACGAGCCGCGTCTACACCGAAGAGATCTTCGGCCCGGTGCTCAGCGTCGTGCGCGTCGACACCTATGAGGAGGGCGTCGAGCTCATCAACTCGGGTGCGTTCGGCAACGGCACCGCGATCTTCACCAACGACGGCGGGGCCGCGAGGCGCTTCCAGAACGAGATCGAGGTCGGCATGATCGGCATCAACGTGCCGATCCCCGTCCCCGTGGCGTACTACTCGTTCGGTGGCTTCAAAGACTCGATCTTCGGCGATTCAAAGGCCTACGGTCTGCAGGGCTTCCACTTCTTCACGCGTGAGAAGGCGATCACGTCGCGCTGGTCCGACCCGTCGCACGGCGGCATCAACCTCGGATTCCCGCAGGCCTAGTCCATGGCTCCGCAGCAGAACTGGTTCCATCCGAGAGGCACCCTCGCCCGCGACGGCTGGGAGAGCGTCGTCGACGATTCCCTCGAGGGGTGGCAGCACACCGGCATCCGGGTCGGCGCGTTAGCCAAGGGCAGGTCGCTCGGGCTCGAGGGCGGCAACGTCGAGCGAATGATCGTCCCGCTGTCGGGCGACGTCCACGTCGAGTACGTGACGAGCGAAGGATCCCACGGCTCACTCGACCTCGCCGGTCGCGCTTCGGTCTTCGCCGGGCCGCCCGATGTGGCGTACACGGGTGTGAACGCGAGCGTCACACTCACCGGCACGGGCCGCGTCGCCGTCGCCGAGGCGCCCGCGACCGAGGTGCTCGACGTGCAGGTGCTCCGCAAGGCGGACATTCCCGTCGAGATCCGCGGTGCCGGTCGTTCGACCCGGCAGGTGCACAACTACGGCACCCCGGCGGGCCTTCACGCCCAGAAGCTCATCGTCTGCGAGGTCATCACGCCGGCCGAGAACTGGTCGTCGTACCCGGCGCACAAGCACGACGAGTCGGTGCCCGGCCACGAGTCGAGGCTGGAAGAGATCTACTACTTCGAGTCGGCGGTGTCGCGCGGTGTGACCGCGCCCGCCGAGGCCGACCCATTCGGCATGTTCGCGACGTACTCGTCGCCGGCCGGGCAGATCGACATCAACGCGCTCGTGCGCACCGGAGACATCGCCCTGGTGCCCTACGGCTATCACGGCCCGGCCGTTGCGGCTCCGGGCTACGACCTCTACTACCTCAACGTGATGGCGGGCCCCGACCCCGATCGGGTCTGGAACATCTCCGACGATCCGGCGCACGGCTGGGTCAGGGCCGAATGGGAATCGCAGGATCCCGACCCCCGCCTGCCCTATTCCGACACACCGAAAGAAGCATCTCGATGAGCACCCCGAACACCAAGCGAATGACCGTCGGCCAGGCCCTGGTCGAGTTCCTGGCGAACCAGTGGACGGTCGACGGCGACGTGCGCGAGCGCACGATCCCCGGCCTGTTCGGCATCTTCGGCCACGGCAATGTGGCGGGAGTCGGCCAGGCGCTCAAGCAGTTGCACGACACCGACCCCGGCCTCATGCCCTACCTCCAGGCGCGCAACGAGCAGGCGATGGTGCACGAGTCGGTCGGCTTCGCACGCATGCACCGCCGCCGCGCGACGTACGCCTCGACCGCGTCGGTCGGCCCGGGCGCTGCCAACATGCTCACCGGGGCGGCGCTCGCCACGACGAACCGGCTGCCCGCCCTGCTCCTGCCGAGCGATACTTTCGCGACCCGGGTGTCGGATCCTGTGCTCCAGCAGATCGAGATGCCCCACGACACCTCCGTCAGCGTCAACGACGCGTTCCGCCCGCTGTCGCGGTACTTCGACCGGGTCGATCGCCCCGAGCAGCTCTTCTCGATCGCTCTCGCGGCGATGCGCGTCTTGACCGACCCGGTCGAGACCGGCGCCGTGACGATCGCGCTGCCCGAAGACGTCCAAGCGGAGGCGCTCGACGTGCCGCTCGAGTTCCTCCAACCGCGCGAATGGCACATTCGACGTCCGGTGCCCGAGAGAGGGCCGCTCGCCCGTGCCGTCGCCGCGATTGCTAACGCGAAGCGCCCCTTCATCGTGGCCGGCGGCGGCGTGATCTACTCCGACGCCGAGCAGCAGCTGAGGGCCTTCGCCGAGGCCACCGGCATCCCGGTCGGCACGTCGCAGGCGGGCGGGGGAGCCCTCGACTGGGATCACCCGCAGTACCTCGGCGGGGTCGGCGCGACCGGAACCCTCGCGGCCAATCACCTCGCAGCCGAGGCCGACGTCGTCATCGGCATCGGCACGCGGTACAGCGACTTCACGACCGCTTCCCGCACCGCCTTCCAAGCCCCCGACGTCACGTTCGTCAATATCAATGTGGCTTCGTTCGATGCCTACAAGCACGGATCGCAGCTGCCGGTGATCGCCGACGCCCGCGAGGCCCTCGACGCGCTCGCCGAGGCCCTCGCCGACTTCCGTGTCGACGCCGACTACGCCGCTCGTATCAAAGCCGAGAAGGCCGCCTGGGACGCCCTCGTCGACCAGGCGTTCGAGCCGAGCGGCCTGGCGCTCCCCGGCCAGCCCGAGATCATCGGCGCGATCCAGTCGGGCAGCGCCCCCACGGATGTCGTCGTGCAGGCCGCCGGATCCTTGCCGGGCGATCTGCACAAGCTCTGGCGCGTGCGCGACAGCCTCGGCTACCACGTCGAGTACGCGTTCTCGTGCATGGGCTACGAGATCGCCGGAGGCATCGGCGTCAAGCGCGCCGCCCCCGAGCGCGACGTGATCGTCATGGTCGGCGACGGGTCGTACCTGATGCTTCACACCGAGCTCGTCACGGCCGTCGCCGAGGGCATCAAGGTGATCGTCGTGCTGATTCAGAACCACGGCTATGCCTCGATCGGCCACCTCTCCGAGACGGTCGGGTCGGAGCGCTTCGGCACCCTCTATCGACGGCAGGATCCCGACACCCTCGACTTCCAGGGGGCCGAGTTGCTCCCGGTCGACCTCGCCATGAACGCGCGCAGCTACGGCCTCGATGTGATCGAGATCGAGCCGACGGCCCGCGCGATCGACTACCTGTCGGCGGCGCTGGCCACCGCCAAGGCGTCCGACACCTCGACGCTGATCCACATCAACAGCGACCCCCGGGTCTACGCGCCCGACGGTGACGGCTGGTGGGACGTGCCGGTGGCCGAGGTCTCGACGATCCCGTCGACCAAGGCCGCCTACGACGACTATCTCGCGGAGCGGGCCCACCAGCGTCCGCTCCTCGGCTGACCATTCACCACCTCCACCAGAAAGACGAAGACGTCATGACCGTCACCTCCACCACCGTCCAACCGGGCATCCGCATCGGCACCGCGCCCGACTCCTGGGGCGTCTGGTTCGCGGAGCACCCCAGCCAGATTCCCTGGGAACGCTTTCTCGACGAGGTCGAGAAGGCCGGCTACGAATGGATCGAGCTCGGGCCGTTCGGCTACCTGCCGACCGACCCGCACCAGCTCGAAGACGAACTGGGCAAGCGGGGCCTCAAGCTCTCGGCCGGAACGGTCTTCACCGGGCTGCACAAGGGCGACGACCAGTGGCAGCGCGCCTGGGATCAAGCCCTGCACGTCGCGGGTCTCGCCTCGAAGCTCGGCGCGGAGCACCTCGTCGTGATCCCCGACCTCTGGCGGAGCGACCTCGACGCGAGCGTGATCGAGGCGCGCACGCTGACGACCGAGCAGTGGGGCAAGCTCGGCGCGGGCCACGACAAGCTCGGCAAAGCGCTGCTCGAAGAGTTCGGCGTGAAGCAGCATTTCCACACGCACGCCGACAGCCACGTCGGCACCTACCAGGAGACCGAGCGGTTCCTCGAGGTGACCAACCAGCAGTTCACGAACCTCTGTCTCGACACCGGGCACTTCGCCTACTACGGCGGAGACAACGTACGGCTCATCGAGCAGTACCCCGACCGCATCGGCTACCTCCACCTCAAGCAGGTCGACTCCGACCTGCGCTTCACGGTGCTGAAGAACGACATCCCGTTCGGCGACGCCGTCGCGATGGGCGTCATGGTCGAGCCGCCGACGGGGGTGCCCGAGTTCGCGCCGATCATCGAGGCGGTCGCGAAGATCGACCCGACCATCTTCGGAATCGTCGAGCAAGACATGTTCCCGGTCTCGTCGATCGACCTGCCCCTCGGTATCGCCACGCGCACCCGCGAGCACATCTTCGGCTGCACGTCGGCCGCCCGCATCCACTGATCCGCTTCCGCTCTCAAGGAGACCCCATGTCTGTGTCACCCGCTCCCCTCCGCGTCGCCGTCGTCGGCGCCGGTGCCATGGGCGCCGACCACGTCCGCCGAATCACCAACCGGATCTCGGGCGCCGAGGTCACGGCGGTCGTCGACCCCGACACCGGCCGCGCCACGGCCGCCGCCGAGCTCGCGCCGGGCTCGGTGACCTTCGCCTCGTTCGAGGAGGCCTTGGAGGCCGTCGAACTCGACGCCGTCATCATCGCGACGCCCGGGTTCTTGCACGAGCCGGTGATCCTGCCCGCGCTCGATGCGGGTCTGGCGATCCTGAGCGAGAAGCCGCTGAGTGACACTGTCGAGTCGAGCCTTCGCATCGTCGAGGCCGAGCAGAAGCTCGCCCGCCCGCATATCCAGGTGGGCTTCATGCGCCGGTTCGACGCCGGGTACCTCCAGCTCCGCGAGCTCGTGGAGCGCGGCGACAACGGAGCGCTGCTCGCCCTCCACTGCGCGCACCGCAACCCGTCGACACCTCCGAACTACTCCGAGTCGGCCCTCATCACCGACTCGGTGATCCACGAGATCGACATCGTGCCCTTCCTCACCGGCGAGCCCATCGTCTCGGTCGAAGTGAAGAAGCCGCGCCGCAACTCACTCGCCCCCGACGGCCTCGTCGAGCCGCAGTTCGTGCTGTTCGAAACCGCGTCGGGCACGCTGGCCATCGTCGAGATCAGCGTGAACATCCAGTTCGGCTACCAGGTCACCACCGACGCCGTCTTCGAGTCGGGAGTCGCCTCGATCGGGCGCGCTGAGACGATCCAGATGGCCTCTGCCGGGCAGATCGGACAGTCGGTGACCCCGTCGTTCAAGGAGCGCTTCGGGCTCGCCTACGACACCGAGATCCAGCGCTGGGTAGATGCTGCGCACCGGGGTGAGATCGACGGGCCCTCGGCCTGGGACGGCTATCTCGCCAGCGTCGTCGCCGACGCCGGTGTGCTGGCGCAGCAGTCGGGCAAGAAAGAACCCGTCACCTACGCGATCGAGAAGCCGGCCTTCTACGAGACGCGGCAGTCGCTCGCGACGGCCCCTTCCTCGGCGACGGCCTAGTCGAATCCTGAAGCCATGGTGAAGATCGCTCTCGACCCGACCCCGTTCCATCACGACTACTCGCTGCTCGAGCTGCCGCAGAAGGTGCGAGACCTCGGGTACGACTACCTCCAGCTCACCCCGCACAAAGACTTCCTGCCCTTCTTTCGGCACCCGAAGGCAGACGACGACCTGGTCGACGCGTTCGCCGCGGCCTGCACGAACGCGGGAGTACAGGTGGCGTCGGTGCTGCCGGTGCTTCGCTGGTCGAGCCCGGTCGAGGCGGAGCGCCTCGCGGCCGTGAAGCAGTGGAAGCGCGTGATCGACATCACCGCCAGGCTCGGCGTCGATCTGATCAACACCGAGTTCACCGGCCGACCCGAGTTGCAGGAAGAGTCGGAGCGCGCTTTCTACGAATCGATGGAAGAGCTGCTGCCGCTCTTCGAGCGCGAGGGCATCCGCGTGCTGATCGACCCGCACCCCGACGATTTCGTCGAGGACGGCCTCGAGGCGGTGCGGGTGATCCGCGGGCTCAACTCGAAGCAGGTCGGGTTCGCGTTTGTCGCCTGCCACACGTTCCACTACGGCGATCAGACACCGGCCATCTTCGAGGCGGCGGGGCAGTCCATCGGCCTCGTGCACATCGCCGACACGTTCGACCACCACCGGTCGCACGGCTTGCGGTACATCACGAATCCGCCGGGCAACGCGGTCCGGGTGCACCAGCATCTGCCGATCGGGGGCGGCGACGTCGACTTCGGCGAGTTCTTCGGCGGGCTGAAAGGCCTCGGGTTCTTCGACCGCGACGACACCGTCGCGGTGTCGAGCGTGTTCGCCGACGACGAGAACGCCGACGAGGTGTCGCGCTATCAGCTCGCCGAGATCCAGTCGCGGATCACCTCGGCCTGAGCTTCGACACCGGTCTGCGGTGACGACGCCGTCGATCGACGGTGCCTTACCCAAAAGCCGGTGTGGTCAGTTGCGAACCATGTTAGGACAATAAGACCAGAGCGCCTAGGCTGGTCGACGAGACGGGAGACCCACCATGACGACGACTGCCACCGACACACGCCCCAGCACACTGCGAGCCGCGCACGACACGCCCACCAGCCTCTGGAACGATTCCGCGGATCCTCGTGAACTGGGCCGGTCGATCGCCGAGTTCGGCGCCGTCGGGGCGACCTGCAACCCGGTGATCGCCTACACGTGCATCAAGAACGACCTCGAGACCTGGGTGCCGCGCATCCGTCAGCTGGCCGACGAGTTTCCCACCGCGGGGGAGTCGGAGCTCGGCTGGAAGGCCGTCGAAGAGCTGTCGATCGGCGCCGCACGACTGCTCGAGCCGGCCTTCGAGACGTCGGGCGGGCGCAACGGCCGTCTCTCGATGCAGACCGATCCGCGATTCCACCGCGACAAAGACGCCCTGGTCGCACAAGCCATCTACTTCTCGGGGCTCGCGAAGAACATCATCGTGAAGATCCCGGCGACGAAGCTGGGCATCGAGGCGATCGAGGAGGCCGTCTACCGGGGCGTCAGCATCAACGCCACGGTCTCGTTCACCGTGGCTCAGGCCGTCGCCGTCGCCCAGGCGATGGAGCGCGCCCTCGGCCGCCGCGCCGCCGACGGGCTGCCCGAAAAAGAGTTCGGCAACGTCGTCACGATCATGGGCGGGCGCCTCGACGACTGGCTCAAGGCCGTCGTCAAGCGTGACCGCATCATGATCGACCCCGGCTACCTCGAATGGGCCGGCGTCGCCGCGCTCAAGAAGGCGCACCACCTCTTCACGGCGCGCGGCTATCGGGCCCGCGTGCTGTCGGCGGCCTTCCGCAACCACCTGCAGTGGTCGGAGCTCGTCGGCGGTGACCTGGTGGTCTCGCCGCCGTTCCAGTGGCAGGTCGACATCAACGCAGCAACCATTCCGGCCGAGAACCGCATCGACGTTCCCGTGGATCCTGAGATCATCCAGAACCTGCGCGATAAGGTTCCCGAGTTCAGTCGCAGCTACGACGAAGACGGCATGACGCCCGACGAATTCGACCGTTTCGGTGCCACCGTCACGACGTTGCGCCAGTTCCTCGACGCCGACGCTCAGCTCGATGCGCTGGTGCGCGACATCCTCGTTCCCGCGGTCTGACTCTCACACCCGCAACCCCCGAAACCGAAGGATCCCCATGCCCCTCGTTCGTATCGACGTCATCCAGGGCCACTCCGCCGAGACGCTCACCGCCATCGCCGACGCCATTCACGAAGCCATCGTCGAGGTCTACGGCATTCCGCCCCGCGACCGCTTCCAGATCATCACCGAGCAGCCCGCCGCGCGGATCATCGCTCAAGACGCCGGTCTCGGCTTCGAGCGTACCGACGGGGTCGTCATGATTCAGATCTTCACGCAGCGCGGTCGCTCGGCCGACGACAAGGCGGCGCTCTACGCGCGGATTGCGTCCGGGCTCGCGGCTGTCGGTGTCGCGGGCGAGAACGTGTTCATCGGCTACGTCGAGAACGGGCCGGAAGACTGGTCGTTCGGCTTCGGTGCCGCGCAGTACATGACGGGCGAGCTGAACGTTCCCAAGGCCTAAAGCTGCTCAGCTACGAGGCTCAGAGGCTCAGAGGCTCCCGGCTACTTTTCGACCAGCGTGATAGAGAACGAGTAGAGGTCGGGGCGGTAGCAGTGGTAGCCGACCTCGACCGCTCGGCCGGAGGCGTCGTACGCCGTGCGGGTCATCGTGAGCACGGCACCGTGCTCGTCGATCTCGAGCAGAGACGCCTCGTCGTCGTAGCTGGCCCGCGCTCCGATGGTCTGCTTCGCGACACGGATCGTCACGCCCCGGCCGCGGAGGATCTGATAGAGGCCGAACTCGTCGAAGTCGACCTCGGACAGGTCGGCCACCGCGGTCGGCAGGTAATTCTCGAGCAGGGCGACGGGAACATCGTCGGCCAGTCGGAGGCGCCGGAGGTGGGTGACGGGGTCTCCGACGTCGATGCCCAGGGCCTCGGCGATCGGTTCGTCGGCCGGGATGACACTGTGCCCGAGCACGGTCGTCGTGGGGTGCTGGTCGCCGTTCTTGAGGTCGTCGAAGAGGCTGGTCAGTTCGACCTTGCGGCTCACCGGACCGTGGACGACCTGCGTGCCGATGCCCCGCCGCCTGACGAGAAGACCCTTGTCGACCAGCTCCTGAATAGCGCGTCGAATAGTCGGGCGCGAGAGGCCGAGCCGTTCACCGAGGGCGACCTCGTTCTCCAGGCGCGATCCGGCGGGCAGGCGACCGGAGGTGATGGCCTGCTCGAGGCGGGTCGAGACCTGGAAGTACAGGGGCATGGGCCCGGATCGGTCGAGATCCATGAAGAGGTCCGCTGGTAAGACGCCATCCTGCGCTGTCATCGCCACTCCCCGCTGCACGGGCGACCCCGTAGACCGCAAGGTCTGGCCGCATATGTGCTGACAATAGCATCCGTCCTGTTGGGGGAGCGTCGGCTCGAGCCGGAGGCCAGCGTTGCAGGCACTTTGGGGGACTGCGCGGTGAGTTCGCGACACGTAGCGTGGGAGCAACCGATCGCTTGGGAGCCCCATGCCGCGCACTCTCCGTTCCTCCACAGCCCTGGTCGTCTCGACCGCCGCCGTCGCGGCCCTGATCGCGGGCGGTCTCGCCGCCGCCGCACCGGCGCCCGCCGAGGCTGCTCCGACCGCGGCCGCTACGACCGCTCTGGCCGTCCGTGTCGCCGGATCGCAGGGGTCGTGGCATCTCACTGTCGGAGGCAAGGCCTACACGGTGAAGGGCGTCACCTACGACCCGAACGTCAACGCACCCGCGAAGTACCTTCCCGACATCGCGTCGATGGGCGCGAACACCGTGCGCGACTGGGGCACCGACGTCTCGAGCACGACCGACACCTTCTTCGCCCAGGCTCGAGCCAACCGCCTCCGCGTGATCGCGGGTCTGTGGATCGACCAGAACCAGAATTGGACGACGAACTCGGCCTACCAGAAGCAGGCGCTCGAGACCATCAAGAAGACCGTGACGGCCTACAAAAACGACAACGCGGTGCTGATGTGGGACGTCGGTAACGAGGTGATGCTCACCCTGCCGAATGCGACTCAGCGGGCCGGCTACGCGAAATTCATCGAGAAGGCGGCGAAGGCGATCCACGCCATCGACTCCCACCATTTGGTGACCTCCACCGACGCTCAGACGGCGTTCTGGCCGGCGTACGAGAAGTACGCGCCGTCGCTCGACGTGTTCGGGCTCAACATGTACGGCGGGATCCCGACGGTCGAGAAGGCGTGGCGGGCCGGGAAGTTCACCAAGCCGTACGTGCTCACCGAGGCGGGCCCCTTCGGATCCTGGGAGGTCGCGCGCGACGCGAACGGTCAGCCGGTCCAGCCGACCGATGCGGCCAACGCCCGCACCTACGCGTCGGCGTGGTCGAACATCACCGGGGCCCGGGGCATCTCGCTCGGCGGCACCATGTTCCACTACAGCAATCAGACCGACCTGCAGTCTCTCTGGTTCGGCATCCGGCCGGGAGACAAGAAGCGCGCCTCGTACTACGCGCTCGCGAAGGCCTGGGGCGGGTCGGTCGGCACGAACCGGCCGCCGGTCGTGTCGTCGCTGCGGTTCTCGGTCGGGTCGGTGAAGGTCGGCAAGACGTTCACCCTTGCGGCGCCGGCGGCGGATCCTAACCGCGACAAGCTGACCTGGAGCGTCTCGCGGACGTCGGCCACGATCGACCAGAACGGCACCGCCCCGCGCGCCAACTTTACGAAGGTGAGCACCGGGCGGTATCGGATCAAGGCTCCCGCGGCGGCCGGGGTCTACCGCTTCTACGTGCAGGTGTCGGACGGCAAGGGCAACGTCGACATCGAGTCAAAGACAATCAAGGTCGTCCGCTAGCCCCCGCCCCTAGACGAAGCGAACGGCCGTCTTCGGGGTGAGCGTGTTGATGCGCACGCCGGTCGCGGCCGCGAGCTCGTCGACCGTGGTGGCACCGTGCCGCTCGGCGGCGTGCACGATGATCGCCGCGCAGGCCTCGGCGTCGGCCAGGGCGTCGTGGTGCTGGAATCCTTCAAACCCGGCGGCCATCGCCGCGACCGGCAGGCGGTACGACTCGAGCGCGTAGGTCTTGCGCGCCACCTGAAGGCTGCAGAGGTAGCGGGACGCCGGTGGTTCGAGGCCGGTCGCGGCGCACCCGCCCCGAATCACACCCATGTCGAACCCGGCGTTGTGCGCGACCAGCACGTCGTCGCCCGCGAACGTCACCAGGTCGGCCAACTGCTCGTGCCAGCCGAGCGCGTCGATCACGTCGTCGCGCCGGATGCCGTGGATGCGGGTGTTCCACTCGCTGAAGTCGTCGTGCCCGAACGGCGGCTTGATCAGCCACGACACTGCGTCGACAACCACACCGCTGCGGACCTTCACGAGACCGACCGAACAAGCCGACGCGCTGGAGGAGTTCGCGGTCTCGAAGTCGATCGCTACGTAGTCGAGGGGCACGGTGTCATGGTGACACGGGCCTCAGACATTCAGGATCCGACGCCCCGATCTCGAACCGGCCACCTCGGGTCTGTCACCCGGTCTCCGCGACCTGCGCCGCCCGGATCCTTCGTTCTGTGGGGCCGGTTAGGCTTGGGGACCGTGGCTCTCACTATCGCGATCGTCGGACTCCCCAATGTGGGCAAGTCCACCCTCTTTAACGCCCTGACCAAGAACCAGGTTCTGGCGGCGAACTACCCGTTCGCCACCATCGAGCCGAACGTCGGCATCGTCAACCTGCCCGACCCGCGCCTCGGCGTGCTGGCGGGCATCTTCGGCAGCGAGAAGATCCTGCCCGCGCCGGTGTCGTTCGTCGACATCGCCGGCATCGTCAAGGGCGCGTCGGAGGGGGAGGGGCTCGGCAACAAGTTCCTCGCCAACATCCGCGAGGCCGACGCCATTGCCGAGGTCGTGCGCGGCTTCGTTGACCCCGACGTGGTGCACGTCGACGGTGAGGTCAACCCCGAGAACGACATGGGCACGATCAACACCGAGCTGATCCTCGCCGACCTCGAGACCGTCGAGAAGGCGCTCGTCCGCTACGAGAAAGAGCTGCGCCTCAAGCGCGTCGAGCCCATCACGCACGAGACCGCCGTCGCCGCCCGCGACGCCCTGCAGCGCGGCGAGGCCCTGTCGGCCACGTCGATCGACCTGTCGCCCATCGCGGAGCTCGGTCTGCTCACCGCCAAGCCGTTCATCTACGTCTTCAACGTCGACGAGACGATCATCAACTCGGAGTCGCGCAAGGCCGAGCTCGCAGCGCTCGTCGCGCCGGCCGAGGCGGTGTTCCTCGACGCGAAGATCGAGTCAGAACTCATCGACCTCGACCCGGAAGACGCCGCCGAGCTGCTGACCTCCACCGGCCAGGAGGAGTCAGGCCTCGACCAGCTCGCGCGCATCGGCTTCGACACGCTCGGACTGCAGACCTACCTCACGGCCGGCCCCAAAGAGACCCGCGCCTGGACGATCAGCAAGGGCTGGAAGGCCCCGCAGGCCGCCGGCGTCATCCACACCGACTTCGAGAAGGGCTTCATCAAGGCCGAGGTCATTTCGTACTCCGACCTCGTCGAGACTGGCTCGATCGCCGACGCCCGCGCGGCCGGCAAGGCTCGCATCGAGGGCAAGGAATACGTCATGCAGGATGGCGACGTGGTGGAGTTCCGCTTCAACAACTAGGCCTCTCTCGAGGTGTGGACGACCGCTCTCTGGGCACCTGCCCACACTCCGCCCGCGGTGCTTCGCTGAGGTATGGCCGTCTCACCGATGTTCCCGCTCGGATCAGTGCTGTTCCCCTTCATGCCAATCCAGCTGCGGATCTTCGAGCCGCGGTATCTCACGTTGGTCGGCCGCTTGCTCGACGAGGAGGAACCCGAGTTCGGCGTCGTCCTCATCGAGCGCGGATCAGAAGCTGGGGGTGGCGACCAGCGCGCCTCGGTCGGGACGATGGCGCGCCTCGTGAGCGCCGCCGCGGGCGCCGACGACCTGTTCATCGTCGGCCTGGGGACCAAGCGGTTCACGGTCGAGCGGTGGGTCGACGAAGACCCGTACCCGCGGGCCGAGCTCTCGATGCTTCCCGATCTCGAGTGGTCCGAGAAGCTCGCACCCCTGCGGGACCAGGCCGAAGCAGTGGTCCGCCGCTTGATCACCCGCGCCGCTGGGCCTTAATCGGATGACGACATCGAGCTGTCGGACGATCCCGTCGCGGCCGTCTGGCAACTGGCGGCGATGGCCCCGCTGGGTGATTACGACATGTACGCCCTGTTGAGGTCGACGACGCTGGGGGGTCTCTTGCGTCAACTGATCGATCTGGTACTCGAGGCCGAAGAGCTCTGGTCTGCCGAGTGAGGCTTCTCACCTTCGCACCATCTCGGGGATCCGCGTCGACTGAGGACGATAGGGGCGTCCTCTCAGAAGGAGCCACGCGACGCTGCGCAGGAGAAGCGACGCCGGCCGTCATTCCAGCAAGGAGATCGGTCAGTAAACGTTCCTTCGAGAAGGAGCAGTGGCCCGATGTTCCTTCCGAAAGGATCAGCAACAGAAGCTAAGCGCCAGCCGAACCAGGCCCGGCCATGTGCTCCACGAGCCGCTGCGTCGCCTCCCGCAGCACCCGTCGCGCCACCTCCAGGTCAGCGGCATCGACACCGTCGAACGACAGAGCCGTCGCACGCCCCACAGGATCCGGAAGCTCGGCCCAGAGCGCACGCCCGGCGTCGGTGATGCTCAGGATGCGCTGCCGCTGGTCGACCTCGTCGGCCACCTGCGCCACGAGGCCCTTGCGCACGAGCGTCGCGACGACGCCGCTGAGGGTCGCCCGCTCGATGTTCAGCAGCTGGCTCAGGTCGCGCTGTTTCGTCGCACCGACGTTGGCGAGCTGGTACAGCACGTACCACTGGGTCGGCCCGAGGTCGTGCTCGCGCAGAACCGACTCGATCAGAGCGCGGGAGGTGAGGTAGTACTTCTTCGCCCACGCTCCGACCGAGTCGTGTTGGTCTTGGGGTTCGTCAGGCACCCGACATGGTTACCACGGAATCGTGGCGTCCTCCCAGCGGGTGAAGGTGCCGGTCGGGTCGTTCGGCCCGAACAGGGCGACGCGGACGACCTCGCGCGAGCCGTCTTCGACGGATTCGGTGCCCGCGAAGTTGTTCAGCGCCGTGCTCGTGAAACCGGGGGAGACCAGGTTGACCTTGATGTCGGTGCCCTCGAGCTCGATCATCATCGCCAGGGTCATCGCGTTCAGGGCCGCCTTGGAGGCGGGGTAGACCGGGCCGAAGATCGCGCGGTACGGGAAGCTCGGGTCGGCGTTCGACGCCAGTGAGCCCACGCCGCTCGACACGTTCACGATGCGGGCATCGATCCCGTCGCGAAGCAGCGGCAGCATCGCCTGGTAGACCGCGACGACGCCGAAGACGTTGACCTCCCACACCGCGCGGATCTCGTCGAGCGACGCCTGGCTGGCCGTCGACTGCGCCGCGTTCTGCTCCGTGGTGAGGCCCGCACCGAGGGTGTTCGAGATTCCAGCATTGTTGACGAGGAGGTCGAGGCGGCCGAAGCGCTCGCGGATGGCGCTGGCCGCGGATGCAATGGACGCAGGATCCGTGACGTCCAGCTGGATCGCATGGGCTCCGCTTCCGATCTCGGCCGCCGCCGCTTCGTCTTTCGCCAGATCACGTGACCCGACCAGCACGGTCACCCCGTGCTCGGCGAGCTCTTTCGCCACCTGCTTGCCGACGCCCTGATTTGCTCCGGTGACCAGTGCGATGCGTTCCGTGGGCATGGCGCCCTCCTTCGTGTTCGACGATAATTCGTTTGCTACCTCGCAATTATTGTCAGGTAGCAAACGAAACGTCAAGTCCCCCGAGAGCTAGGGGGCCGGGCTGCTCAGCAGCGCGCGTGAGTGGGCGCGGAGGGCCGTGCCCCGATAGATTTCCTCTGAACCTCGAAATCGAGGTCACCCCGACGAAAGGAACACCATGAGTCTCGGCGGAGGAATCTTCCTGCTCGTTATCGGCGCCATTCTGGCGTTCGCCGTCGACTTCACGGTCGCCGGCGTCAACATCCACCTGATCGGTTACATCCTCATGGCCGCGGGAGCACTGGGGATCATCCTCGGAATCGTGCTTCTCAGCCGTCGCCGCCAGGTGACCACCACCTCGCGCTCGGGCATCGACTCGGCTACGGGTGAGCGCGTCACGCGCCGTTCGACCGAAGACGGCGGCCCGCTCGTCTGAGTGACCCGCTAGACGGCGACGAAGTCGCGGATCGCCTCGCGCCACCCGGCCAGCTCGGGTGCCGACGAGGCGATTCGCATCTCGGCATTCGGCAAATGTGACGCCAGGTTCTCCGCAGTCGACACCGGGTGCCCCGGGTCGGTAGCCCAGGGCAGAAGCAGCACGGGAAGGTCGAGCGACCGGAGGTCGTCGGGTGGCGGCAGGTCGGACGAGCCCGCTCCGCGAAAGATGGACGCCGCGAGCTCGGGGCGGACATCGGGTTCCGGCGGATAGCCGACAATGTCGCGGAACAGCTCGGGCACCGGCGCTGCCGCCATCATCCCGGCCAGCACGCCGGTGCCGCGCGCATCCACCAGGTCGGCCATCTGGCGGTAGACGTCTGTCTGCCCGGCCCGCGTTGCCCAGGCGGTAGGCGGTGCGGTGAGCACGAGGCGGCTGAAGCGCTCCGGCCGCCTGAGCGCGGCGAAGAGCAGCGTCGCCGTCCCCATCGACGTGCCGATGCCGGCGACGGGCTCGTCGGGCGAGAACGTGTCGAGCAGTTCGAGTAGATCGTCGGCGAGCGACGACCAGGTGTACGAGGCCGGGTCGGCAGCGCCGGTCGATTCGCCATGACCGCGAGCGTCGTAGGTGACGAGCCGGTTGGTGTCGGCGACGCCGGAAAGATCGGGGACGCCGAGTCTCGAGACTTGCGCTCGGCTGCCCGAAAGACCGTGGGCGTAGACGGCGGTGGGGCCGGATCCTTGTTCCGAGAACGCGATCGTCGCGCCCTGCAGCTCGATCGTTCCCCGCGTGGTGTCAGCCATGTCGCCCTCTCGTGGTCTCGATCAGGCTAGACCCGCACGGGATCTCGAGGGCACCTCCGTCAGCTCTCGGCGGTCTTCGCGAAACCGACCATCCACAGCAGGTAGAAGCCGCCGAGGGCCGAGCAGACGAGCCCGACCGGAATCTGGAACGGATTGAGGATCCGCTGCGCCGCCAGATCACTCGCCGCGAGGAGGGCAGCCCCCATCACCCCCGACGGGAGAAGGCCGACCGACGAAAAGCCTGTCGCGGCACGGGCGAGACGCGGTGCTGCCAGGGCCAGGAATCCGATCGGACCGGCGGTCGAGACCGCCGCGGCCGCCAGCAGCGTTCCAGCCGCGACCATGGTCAGCTTCTGCCGTCGGGTGCGCACCCCCAGGCCGGTGGCGAGATCGTCGCCGAGTTCGAGGATCCCTGCCGGGCGGGCAATCGTGACCACGACGACCGACGCGACGAGCAGACAGGCGGCGAGAGGGACGATTCGATCCCAGGTGATCAGGTTGAGGCTGCCGTACTTCCACGCTCGCGCCGCCTCGGCCGATTCGAGGGGGGCGCGGCTGATCACGTAGTCGTTGACCGATGCGAGCAGCGCGGCGACGGCGATGCCGCCCAGGATGAGGCGGTCGCCCGAGAAGCGTCGTGCCGCGGCGAAGAGGGTGACGGCGGTGGCGCAGGCCAGGCCTCCGACGATGGTTCCCCCGGCAATCGACAGGGCCGACGGCGACGGGGTCAGGAGGATGACGACGAGCCCGCCGGTGGCCGCCCCGGTCGTGAAGCCGATGATGTCGGGGCTGCCCAGCGGGTTGCGTGAGACGCTCTGGAAGAGCGCCCCCGATACGCCGAGGCAGCACCCCACGAGGAGTGCGGCCACAGCGCGGGGCAGGCGCTGCTCAACGACGAGATAGCGTGCGGTCGCGGTTCCGCCGCCCGTGAGGGCATCGACGACACCGGACAGCTCGAGCCGGTAGGTGCCGGTGGCGACGGGCAGTGCAGCGATCGACAGAGCGACGAGCGCGAGGATCCCGGTCACGCCGATCACCCTGGGCCGAATGACCACCGACAGGGCGCCGATTCGCACAGCGCGGCGGCGGGAGAAGCCGCTCACGAGGCTCGCCGCGCGATGAGAAGGAGCAGCACCGGTGCGCCGATGAACGCGGTGACGATACCTGCCTCGATCTCGCCCGGAAACGAGATGATGCGGCCGACGATGTCGGCGGCGAGGAGGAGCGCGGGCCCCAGGACGAGACTCGAGACCAGGATCCGACGCTGGTCCGCTCCCCAGATCAGCCGACTGACGTGAGGAACGACGAGCCCGATGAACGAGATCGGGCCGACCGCCGCGGTCGCCGCCCCACACAGCAGCGTCACCGACAGCACGGCGGCTCCGGCCGCGAGGCGAACAGGGATGCCGAGGGATGTCGCCTGCTCGGTTCCCAGCGTCAGCACGTTCAACGTGCGCCCGGACAGGAGGGCGAGAGCGAACCCGAGCGTCAAGAACGGCGCGACGGTGACCACGACGTCCATGCCTCGCGACGTCAGCGACCCCACCACCCACGAGTTGAAGGTCGTGAAAGCGGTGGCGTCGCGCAGGATCATGATGCCGGTCAATGCGCTCAGGCTCGCCCCGAGAGCGACGCCGGCGAGCAGCAGCCGAGTCGGGGAGGCCCGGGATCGGCGAGTGGAGATGACGAACACGAGGAGCGCTGCGCCGGCGGCGCCGACGAGAGCGAACCAGGTGGAAGCGAGAGCCGAACCGCCGCCGAAGACCGCTATTCCGGTCACGACCGCGAGAGCGGCACCAGCATTGATGCCAAGCAGACCCGGTTCGGCCAAGGGGTTGCGGGTCAGGGCTTGAATGACGGTTCCCGCGACGGCGAGGGCTGCTCCGATCAGAACAGCGAGCAGGGTGCGGGGGAGGCGCAACTGCCAGACGATGATCGACGCCGACGTCGAGTCGTGGGCCAGGAGGCCCCGCATCACCTGCCCGGGGCCCAGCTCGCCCGATCCCACCAGGAGACTCGCGACGGCGAAGCCGATAGCGAGCACCCCAAGGGAAACGATGCGGATTGCCGCCCGGGGAGGGCCCGAGGCAGGGCAGCGGCGTTCGTCAGACATCACGAGTAATTAGGATAGCCTAAGCTAACTTCATGATGAAAAGAACGACCTCACCTGTTGCCATAGCCTTTGCAATCGCCACGGCCGCGACACTCTCTCTCAGCGGGTGTGCGCAGGTGTCTGGCACTTCGGCCACGGGCGAGAAGTCGGCCGCGACGCAGGGCGATGGCTCCTGGTCGACGCCGCGCACCATGCCCGCAGGGAAGGGCAGCGATGCCGACGACGGGGTCTTTCCTCGAACGGTCGCCCACTTCGAAGGCTCCACCACCATCCCATCGGCGCCGAAGAAGATCGTCGTGATCTCGACTGGGCAGGCGGACGCCCTGCTCACGCTGGGGCTCACTCCGGCTGCCTCGACCTCGGGCGACGGTGCCGACCTCATCCCCGCGTACCTCACCAAGGCGTTCCCGGCGAGGGCCTCGCAGCTGGCCGATGTCGTCGACGTCGGCAACCGCTTCGAACCCAACCTTGAAGCGATCGCGACCGTCGACCCGGATCTGATCCTCATGAACATCGCCGGGAAGGATGCGGTCGGCCTGTATGCCGGTCTCACCGCCATCGCCCCGACCGTCGCCACGCAGGGAACGGGAAAGTTCTGGAAACAGGACTTCCTTCTCCTTGCCGATGCCGTCGGTAAAACGCAGCAGGCCGAGGCGTGGCTGACGGACTACCAGGATGACGCCGCCGCCTTCGGTCGCAGCGTCGACGGTGATCCGGCCGTCTCGTTCCTTCGAAAGAGCGCCGATCGCACCCGGATCTTCGGTGTCGCCTCGTTCAGTGGCTCCGTCGCCGAGGACGCCGGACTTACTCGCCCGTCGACCCAGGCGTTCGCCGACGACACCTCGGTCGATATCTCCGCCGAACAGCTGTCGCAGGCCGACGGTGACTGGGTGTTCTACGGCGTCCAGGGTGGCGACGAGACCGAACTCACCGGCTTGCCGCTCTGGCCGACCCTGACTGCGGTGTCTGCGAAGCACGCCGTTGCGGTCGACGACGACACGTTCTTCTTGAATGTGGGCCCGACTGCGGCCCGTGCCGTGCTTCAGCAACTGAACAAAACGCTGGGGTAGATCGTCACGGTGTCATCGCGGCCGGCATTGCCTACCCGGTCCAGTCGGTCGGCACCTGCCGCCGAGTGGACCGGGACGCGACGGATGCCGTCTTCCAGGAGGCGAGGTAGGTGCGAATCGACTCCGCAGCGCTTCTCAGCTGGTCAGGCGGCCCCGGGTGGGCCATTCGGTATTCCAGATGGGTGTGGTCGCGGGCGATATCGCAGGTGCACGACACGCGGATCGGCTGCCCGGTGGCCAGGCTGCGGAACACCTCGGCGTGAGGCGAATAGCGGTGTTGGGTCATTTCACCGCGCTCGATTCGTCCGCGCTCATATCTGTGGGCTCATTTCTCCGCGCTCATATCTTCGGGCTCATTTCTCACGAGGAGTCGCCGCGCTGAATCGCCGCAGTCATCCCAGACGATCGTCTGACATAGATGATCGTATAGTGAGGGACCGGGAATCGAAAGACCCGGAGCAGCGCTCGTCTGAGGGGTTCCATGAATCAACGCCAAGCAGGAATGGCTCGCGCTCGACAGGAGATCGTCGAAGCGGCCGGTGCCGAATTCGCGGCGCACGGGTACGAGGGCACATCGTTCTCGGGTGTTGCCGCGGCGATGAACAAGCCGAAGTCGGCCATCGGCTACCACCTCTTCCCGTCGAAGCACAGTCTCGCCGTGGCTGTGATCGCCGATCAGCAGGCTCGGTGGCAGCGCTTCGACGACGCGATCCCGGCATCGCGAGGCGTCGAAAAGCTCGCGACGATGCTGCTGTCGTCAGCGCTCAACGCTCACGAATGCCCGATCGCCGCCGGATCGATTCGGCTCCTTCACGAGCTGCGACGGGCAGACATCGACGTGCCCGACGGGTACGACTGGTACCGCTTCGCCCGTGAACAGATCGAGGCCGAACTCGACGGGTCGCGATCGTCGCCCCTCGGTGATTCAGAGGCCGCCGCACAACTCGTGATCAACGCCACCTTCGGGGTGCTCGGCGCATTGCCCACTCCGGGTGGCCCGGGTGTCGAGGCGCGTCTGAAGGCCCTGTGGGTTCCCCTCTTCCAGTCCATCGGGATCGCCGACGCCGAGAGCGTCGTGTCTGGCATCACACCGCTCGCTTCCGAGAAACACTGATCCCGCCGGAAATCTGAGGACGCCCGCGGGGCAGGCATTCCGGCGCCGCAGCGGGTACCGTGCGGGCAATGACAGACATCAGCGGTGCGGTCGTTCTCGTGGTCGGAGCGTCGGGAGGCCTCGGGTCGCGAATCTCGCGGGAGCTTGCCGAGGCGGGTGCGGTCGTCGTACGCGGTGGCCGGAGCGCGGAACGTCTCAGCGGCGACGGCGCCTACCTGGCCGACCTTCGATCGCCCGAGGGGGGAGCCTCGTTGGTTGCTGCGGCCCTCGAGGCCCACGGGCGGCTCGACGGCGTCGTGGTGGCTGCCGGCGTGGTCGCCTTCGGCCCGGCGGGTGAGATCGACGACGCCACCCTTGACGAGTTGATCGACGTGAACCTTCAGGCTCCGATTCGGCTCATCAGGGCGGCGACGCCGGCGCTCGCCGAGTCGGCGAAGGCGGGTGGTTCACCGTTTATCGTCACGCTGAGCGGCATCGTCGCCGAGGTTCCGACGGCCGGCATGGCTGCCTATTCGGCGGCGAAGGCGGGCCTCGCGGCGTTCATGACCGCCGCCTCTCGCGAGTATCGGCGCCAGGGCATCCGGCTCCTCGATGCCCGGCCCGGCCATATCGGCACCGAACTCTCTCAGCACCCCATTGCCGGCACTGCTCCCGCTCTGGGCGCCGGGTTCGATCCCGATGACGTGGCGAAGCGCATCGTCCGGGCGATCGCCGACGACGAGAAGGATCTGCCTAGCTCGGCCTTCTAGCCCGGTTCGGCGTCGGCATGCTCGGCAGCCCCTTGCTCAAGCGCCGCTTTGCGTTTCTTCTTCGTCAGCCGCTCTGGAGGCCGATCTTCGAATTGACAGCGCTTCCAGACCTTCCACCAGGGCACGCGACGCCAATAGACGATGTCGGCGTATTTCGGCACGGTGTCGGGCAGTGACAGTCGGAACTCCCTCATGGTGCACTCGGGGATGTTGTTCAATTCCACTTTTGCGAGCTCGGCGATCCATCCGGGGAGTGGTTTATTCAAAGCCTTACAGACCGTGACGGCGAGCTGCGCGTCAGCTATCTCCCATGCTTCCATCAAGGACCTCCTCTTCTTGTAGTGTATTTAGCACCCGTTCTATAAGCACTAAATTGTAGCTCGAAACCGACGCGGGAGGCTGAGGATGGTCTGATTCGTGGGCGCTGTCGACGAACGTCCGCAAGGCGAAGCGCCCGACAGATCGAGCGCTTGCCCTCTCGTGCCAGCACTGATCAAAGGCCCATTTCAATCGCCGCCAGAGCTCGTCGCTCCGGTCGGCGCGCCAGCGCAATGTGGCAGTCAGAGCCACTCCGACGAACGCGAGGCCGGCAACGCCGACCGTGATGAGTTGCGTCGTTCCGAATACCCACGGATCGCCGGACATGAAGGTCACCCGATTGTGTAGATCACGCCGTAGCCGGCCTCCGCGCAGGCGGCCGTGAACTTCTGCGCTTCTGCCAGGAAGTGCCCGACGTAGCTCGTGTAATCGCGGATCCGGCCCGTCTCACGCACATGGCTTCGCCCACCATCGACGTACATGGCAATGACGTCGACCTTGTCGAAGCGTGCGATCTGGGTCGCGACGGTCGCGACCTGCTCCGGAGTGAGCACGGCGTAGTGCGGCTGATAAGCGAAACCGCTGTCGTAGTGGACGTTGCCGCGAACGAGATCCATTCCCCACTCGGCCGGTGAGCAGTGCGGCACCGTGAATAGCTCCTGGAGGTCGCGCCACGACTTGTCGAGGTCGAGGCGCAGCTGCTCGTCGTACGGTTTGTCGTCGTCGACGAGGGGATGCGAGTTGAGGTAGCCGACCGGATCGCGGCGGGCGAGATCGATGTCGGAGGCGAGGATCGGATAGGCGTAGTAACGAATTCCCATGCCGAGAATCCTGGCGACCCGTGCCGGATCCTGCGGGCGTTCTCCCCAGGGTGCAATGCGGAGAACGCAAGCGGCCGCTGGGGAGACGAGGACGCGCGAGACGCCCAGGCACACATCGGTGCCGAAAGCAATGGGTCAGTTGACGTTTCTCGGTTTGGGCCCGAACGGGCACACTTCTCTTAGACACCACCGACCTAGGAGGGCCGCCCAGTGTTCCACGTCGAAATCCAGGCGCGTCTCGCCAATGGCGCTGTCATGAACGTCTCGGCGACGAGCGAAGATCGCCGCACTGCGATCCGTCGCGCGCTCGACTCGATGCCCCTCGGCAGTGTCGCGGTCAGCACGGTGGTCACGTCGTCGTCTGAGCAGTCGAGGCTCTTCGCTCCGTCGAGCTGAGCCTTGGGGCGGCGCTGCAAGAACGGCTCCGCGCCGAGATCGCAGTAGTGGTCGCCGCTACCCGACCTCAACTGCGATCTCGGCGGCCCGAACGAACCAGCCCGGCCTACGCTCGGCCTATGCCGCACATCGTCTTCTCCGGTCAGAAAATCGCTATCAGCGACGCCCAGCTCGTCGAGGTCAAAGACGGTTTGCGCCACGCAGCAGCCGCCGGTGAGCCCGCCGAATTCGACCTCCTCGATGCCGAGGGCAACGCGACGTGGGTGCTCTGGACTCCCGGCGCCCCCATCGTCGTGAACGACGGCGAGATTCCGCCGCTTCCCGAGATCCCCATGCCCGACTTCTCGTCGCTCGGTCTGCCGGGATTCGGCGATCCGCCGCAGCAGCAGCGCCGCGTCGGCTTCTAGCGGACCAGGGCGCAGGATCCGGCGGAGCCGCGCTCCACACCGGGCCCTGCCGCACAAAAAGCCCTGCCGCACAAAAGGCCGGATCGCATGCACCTCGCAAGGTGATGCGACCCGGCCTCGTCGGTGCCGGCGCTGGTCTCAGCGCCGAGAAGCGACTACGCGGCGTTCCGCTGCGGCAGACGCCAGTTCGGCCGCACGAAGTGGCACGTGTAGCCGAAGGGGTCTTTCTCGAGGTAGTCCTGGTGCTCTTCCTCGGCCTCCCAGAATGGTCCGGCGGCGGTGACCTCGGTGACGACCTTGCCCGGCCAGAGGCCCGACTCATTCACGTCGGCGATGGTGTCGAGCGCGATGCTCTTCTGCTCGTCCGACATGTAGAAGATCGCCGAGCGGTAGCTGTCTCCGACATCGTTGCCCTGGCGGTTCTTTGTCGACGGGTCGTGGATCTGGAAGAAGAACTCCAGGATCTCGCGGTACGACGTCACCGCGGGGTCGAAGACGATCTCGACGGCCTCGGCGTGGCCGGTGTGGTTGCGGTACGTGGCGTTCTCCACCGAGCCGCCGGAGTAGCCGACGCGCGACGAGATGATGCCGGGCCGGCGGCGGAGCAGCTGCTGCGCGCCCCAGAAGCAACCACCGGCGAGGACGGCGGTCTCGGTCGTGGCGGGAGCCGGATCCTGGTGTGCTGCCGTGTCTGTTGCGGCGCTGGTGTCGGTCATGGGGTTCTCCTTCGGTGTGAACAGGGCTGAGTAGGCGCCGTATCCCTCGGCCTCGAGCGAGGCGGCGGGGACGAAGCGGAGTGCGGCGGAGTTCAGGCAGTATCGGTCGCCGCCGGCCGCGAGCGGGCCGTCGGGGAAGACGTGGCCCAGGTGGCTATCGCCCGAGGCCGACCTGACCTCGGTGCGCTTCACGAACAGCTTGCGATCGGTCTTGGTAGTGACGCTCGCGGGCTCGATCGGCTTGGTGAAGCTCGGCCAGCCGGTGTGGCTGTCGTACTTGTCGATCGACGAGAAGAGGGGCTCGCCGGTGACGACGTCGACGTAGATGCCGTCGTCGTGGGTGTCCCAGTACTCATTGCGGAACGCGGGTTCGGTGCCATTCTTCTGAGTGACGCGATACTGCTGCGGCGTCAGCTTCTCGAGAGCTTCGGGGGTCTTGCGGTAGTCGTTCGACACGGTGCCTCCTTGTGTCTGTCGGTCTACACGCCCCAACGCCGAGAGCGCCCAGAAAGTTCCCGCGCAGGCGCTCCTGTCAGACTGTCGCCTATGAGTCTCATCCGTCTGAACGACGTCTCCGTCCGCTTCGAGAACCGTCCCGTGCTGCGAGAGGCTTTCTTGAAGCTCGACTCCGGTGACCGGGTCGGCCTGATCGGGCGCAACGGCTCGGGCAAGACGACGCTGCTGAAGCTGATTCTCGAGCAGGTCGATCCCGACGAGGGCACGGTCACTGTCGAGCAGGGTGTGAAGGTCGGCTACTTCTCGCAGTTCTCCGAGCTCGACGGCACGCTCACCATCGTCGACGAGCTGGAGGCCCTCTTCTCCGACATCCGCGCGATCGAGGCCGAGCTGGCCACCATCGACGAGCGGATCGCCGTCGTGGCGATGGATCCCGACGGCGGTGACGAGCTGACCACGCTGATCGAGCGCCAGTCCGAGCTCTTCGCCGAGATGGATCGCCTCGACGGCTGGGAGTACGGCCGCCGCATCGACACGGCGCTTAGCGTGCTCGGGTTCAACGACGCGCACCGGACGAGCACGATCGACGATCTCTCGGGCGGGTGGCGCAACCGGGCGGCCCTGGCGAAGATCGTGCTGCAGGATCCTGACGTCCTCCTCCTCGACGAGCCGACGAACTTCCTCGACGTCGCGGGCGTGGAGTGGCTCGAGGCCTGGTTCCGCGACTTCAAAGGTGCCGCCATCGTGGTCTCGCACGATCGGAGCTTCCTCGACGCGATCGCGACCCGCATCGTCGAGGTCGAGAACTTCCATCTGCACGAGTACCCCGGCAACTTCGGCGAGTACATCGTGCAAAAGCAGTTCCGGCTGAAGACGCTCGAGCAGCAGTTCGCTCACGAGTCGGAGTTGCTCGCGTTCGAGTCGGAGGGGATCTCCGATCGTCGAGAGGCGGTCAAGGCGGCAAAGGCCGGTACAGGGCTCTCGAAAGAGCTCTCGAAGATCAAGAAAGCCCGTACGCCGCGACCCGTCGACCAGATCATCACCGAGATCTACGGCGGCCTGCACGTCAAAGACGTCCTTGGTCGCATCGAGGGGCTCGCCAAGGGCTACGGCGATCGAACACTGTTCGAAGGCGTCTCGTTCGAGGTGCGGCGCCGCGATCGCATCGTCGTGCTCGGTTCGAACGGCTCGGGCAAGAGCACCCTGCTTCGCGTGTTGACGGGTGACGAGAAGGCTGACAGTGGCTCAGCGAACTGGGCCGCCGGAGCGAAGGTGGTCTCGTACAACCGCATGCTCGACGAGCTCGACGGCAACGACACGGTCACTCACGCGGTCAATGCGATGCCCGACAGTCTCGCGCTGACCGCCACGCGCAAATCGGTGGGCCGCTTCTTGACGATGTTCCAGTTCTCGGAGGCCGACCTGCAGAGCCGCATCCGCACCCTCTCGGGAGGTCAGCGCGCGCGAGTCGCGATGGCCCAGTGCCTGCTGTCGGGCGCGTCCGTCCTGCTCCTCGACGAGCCGACCAACCACCTCGATCTCGCCAGCACGCAGGTGATGGAGCGGGCTCTGCAGCACTTTCCGGGCGCCGTCATCGTCGTCAGCCACGATCGTTTCTTCGCCGACAAGGTCGCGAACCGTCGCCTCGTCTTCGGAGCCGACGGGGCCGCCGCCTCCGAGCTCGAGATGAGCGCCGCATGAGCGACTCGTCGCACCGCTTCCCGGGCGCTGGCGCCCCGCGAACGGCAGTCATCGCAGGATCCGGCGACCTCGGCACCGAGGCCGGCCTCCGATTCGCTGAACGCGGCCTGCGTGTGGTCGGAATCCGACGCCAGGCCGACCTGCTGCCCGGCTCCTTCGACCGGCAGAGCCTCGACCTCTCGGTCGACGCACCCGTGATCCCGGCGGATACCGCTGTGGTCGTCGTTGCGCTCGCCGCCGGCAGCCGAGACCCCGACGTCTATCGCGCCACCTACCTCGACGGGCTCCAGCACGTGCTCGACGCCGTCACCGCCTCGGGGGCGTCGCCGCGTATCGTGTTCGTCTCCTCGACGGCCGTCTACGACGTGGCCGACGGCAGCGTGGTCGATGAAGACACCCCCGCCACGGCGTCGGGCCCCACCGCCGCGATCCTGCTCGAGGCCGAGCAGTTGCTCGCCTCCCGGTCCGCCGCGTCGGGCTGGAAGTCCGTCTCCCTCCGCCTCGGCGGCATCTACGGCCCCGGCCGCGAGCGTCTCATCGACCAGGTGCGCCAGGGCGCGCACGCCCCGCGCAACTCGCCGCACACGAACCGCATCCACCGCGACGACGCGGCGGCGGCCATCGTGCACCTCGCCCTCGACGTTGCCACGCCTCCTCCGGTCGTGCTGGGGGTCGACGACGAGTCGGCGCCCCTCTCCGACGTCTTGCGCTTCATCGCCGCCGAGCTCGATGTCGACGAACCGAGCGAAGGATCCGAGATGGCCAGGGGAGCAGCCGGAGACAAGCGCTGCGACAACGGCCTCCTGCATTCCACGGGCTTCGAGTTCGCCTACCCGACCTACCGCGAGGGCTACCGGGCTGTGCTCGCGGGTGCCGGGGTGCGGCACCCCTAGGGCCGGGGCGTGCTTTGGTCGCCGGCTGTCAGGCTGCCGGCCGCCAATTTGCGAGTGATCTCAATCTCGGCCGCGCGGATCCAGGCGAGCGTGGTGGCGGTAGGCCGAATCGCTCTCAAATTGGCGGCGGGGCCGGCAGCGGGACTACTCGAGCGCGCCCACGACGACGCGAGTGGCGTCCGCCAGCAGCCCGTCGTCGCTCGCAGCGTCGACCGTGCCTCGATCACTGAGCAGTGCGATGACGATCGGCGCGCGCCCCGGTGGGTAGGCGACGGCGATGTCGTTGCGCGTGCCGTACGACGCATTGCCGGTCTTGTCGGCGATCTTCCACGTCGAGGGCACTCCCGCGCGGATCCAGGGCGCACCGGTGGTGTTGCCGAGCATGAGGGTGGTCATCTCGGAGCGGCGCGGGGTAGCGAGCGCACCGCCGAGGAGGAACGAGCGGAGGTCGCCCGCGATGGCTGTGGGTGTCGTGGTGTCGCGCGGATCCTTCGGTATCGCCTCGTTCACGCCGGGTTCGGGACGGTCGACCCTCGTGGTCGCGTCTCCGAGCGAGCGGAGCGATTCGGTGAGCCCGGCGGGGCCACCCAGCTGATCGAGCATCAGGTTGGCGGCGGTGTTGTCGCTGTACTGGAGAGCGGCGGCGATGATCTCGCGCACGGTCATGCCGCTGGCGACATGCTTCTCGGTGACGGGGGAGTAGTCGACGAGGTCGCTCTCCGTGAAGTGAATCGTGTGGTCGAGCTCGGCTTCGGTCGACTGCTTGAAGAGGATGCCGGCGGCCAGGGCCTTGTAGGTCGAGGCGAAGGCGAAGCGTTCGCCGGGGCGATAGGCGATGGCCGTCTCGCTGCCGGAGGTGGGGCTGGTGTCGACGGCGAAGACACCGAGTCGTGCGCCGTACTTGTTCTCGAGAGCGCCGAATGCGGCCCTCGTCGACGGAGTGGTCGTTGCCGTGGTCGGGGTCGGGGTCGGGGTCGGGGTCGGGCTCGGGCTCGGGCTCGGCGCGGTCGTGCCCGCCGCGTCGGTGGCGGAGGCCGATACCGATGCCGGTTCGGTGTTGTTCGCCCCCCGCCCACCCTTCGTGCAGCCGGTCAGCAGCACGGCCGCAACGAGCGCGCTGGCGGCGATCGCGCTGCCGCGCCGTCTCACACGAGCCCCTGCGGCACGAATCGGTATCCCATGCCCTGCTCGGTGACGAAGTAGCGCGGGCTGGCCGGCACGGGTTCGAGCTTCTTGCGCAGCTGCGCGAGGTACAGGCGGAGGTACCCGGTGTCGCGGGCGTGCGACGGACCCCACACCTGGGTAAGCATGGCCTCCCGGGTGATGAGCCGGCCCGGGTTCTGCACGAGCAGCTCGAGCAGGCGCCACTCGGTCGGAGTGAGGCGAATCGCGCCGTCCGGCCCGGTGACGACGCGCGACGCCATGTCGATGGCGATGTCGCCGAGGCGCACGGTCGGCGACTCGCTCGGCCCCGCGAGCCGACGGGTGAGAGCTCGGATGCGGGCCAGCAGTTCGTCCATGGCGAAGGGCTTCGTCACGTAGTCGTCAGCGCCCGCGTCGAGGGCGTCGACCTTGTCGGCGGCCCCGGTGCGGCCCGAGACGACGAGGATCGGCACCTGCGACCAGCCCCGCAGCGCCTGCACGACCTGGACCCCGTCGAGGTGCGGCATGCCGAGGTCAAGCATCACGATGTCGGGGTGCTGCGAGATGGCCTGCGCGAGGGCGGCGGCACCGTCGGCAGCGGTGACCACCTTGTATCCGGCGGCGCCGAGGGTGATTCTCAGGGCCCGGATGATCTGCGGGTCGTCGTCGGCCACGAGGATCTTCATGCGTCAGGCTCCTTTTTCGGGGCGGGTGAACCTGAGGATCCGGGCCCACCGCCGCTCGACTCCGCGCCAGCCGCCACGGGAAGTGACACCACCATCGTGAGTCCACCTCCCGGTGTGTCTTCGGCGTCGAGCGTACCGCCCATGCCCTCGGCGAATCCCCGTGACAGCGCGAGCCCGAGTCCGAGCCCCGTGGTGTTGTCGGTGTCGCCGAGTCGCTGGAACGGAACGAACACCTCGTCTCGTCGCTCCTTCGAGATCCCCGGGCCGTGATCGGCGACCCGAAGTTCGACTCGTCCGCCGAACTCGCTCGCCGCGACGCGGACCCTCGTCGACGGCGGTGCGTGGCGGATTGCGTTGTCGAGCAGGTTGACGACGATCCGCTGCAGGAGCACCCCGTCGGCGCGCGCAGGCGGGAGGGAGTCGGCCAGTCCGAGTTCGACCCGGTCGGGGCCGAGGCCGAGTTCGTCGAGCGACCCAAGAACCACGTCATCCACGTCGACCGCGGAGAGAGACACCGCGAGGACGCCGGCCTGCACCCGCGACACGTCGAGCAGGTTGGTGACGAGGGTCGCGAGCGAGTCGAGGCTCTCGCTCGCGGTCGTGAGGAGTTCGTCGCGGTCGGCAGCCGACCACTCGACACCGGGGGAGCGAAGGCCCGTTACGGCGGCCGTGGCGGCGGCGAGCGGTCGACGGAGGTCGTGGCCGACCGCGGCGAGCAGCGCGGTGCGCATCTGGTCGGCCTGGGCGAGGGGGGCTACCTCGTCGGCCGCCTGCCGGAGGGCGGATCGTTCGAGGGCGGCGTCGACCTGAGTGGCGATGACGCCCAGCAGACGCTGCTCGGTGGCGGCGAGGGTGGGCCCGCGGAGCTCGAGCGAGCCGTGTGACCCGGCCGGCACTGTCGTGATCCGGTCGTCGCGGTCGGGCTGCCCGGACTCCGACACCACTTCACCATCGGAGAGCACTCGCACGCTGGTGAGGCCGAAGACCTCGCGGGTGCGTGACACGAGGGCCTCGAGGGCGTCTTGGCCGCGCAGCACGCTCCCGGCGACGGTCGCGAGGAGCTCGGATTCGGCGAGGGCTCGGGCGGCAGATCGGGATCGGCGGGCCGCCTGGTCGACGACGTACGAGACGAGCAGGCCATTGACCACGTAGAGGCCCAGGGCGATGAAGTGCAACGGTTGATCGATCGTCACGCTGTGGATCGGTTGCACAAAGAAGAAGTCCAGGGTGAGCCCGGAGAGCACAGCGGCGACGAGGGCCGGCCAGATGCCGCCGACGAGGGCGATCACGACGACGAGCAGCTGGTAGACGAGCACGTCGCTGGTGAGGGTGTCGTCGGAGCGGAGCGCCGTGAGGAGCCAGGTCACGAGCGGCCCGAGCGCGAGCGTCAGGGCAAGGCCGATGAGCCGGCGCTGGAGCGTCAGAGCGCCGCCGACGCGGGGGAGCGTGAACTGGCCGCCCGCTCGGGCGTGCGAGACGATGTGCACGTCGATGGAGCCCGATTCGCGGATCACCGTGGCACCGATGCCGGGGCCCGAGAGCGCTGCGGCGAGTCGCGAGCGTCGGCTGACCCCGATCACAAGCTGGGTGGCGTTCATCGACTTCGCGAAGTCGACCAGAGCGCGCGGCACATCGTCGCCCATCACCTGGTGGTAGCTGCCGCCGAGCTTCTCCGCGAGCGCACGCTGCGAGGCGAGCGCGCCGGGGTGCGTTTCGGCGAGGCCGTCCTGTCGGCTGACGTGCACGACGATGAGATCGCCTCCCGCCGAGCGGGCAGCGATCCGAGCGCCGCGTTTGACAAGGGTGTCGCCCTCGGGGCCGCCGGTCAGGGCCACGACGACGCGTTCGCGGGCCTCCCACTTGCTGTCGATGCCGTGCTCGGCCCGGTAGGCCTTGAGCGACGACTCCACCTCGTCGGCCAGCCACAGCAGGGCGAGCTCGCGGAGGGCCGTCAGATTGCCGAGCCGGAAGTAGTTGGAGAGGGCGGCATCGATGCGGGCGGCGGGATACACGTTGCCCTCGGCGAGGCGATCGCGGAGAGCCTGCGGGGCGAGGTCGATCACCTCGATCTGGTCGGCCGAACGGAGCACGGCGTCGGGGATCGTCTCGCGCTGCGGTGCGCCAGTGATCTGCTCCACTACGTCGCTCAGCGATTCGATGTGCTGCACGTTGACGGTCGAGATGACGTCGATGCCCGCTTCGAGCAGGTCGAGCACGTCTTGCCAGCGCTTCTCGTTGCGACCGCCCGGGGCGTTGGTGTGGGCGAGTTCGTCGACCAGGGCGAGGCTCGGGCGGCGCGCGATCACCCCGGCCACGTCGAGCTCGGTGAGCTCGACCCCGCGGTGCCGCGAGACCACTCGGGGGAGGATCTCGAGTGAATCGGTGAGGGCGGCGGTCGCAGCCCGGCCGTGCGTCTCGACGACAGCCACGACGACGTCTCGCCCCTCGGCTTTCAGTCGCGCGCCCTCTTCGAGCATGGTGAAGGTCTTGCCGACACCGGGGGCGGCGCCGAGCAACACGCGGAGCTGCCCTCTCTTCACGCTCACCCCCACCTCTCGTCGAACACCCACATGGTCAGCCCCCACGGTATCGGGCGGGGCGGATCCCCTTCGAATTCGAGGCGACTAGCCTGGTCTCATGCCCTCAGACATTGCACGCCTCATCGACCACACGCTGCTCAAACCGGAGGCGACCCGCGCCGACGTCGATGCCCTCATCGCCGAGGCCGCGGAGCTCGGCACCTACTCGGTGTGCGTCTCGCCCTCGATGCTGCCCGTCGTGATCCCCGAGGGGTCTGACCTTAAGGTCGCTGTGGTCTGCGGGTTCCCGAGCGGCAAGCACACCTCTGCGGTCAAGGCCGCCGAGGCAGCCGAGTCGGTCTCGCTCGGGGCCGACGAGATCGACATGGTGATCGACATCGGCGCGGCAAAGGCCGGCGACTTCGACGGCGTCGAGCGCGACATCGCCGCGGTTCGCGCCGCGGCACCGGCCCCCACGGTGCTCAAGGTCATCATCGAGTCGGCAGCCCTGACCGACGACGAGATCGTCGCGGTCTCGAAAGCCGCCGAGAGCGCGGGCGCCGACTTCGTGAAGACGTCGACGGGCTTCCACCCCACCGGCAGAGCCACCGAGCACGCCGTCGAGCTCATGGCCGCGACCGTCGCTCCTCGCCTCGGCGTCAAAGCGTCCGGTGGCGTCCGCAGCCTCGACGACGCGCGCCAGATGGTCGCCGCAGGCGCCACCCGCCTCGGAGTCTCGGGCTCGCGAGCGATGCTCGCCGCCGACGACACGGCGGGTGCAGGATCCCACACGGCCGGTTATTGAGACCGGTCGCGTGGGTCTGCCCCCGCTCGCCGACTCGCTTCTAGAGAACCGGCTGCTGCGGCGTCTCGAGCGACTCCAGGACCTTGTCGATCTCGCGCAGGAAGTCGGGGATGTCGTCCGGGTTCCGTGAGGTGATGAGCGTCCACGAGCTCGAGTCGTCGCGGACCACCGACTGATCGACCCAGTCGCCACCCGCATTCACGACGTCGGTGCGGAGCGACGGGAACGACGTGAGCTTCTTGCCCGACACGACCTTCGACTCGACGAGGGTCCAGGGCGCGTGGCAGATCGCCGCGATGGCGCCGTGGGCATCGACGACGGATCGCACGATCTCGACGGCACGCTCGGACGTCCTGAGGGTGTCGGCGTTGATGGTGCCGCCCGGGACGAGCAGAAGACCGTAGGCGGCGGGGTCGGCGTCGTCGAGGGTGATCGTCGGCGTGACCGATTGGCCCGGCTTCTTGTCGTCGACCAGGGTCTCGATCGGGTCGAGCGTGGTGGCGGCGATGTCGACGTGTGCTCCTGCCTCGCGCAGGTGCTCGACGGGCTTGACGAGCTCGTCCTGTTCGATGCCGTAGTTGGTGACGATGGCCAGAACGCGGCGGCCGGTGAGATCGGTGGTCATGATGGGCTCCTTCCGGGCGTCGACTCCGACAACCCTTACGCCCGTGACCGTAGTCTCGCCACGTCGTGTCGAGTCCAGCTTGCGGGGGACAGCGGCGCTCACCGAGGTCGCCTCAGCTCAGGATGTCTTTGGTCGAGAAGCGACCCCACGCGAGAAAGCCGAAGACGACGAGGTAGCCCGCTTGAAGCAGGGCGTTGTCGCCGAACGACCCCCACGAGAGCGGTGTGCGGAGGAGGTCGCCGAACTCCAGCCAATGGTCGGTGAAAAGCCACGGGTGGAGGAACTCCAATTGGGGCAATGACCCAAGGATCTGCGCCACTGTCGACAGCACGATGGTCGCCGCCATGGCTCCGACGGGCACCGAGGTCAGCGTCGAGATGAAGAGGCCGATCGCCGACAGCCCGAGCAGTGAGACGGTGACGTACAGGGCGAGGAGTAGCAGGCGGAGCACGTATTCGCCGAAGGAGACGGTCTGCCCGGAGAGAAGCGTGACCGGCCCCACCGGAAAGAGGATCGCCCCGATGATTCCGCCGACGACCACGACGACGAGAGTCGCGGTCAGACAGAACAGCGCCGTCGCGAGGTACTTCACGACCAGCAGGCGCACGCGTCCGGCCGGGGCGACGAGCAGGTAGCGCAGCGTTCCGGCACCGGCCTCACCCGCAATCGTGTCGCCCGCGACGACGCCGACGGTCAGCGGCAAGAAGAGGGGAATGGCGACCACGAGGGCCGTGAGCGAGACGAAGAGACCGTTCTGAGTGATGTCGCCGAGGAACGCCGGCCCGCCGCCTCCTCCGTCGGACGTCACCCGCACGGCGATCGCCAAGAGGATGGGGATGGCCGCCAGCGCACCCAGCATGGCGATGGTGCGTACTCGACGGAAGAGCGTGCGGACCTCCGACCCGAGCAGCGCGAGCCCCAGCGAGCTGCCGCCCGTCGGTCGAGAGGCCGTCTTGTTCGGCGCGGTGTCATTCGGCCAGGTGCCAGCGGGCACGGTGTCATTCGGCAACGGCGAATCCTTCTCCGGTCAGGTCGACGAAGCGATCCTCAAGGGTCGCTCCCGACACCGAGAAGCCGCGCACGCGCACACCACCGGCGACCAGGGCCGCATTCAGGCGTTCCGGCTCCTGTTCGGTGGTCGGCAGCGCAGCGGAGACACCCGTCGGCAGGAGCTCGGGTTCGAGGCCGAGAGACGCAAGGATCCGCTGCGCCGCCTCGGCATCCGGTGTGACGACGGTGACGCGTTGCACACCCTGGCGCCGCACGTCGTCGAGCGTGCCCTGAAGCAGCAGGCGCCCCGCACTCATCACGCCGACGTGCGTGCACATCTGCTCGATCTCGCTGAGGAGATGGCTCGACACGAACACCGTGGTGCCGTCGGCGGCGAGAGAGCCGATGAGCGACCTCACCTCGCGCGTGCCCTGCGGGTCGAGGCCATTGCTCGGCTCGTCGAGGATGAGCAGGTCGCGCGGCATGAGCAGTGCGCCGGCGATTCCGAGCCGCTGCTTCATCCCGAGAGAGTAGGCGTGAGCTTTCTTGTCGGCGGCGTGACCGAGCCCGACCCGGTCGAGGGCCTCGTCGACACGGGAGTTGCGGGTCGCGCCGGGCGCGTCGCGGTCGGCTGTGTCGAGCCGGCGCAGATTGGCCCGGCCGGAGAGGTAGGGCGCGAACGCGGGGCCTTCGACCAGGGCGCCGACACGCGGCAGGACGCTTCGA
This sequence comes from Frondihabitans sp. VKM Ac-2883, assembly GCF_015350875.1. Classification (NCBI taxonomy): domain Bacteria; kingdom Bacillati; phylum Actinomycetota; class Actinomycetes; order Micrococcales; family Microbacteriaceae; genus Frondihabitans; species Frondihabitans sp. VKM Ac-2883. The sequence goes on along the minus strand of NZ_JADKSF010000010.1, from coordinate 2,230 downwards.
AGATCGTCGGGCATGCGGGATCCTAAAAGCCGGATCTGGCCGCCGGTCGCCTGGGTCAAACCGAGGAGCATGCGAATGGTCGACGTCTTACCCGAGCCGTTCGGCCCGAGAAAGCCGTAGACGCTTCCGCGAGGCACCGCGAGGTCGACGTCGTGGACGGCCCGCTGGCGTCCGAAGGCCTTGGTGAGGCCCGTCGTCTCGATTGCGAGTTCGGTCGTCGCCACGAGGGGGTCGGCGGTCACGGGTGGCAGAGCGGGGGTTACTGCGCGGCGACGGCGGCTTGGAGGGCAGAGGGGGTCACGGCGCCCGCGTACACCTCGCCGTCGTCGGTGATCAGCACGGTGACCAGCGACGTCTTGAGCAGGCGTCCGCCGTCGACCGGTGTGAAGACCTGACCGAGCGTGTCGTCGCTCGAGAGCGCACTGACCGCCGATGTGGGAAGGTTCGCACCGATGATGGTCGACCATCCGGTGCCGATGACGGTCGGCTGGGCTCCTGCCTTCGCCTTCGCGATGCGGTCGTTGCGGCTGGTGATGCCGGGATGGGACTTCGTGGTCGTGCCGCCCGCGTGCGCCGAGCGGTCGGGCACCGCGATCTTCTTCACGGTCGCGCCCTGTGGAGGCGTGAAGGCGAACGTCGAGGCCGCCGGGGTGGAGTAGTCGATCGAGGTGAACGAGACGGAATAGGCCGGGTCGGTCTGGCCCTTGGCCGTCACCGCGACTCGCAACGGAACCCCGGTCGTGGCATCGACGGCCAGGGTCGCGGTCGCGATCAGGCTGCTCGAGTCGTTGGGTGCGAGCGTGACCTGATAGGCCTTCTGGCCGGCGATGCGAACGTTCTCTGAGGTAGAGACCGTCGTGTAGCGAGCGATTGCCTTGAGGGCCGAGGCTGCGGCGGTGGCCGGGTCGGTCGGCACAGCACCGGTGGAGGGCGTCGCGCTGGCCGAGGGCATGTCTTCGTCTCGGCTGGGGAGGGTGAGGTGCACGGCCGACTTGTCGCTGGAGTCGTAGGCCCAGACGGAGGTGCCGTTACGGATGACGTCGCGCTCCGCCAGCTGGTCGAGCGTCTGGACGCGCGACTTCGAGGAGCCGTCGACGAACACACGGGCCTTGTGCGTGCCACTCAGCTGGCTGACGATGTCGGAGACGCCCGAGCCGTCGTCGCCCGAAGTCGCCCCGCCGAACGACGAGAGGTCGGGAAGACCGAGGTTGGCCGTCTGCTCGACGGTGCCGGAGAACGACGTGCCCGCGCTCTTCTCGGCGAGAGCCACGATCTGCGCCGCTGACTTGGAGGGCAGCGAGACGCCGGCGTTGGCCATGCTGGGAATGGCGACCGCGCCCGCGATGACGACGGCGGGAACGGCGATCGCGGGGATCCACCGGAGCTTCGATTTCTGCAGCATTGCTACGACCTTCTTACGCGACTCATGTGATTCGGCAGGCTACGTCGCGAGTCTGCGAGCCGACTCGGAGAAGCGGCGATCGGTCGACAGGCGTCAGCCTGCCGTCTTCATGACCCCGGCAGTGAAGTTCTGCACGCGCGCCAGAAGCCCGGCGGCGCGTTCGGCGATCCGCTCCGGAGGATTCAGATGGGGCGGTGCGACGCGGATCAGGAGGGAGCACGCGAGGTCTTCGCAGATGTACGTGCCGAGGGTGTTGCCGTTCAGCCCGGCCTCGCCAGCCCGGGGTGCTGTGAACAGACGCACCTGGGTGGCGGGTTGGGGAGAGTGGCAGAGAGAGCACATGGCGGCGATGCCGGGGCGCAATGTCGTGGAGGCGGTGCGAACGACGAGGCCGGTTGGCCGGTCATCCATCCAGACGACGATGTACCCGCGCAGATGGGCCTGGCTGTCGCGCCACCCGAGGAATTCGCGCTCCTCCCAGAGCATCTCGTGCAGCCCGGGAATGGGCAGACGGTCGAGATCGCCGGGGAGGGCGTTCACGAACGACGAGCGGATGTCGTCTTCGGTCAGCGGCTTCACAGTCGGCCCTTCGCTCAATCGGTGTCGGTCCAGCCTAGCTACGGCCTCCGACAGAGGCCCGCAGGCCCGCTGCTGCCGGGCGTACGCCGAACGGCCCGACGCACAGGGTGCGACGGGCCGTTCGGATGGTGCTGGGAGGGGGTGTTACTTGGTGATCTGGGCGCTGATGGTCGCGACTCCGACGAGGAGGTCGGCCTTGACGGCGTCGGTCTTGAAGGTGGAGTTCAGCAGTTTCGCGGCGACGCCGGA